>JAJBTC010000127.1 GCA_020861095.1 Bacteroides sp.
AAATTACCTGTAGTTGTTTATTCTGTATAAGGGATTTTCTCAGAATATGTTTGTGTTCACGGTATTTTGAGAAGAAAACCTATTCTTTTTTCATCCTTTATTGATCTCCTATATAAAATTTTTGCGTTTTTTGCCTTCACGCCTTCACCTATGGCTATACTATCTTGATAATGTTTGGATTAGGTGTGAAAGCAGAGCTATTTTTCTGCCTTCACCGTGCCTTCATGCCTTCACCTGTCTCGTCCTGGTTTTGGTTGATGGATTAAACCTGATCCTCCGGATATGGGTTGACTGTTATTTTGTAAACTTACCCTCTATGGGTTTCATCCTGTATCTGTTTTTTTTCTGTTTTTTTCTTTTCCGTGTAGACGGGTCTTCCTCTTTCTGATGTTTACCTTGCAAACTTGTTGTGATAGTTCTTTGAGGTTGTCAGGAAGGGAATATCTGGTTCGTTGCATGGAACTTTGTTGTTGATTCATTGGAAGAGGGAGCGTCTCCCAGGCGGGGCTTTTCAGCCCTGGGAAGGGGCTGATGGGCACCCGCCGGGAAACGCTATGTCCCAGCCCGTGGGACTTCCTTGTATCTATAGACAAACGGCTTCTTCTTTAGGAAAGAAGGATGCTCTGCTTATGGAACGGATGGATATTCTTTGTGTTTTCAACTGGGATATACTTTGCTATACAGACAGCTGGGTATGCACCTGTGAAAGTAAGGTGAAGGTGTGAAAGCAGGTGAAGGCAGAAAAATAGCTTTGCCTTCACACATAAATAGTTTATATATAATGTATTGGCTATCCATGTGAAGGTGTGAAGGCAAAAATAAGAAAAACTCAGAGTAGAAGAATTTCCAAAGTAGATGAGAATTTTGTTGGATGGTATATATTCCACCTGTCACTATGGAGGTGAAAGGTTGGACAAACAGGAGGATCGGTGAAAAAAGGTTCTGTATAGAAGAACAAATATTCTTTACAGAACCTTTTATCAGCGTAGTATTTGAAGAATTATTTCAGTGTTGTTTTCAGAAAGTCACTGAGTTTCTGTACGGCTAATGCACGATGGCTGATGTGGTTCTTTATTTCATTACCCAGTTCGGCAAATGTCTGGTGGTATCCGTCCGGCAGGAAGATAGGATCGTAACCAAATCCTGCTTCTCCCCTCTTTTCGTCTGTTATAACGCCATTGATAATTCCTTCGAACAGGTATTCTTTCCCACCTGAGATCAGGGAAATGGCGGTACGGAAACGGGCGTTGCGGTTGGTTTCTCCCTGCAGCTCCTGCAGTACCTTATTCATATTATCCTGGGAATCTCTTCCCTCTCCTGCGTATCGCGCCGAATATACTCCCGGCGCTCCCTGAAGGGCTTCGATCTCTAATCCGGTATCGTCGGCAAAACAATCTACCTGGTAGCGGTCGTATATAAACCGTGCTTTCTGTAACGCGTTGCCTTCCAATGTATCTGCGGTTTCGGGGATATCTTCTTTACATCCGATGTCTTTCAGGCTACGCAGTTCGATCTGATCGCCTACTATCTGAGATACCTCCTCCAGTTTGTGAAGGTTATTGGTCGCGAAAACAAGTGTACGTTTCATGGTTTATTTTACTTTTAATCTGTCGAAACCTTCTCCGTAGACTCCGATCACGGAACTCTGGGAGATGAAAGCGTTTGGATCAATGTCTTTGACCAAACGGAATATATCTAATGATTGTCGTTTTTTGGCCAGTACCACCAGTACCTTCACTTCATTTTTGCTGTACCAACCTGTTCCGGTCAGTACCGTCACTCCCCGGTGTGTGTCCCGTATGATGCAGTCGGCGATCTTTTCGTATTCTTTGGAGAATATAAAAAACTGTACGGATTGCCGGGCACTGTTGACGATCCAGTCCAGCACAAAACTAATGATCAATAAGGTAACAAAACCAAAGATCACCCTTCGCCAATCGTGGAATATAAAGTAACAGGAAGAGATGATAATGATGTTACAATACATGATCATTTGTCCCAGTGTCACGTCCCTGTATTTGTTGACGATCGCTGCAATGATGTCCGTCCCTCCTGTGCTGCCGTTGCTGTTGAACACCACTCCCAATCCTACTCCGCAAAGTGCTGCACCAATGAGACAAGCCATAAAATCCTGACCCGGTCCTAATACCAGTGGGGCCTGTCCGGCATCGTCTTTGATCACTTGTTGTAAAAACCAGAGCAGGAACGTAAGCATAAAGATCGCATACGATGTCTTTATACTGAAACGTGTTCCCAGGATCCTGAACGCAAAGATCATGAGTACTGCGTTGATCAGGAAATAGGTCCACTGGATCGGAAATCCGGTGGCATAATAGATGATCGCTCCGATACCGGTGGTGCCTCCGGTGGTGATCTGGTAAGGGATCAGGAACGCGGCCCATCCCAGTGCGTAACAAAATAGTCCGAAGGTGATCGAAAGATAGTCTTTCAATTCACGGACCACAGCAGTTTTGGTTGGTTTGTACATACAACAACAGGTTAGGTCAGTCAGTAACAGGATCTGTTTATAGAACGATATTCACGATCTTCTTCGGTACCACGATCACCTTTTTCGGCGTTTTGCCCTCCATCCATTTTTCCGAACGTTCGTCTGCCAGGGCTACCTCTTCAATTTCTTTGGGAATAGCTTCCGCAGGGAATTCAATAGTAAAACGCGCTTTGCCATTGAAAGAAATCGTATAGTTGACGGTGTTTTCCTTCAGGTATTCTTCGTTGTAAGCAGGCCACTCTGCATCGCATACTGTAGTGGAGTGTCCCAGTTTTTCCCATAACTCTTCACAGATATGAGGTGCGAACGGAGCCAGTACCACTACCAAAGGTTCCAGAATAGCGCGTTTGTGACATTTCAGGCTTTGCAATTCGTTGACACAGATCATAAAGGCACTTACCGAAGTATTGTAAGAGAACTGTTCGATGTCTCCTGTAACCTTTTTGATGAGTTTGTGCAGCGATTTCAACTCTTCTGCGGTAGCGGGTTCGTCGGTTACCGTAAATTCACCTGCTTTTTTGTAGAAAAGATTCCAGAATTTGCGCAGGAAACGGTATACACCGTCGATCCCGTTGGTATCCCAGGGTTTCGATTGCTCTACCGGGCCCAGGAACATTTCGTACATACGCAGCGTATCCGCACCGTATTTCTCTACGATCCTGTCCGGATTCACCACATTGAACATGGATTTACTCATTTTTTCTACCGCCCATCCGCAGATGTATTTTCCATCTTCCAGGATAAATTCCGCGGATGCGAATTCCGGTCTCCATGCTTTGAAAGCCTCTATATCGAGAATATCGTTGTTCACTAAGTTTACATCCACATGCAGGGGAGTCACTTCATACTGATCTTTGAGATGGAGGGAGACAAATGTATTGGAGTCTTTGATACGGTATACAAAGTTGCTTCTTCCCTGTATCATGCCCTGATTGATCAGTTTCCGGAAAGGTTCTTCTTCCACGGAAACCCCCAGGTCGAACAGGAATTTGTTCCAGAACCGCGAATAGATCAGGTGGCCGGTAGCGTGTTCGGTACCTCCTACGTAGAGATCTACATTTTTCCAGTAGTTCACAATTTCCGGTGCTACCAGATACTGTTCGTCTTTTGGGTCCATATAGCGTAGGTAATAGGCCGATGATCCGGCAAATCCCGGCATGGTGTTCAATTCGATCGGGAAGACCGTCTGATGGTCTATCTGTGTATTGTCTACTACCTGTTTGTTTACGGTATCCCAGGCCCAGCGGGTGGCATTTCCCAGGGGTGGTTCGCCGGTTTCGGTCGGTTTGAACCGGGCCACCTCCGGAAGTTCCACAGGCAATGCGCATTCATCGATCATGTAAGGCATTCCGTCCTTGTAATATACCGGAAAGGGTTCGCCCCAGTACCGCTGGCGGGAGAAGATCGCGTCGCGCAGACGGAAGTTTACCTTCATCCTTCCCAGGTTGTTGTCCCGGATATACGCTTTGGTCTTAACAATGGCTTCTGCAACGTTCAGACCGTTTAGTACCAATCCTCCTTCGGGAGTGCCCGGACGGGGCGAATTGATCAGGATCCCTTCTTTGGCATCAAAGCTCTCTTCACTGATGTCGCATCCTTCGATCAGCGGACGGATCTCCAGACCAAAGTGTCTGGCAAATGCATAGTCGCGGCTGTCGTGTGCCGGTACGGCCATGATGGCTCCGGTACCGTATCCTGCCAATACATAATCGCTGATCCATACAGGGATCGCTTCATGAGTCAATGGGTTGATGGCATAACTACCGGAGAATACACCGCTTACACTGCGGTCGGCAATCCGTTCGCGTTCGGTACGTTTTTTGGTACGTTCCAGATAAGCCGCTACTTCCACCTGTTGCTCCGGAGTGGTGAGTTGACACACCAGTTCGCTTTCCGGAGCCAGTACCATAAAGGTTACTCCGAATATGGTGTCGGCACGGGTGGTGAATATGGTGAAGGAAAGATCCGAATCTTTCACTTTGAATTCCATTTCCGCCCCTTCGGAGCGACCGATCCAGTTGCGTTGGGTCTCTTTCAGAGATTCGGTCCATTCTACCGTATCTAATCCGTCGAGCAGCCGTTGCGCGTAAGCAGATACCCGGAGGCACCATTGACGCATCATTTTCTGTACCACCGGATGTCCACCCCGTTCGGACAGACCATCTATTACCTCGTCGTTGGCCAGTACTGTGCCCAGGGCCGGACACCAGTTGACCATCGTATTGCCCAGATAAGCGATCCGGTAGTTTATCAGGATCTCCTGTTGTTCCTTTTCGCTTTTGGCTTTCCATTCAGCGGCAGTAAAAGTCAACTCTTCTGAGCAGGCCACATTCAATCCTTCGGTTCCGTGGGTTTCGAATGTCCGGATCAGCTGTTCGATGGGCAGGGCTTTTTTCCCGTCGTTGCAGTAAAAGCTGTTGAACATCCGTACAAAAGCCCACTGTGTCCAGTGATAGTAACTGGCATCACAGGTACGGATCTCCCGGCTCCAGTCGAACGAGAAGCCGATCTTGTCCAACTGTTCCCGGTAGCGGTCTATGTTCTCTATGGTGGTAATGGCCGGATGTTGTCCGGTCTGTATGGCATATTGTTCGGCAGGAAGACCATAGGCATCGTACCCCATCGGATTGAGTACGTTGAAGCCCTGCTGACGTTTGTAGCGCGCGTAGATATCCGAAGCAATGTATCCCAGCGGATGACCCACGTGCAGACCAGCTCCGGAAGGGTAGGGGAACATGTTCAGTACATAGTACTTGGGTTTGCTCTCGTCTTCTTTCACCTCATAGGTATGCTCTTCTACCCACCGTTTCTGCCACTTCTGTTCAATCTCCCTGAAATTGTATTCCATAATCTGGTAAATCTTTTAGTGTGATGTTCTGAATGAAACTTTTCCGTGTTTCTGTTCCGGATGCAAAGATAATGAAAGTCATTTGATTTACGATCTGACGGTTTACGAATTACGAGGGAGATCGTTCTATTTCGTTACTTTCTCTTCTTTCAGAGAATTATTTGGTAGGTTCCGGAGAATCTTTTTCCCAAGGAAAGAGAGAGGTCCCGGAATGGAGAATCCGTTTCCTGCCGATATTTTCCACAGAAAAGAAGTAAGTACGGAGTAAGTAATTTTGTCCACACTTTTTCTAAACTCGTTGGGAAGATATCTGTTTCTTCTCAGTTTTGCAGATGCTCTAAAGTGTTACCATAAAAAATAGCTTGTTAAATTTTTAGTGTCAATTGCCGGGAATTCGTTATCTTTGTCTTCGTTTGACAATTCAGTTAATAAACAGAAAATAAGCCACGTGAACAAAGATATTGAAATGACCCCGATGATGAAGCAGTTTATGGATATCAAATCCAAACACCCGGATGCGATCCTGCTGTTCCGTTGCGGAGACTTTTATGAAACCTACTCTACAGATGCCATCGAGGCTTCGGAGATCCTGGGCATTACCCTGACCAAGCGCAACAACGGGAAAAACAACAAGACCCTAGAGATGGCCGGATTCCCTTACCACGCGCTGGATACCTATCTGCCCAAACTGGTACGTTCGGGACGTCGGGTAGCTATCTGTGACCAGCTGGAAGATCCGAAGACCACCAGGAAATTAGTGAAACGCGGGATCACCGAACTGGTGACTCCCGGGGTGACGATCAACGATACGGTACTCCATCACAAAGAGAATAACTTTCTGGCTGCCGTGCATTTCGGAAAAGGCAGTTGCGGGGTTGCTTTTCTGGATATCTCTACCGGAGAGTTCCTGACGGCGGAGGGTACATTTGACTACGTAGACAAACTGCTGCATAACTTCAGTCCGAAAGAGATCCTGTTCGAAAGGGGGAAGCGCGGACAGTTTGAAGGGAACTTCACAAGTCGTTTTTTTTACTTTCGAGATGGAGGATTGGGTCTTTACCGAAGCCAGTGCCCGTGCCAGGTTGCTGAGTCATTTCCAGACCACTACGCTGAAAGGGTTTGGGGTGGAACACCTGAAAAACGGTACGGTGGCTGCCGGAGCCATTTTGTAGTATCTCGAACTTACCCAGCATACCCAGATCGGACATATCAACTCCATTTCCCGTATCGAGGCAGACCAGTATGTACGGATGGATAAGTTTACTATCCGCAGTCTGGAATTGTTTTCGACAATGAACGAGGGAGGGATCAGCCTGTTGCAGGTGATCGACAAGACCATCAGTCCGATGGGAGGGCGTCTGCTGCGGAGGTGGATGGTGTTTCCGTTAAAGGAGCAGAAAGCCATTGAAGAGCGGCTGAATGTGGTGGAATATTTTTTCCGTCGTCCCGATTTCAAAGCGTTGGTGGAAGAGAACCTGCAGTTGATCGGGGATCTCGAACGTATTGTTTCGAAAGTAGCGGTAGGGCGTGTCTCTCCGCGGGAGGTGGTGCAACTCAAAGTGGCCCTGCAGGCCATCGAGCCTATCCGTCAGGCCTGTATGGAGGCCGATAATCCCAGCCTGCAACGGATAGGAGAGAAGTTGAGTGTGTGTCCGGAAGTGCGTGACCGCATTGCCCGGGAAATAGCCAACGACCCGCCGCTGCTGGCCAATAAAGGCGGATTTATCCGGGACGGGGTAAAGGAAGAACTGGACGACTTGCGCCGGATCGCTTATTCGGGAAAAGACTATCTGTTGCAGATCCAGCAACGGGAAAGTGAAGCCACGGGGATACCCAGTCTGAAAATCGGTTTCAACAACGTATTCGGTTATTACATAGAGGTCCGCAATATACATAAGGATAAGGTACCTGCGGAGTGGATCCGGAAACAGACACTGGTGAATGCCGAACGGTACATCACTCAGGAACTGAAAGAGTATGAAGAAAAGATCCTGGGCGCGGAAGAGAAGATCCTGGTACTGGAAACACAGATCTATACGGAACTGATCCAGTGGCTCACGGAATTTATCCCCTGTATACAGATCAATGCCAACCAGATTGCCCGTCTGGATTACCTGTTGTCTTTTGCCCATGTGGCTCAGTACAACAACTACATCCGTCCGGTGATCGAGGATTCGGATGTGTTGGAGATCCGGCAGGGACGTCATCCGGTAATCGAAAAGCAACTTCCGGTAGGAGAAAGTTACATTGCCAACGATGTATGGTTAGATAGTTCGACGCAGCAGATCATGATCATTACCGGGCCTAACATGGCAGGTAAGTCGGCTTTACTCCGGCAGACGGCTCTGATTACGTTGTTGGCGCAGATCGGATCGTTCGTCCCGGCAGAGTCTGCGCGGATCGGTCTGGTCGATAAGATATTTACCCGGGTGGGGCCAGTGACAATATTTCGCTGGGTGAATCTACGTTTATGGTGGAGATGAATGAGGCGGCAGATATTCTGAACAATTTGTCTCCGCGTAGTCTTGTGCTGTTTGATGAACTGGGGCGGGGGACTTCCACTTATGATGGTATTTCCATTGCCTGGGCCATTGTGGAGCATATACACGAACATCCGAAGGCACGGGCACGTACGCTGTTTGCCACCCACTATCACGAACTCAATGAGATGGAGAAATCTTTCAAACGGATACGGAATTACAATGTATCGGTGAAGGAGATAGACAACCGGATCATTTTCCTGCGCAAACTGGAGCGGGGTGGGAGTGAGCACTCTTTCGGTATTCACGTGGCCAAGATGGCTGGAATGCCGAAAAGTATCGTGAAGCGGAGCGGAGAAATACTGACCCAGCTGGAGTCTGACAACCGTAAGCAAGGGATATCGGGCAAACCTTTGACACAGGTAAGTGAGCAACGCGAAGGATTCCAGTTGAGCTTCTTCCAGCTGGATGATCCGGTACTTTGTCAGATCCGGGACGAGATCCTCAACCTGGATGTTAATAACCTGACCCCGATCGAAGCGTTGAATCAACTCAATGAGATCAAAAAGATCGTTCGGGGAAAATAGATCCGTGTGTAGGTATCTTTACATAGAGGGCTACTCCGTTCGGGGTAGCCCTTATTGTATGGTAGAAGTAGGATCTGTGATAGAAATGCAAGGCTCCCTGTATGGATGATTCTGGTATACATACCTTCTTTTTAAAAGCTGATATAGCTGTTTTATGGAGTAGCTTATGAAGAGTTTTTCAGTATAAATCTGATATGTTATCCATTAAAGATACAAATATTTTTAATAAAAAACAACAACATAACTTTGCTTATATATCTGTATATTAGAAGGTAACGATAATGTGCAATGAAAATTATCGATATTATACTTTTTATTTTAAACTATTGGTTTACTTTTACATCCGTAAAACTTATGTTAAATTTTTAATTTAGAATGTATGATTGAAAAAAGTAAATGCAAAAGTAGGATCCAGCTTTTCAGAAGTAAAATCCTTCTTGTTGTATTGGTATGTATGGC
>JAJBTC010000044.1 GCA_020861095.1 Bacteroides sp.
TGCCAGCAGATAAAGCGGGAGGAACAAAGATCCTTTTTATTTTTAAATTTACCATATAGATTTGCTGCTTTCCCATGAGTTTCTTTCCTTTGTATGGATTTTCGTGCTCTATCCAAAGAATACACTGGTACAATGAATATCCTTCTTTAAATGAAACAAACAATATTCTTTCTGTTACTTTTGACAGTGTTCATGACTGCCTGCCAGACACCAGACAGGACTTTCAGCAAGTATGGCGTCTCTTTCACCTATCCTGCCGGCTGGCAGATAAGGGATAACGCGGAATCAAAGACAACTTCCCGGATCCAACTGACACGGACAGGTTCAGATGACGGAGGAATAACTATTATCCGCATCTTCGATGAGGAAGACATGGCCGAAACACATATCGATTTGTACACAACCGGCATGCGGCGGGAAGGGATCCTGGAAAATATGCGGATAGAAGAAAGGATCCCGGACTCGTATGGTTCCTATTCCGGCTGGTCTATCAGCTATACAGGTACCGACCAGAGCAAACCCTACATAGGCAAGATCTTTATCCTGCGCACCGAAGAACGCTCCTGCCGGATCATTACACAGGAAGCACTTGCGGATCAGGAAGAGAACCGTTCTTCCCGGGAATTGATAGAAAAAACGTTCAGGATAGATCCGTTGCCTTCCATACATCAGGAATTTGAAAAGGCATTTGACACTCCCAGCCCGGAAGAGGAAACAGAGGCATAGGTAAAATCTCTAACGGGTATTTGCGATGCAGGTATGCAGACGCAACTATGCGTCTCGTATGTTTGCATCTAACATGTAATGTATGGGGATTTACAAAATGTAATTTCAATCGTACATCGTCAATCGTTAAATCGTAAATCTCTTTGCGTCTGGTATGTTTGCATATAAAATGGTACGCATGGGAATTTACAAACACATTCTTTCTGTCATTTCAATCGTAAATCGTAAATCAGTAGATCGTAAATCAATAGATCGTACATAACGTTTTGTTCCATATAGCAGAAAGCAGGAGTTTACACCCCCGTAGGTGAAACTCCAAACTGCTTCTTAAACGCTGTGGAGAAATGAGACAAGTTCTTAAATCCTACCTCCGAATAGACCTCCGTGACTGGCAGATGAGCCTCTCGTATCTTCTCAAAAGCAACATCCAGGCGTTTCTGGATCAGCCATTTTTGTGGCGGAAGGTCACTTATTTTCTTAAAGTCCCGTTTGAACGTAGACAAACTACGTCCGGTAAAGTGAGCGATCTGCTCCATCGACAGATCATACATATAGTTTTCATTCAGGAACTCCAGGATATCCATTTTCCAGGGTTCGTTGAAGTCAAACAAAACCGGGAAAAACCGTTCATTCACATTGAGCAACGAATATACTCCCTCTACTAATTTCAATTGCATAAACTCGTCCCGCGGTTTGATGGACGGATCAAAATACGGAACCATCGAACTGAACAGACTCTCGATCTCAGGAGATTTGGGCAATTTGATCACACTGCGTTCCAAGGGTTCTACCTCGTGCGGAACAGCAGACTTTTCCAGCTTCTGGAAAAACTCTCTCAGGAACTTGCGGGTAAACATCATAAAGATACCCCGGTACTGTTCGTCATTCACCGGACGTTTATGGATCACCACCCTGTTGTCTCGCCGGATGAAAACACACTCCCCTTTGCGGACCACCACCTCCCGGTCTTTTTCCTGCAACACCATCTCACCGGAGTAGACATAACTCATCGAATGATTCTGAGCCATGTGCGCACAAGTCGTATCGTTGTTGAAGTAGTAACTGAAAAAGATATCGGAATAATTGAAAAACAAAGACTCAGTATGTTTATTTTCCATATACGTATGTGATTACAAGTGTGATTTTATCATCCGGATACAAATAGATGGAAAGCCGAAGGCAGAGTAAAGTTTACTTCAGCTATGCGGAGGCTCATCCTATATGCTACAAATATAATAAAAGACAAATCAAGCTTGCATAAATCAGTCCGAACCGTATTTTATATTAAATAAATATAACAAAAAAGATAAAAAAGAAAAAGCCCACACCGGAGTGTATGTATAGAGTCTCCCGGAATTTATCTGTTTTAGAATTCTGTTTTAGAATAAAGAGCAGATCGTACAGATAACGATCCAAAGAAGTACAAACCCTCCGACTACGCTCTTTACAGGGGTACGGAAAATGTATCTTTCCTGCTCCTTTTCCCCCTCTTTCAACTGACGATTGATGCGTTCGTACTCCTCCATAAACAACGGAGAACAGATGAGTAAGAAAGAAGAACATACCGACAATGAGGTCTATTTCCTGGGAAGCAGGGAAGAAAAACGATCCCGGCACTCCCGGAAATGACTGATCGCAGGAGGAAGCGTCCTGCTGTTGCTCATCGTCATCGCCTGTCTGCTCCTGTCAAAAGGAAGTAAAGCAGAACACAACGATTCTTACTTTGAACCGGAAAGAGAAAGCGTGTCTGTGCTTACACCAACCGATACAGAGGTACCAGACGACACAGCAACCCGGAGAAACTATGTAGAACGCCTCAAAGAGACGGTGAACGATGTTCCCATGTACATCTACGTTCCCCACAACGCCTGTCTGTCTCCCGGACTTTCCGCGCATATAATTTCCGACGACCCTGCCGTGATAGGCGTGATGCAGGCAACCGATATCCGGAACGACAACAAACAGATCTATCCGCAGAGCCATCGGCATACGTGCGGGAAAAGTGATCCCGATAGAGAGCCGGAGCCAGAAATCGCTGCACGACTTTGCGCAGGCACTGATAGATACCGGTGTCAACGATGCCATTATGTTGGTAGGTCCGGCCACCGCGTACGGCCGGTATAGAGAAGAAAACGGTATGCGGATGAAGTATGGTAATCTGCCGGACCAGGAACAGGAAAACATATTTTATATGGTCCGGAAAGAGCAATAACCCGGAAAGGGTCGTTCGGGATCTTTTTGCGTTTTTCACCTCTCAGACTTACATACATAACCTTCTGTAGCATATAACAGTCAACCGGAGAAAATGGCCTGAGCCTGAACAAAAAGTTCCAGACGAAGTACACGCTCACCATTTATACCGACAACGAATGTCTGTCTTCCTCAGGTGGGATATCGGGCAGCGGGGGCGGCTTGCGCAGGAAATGAGCAAATGATCCGGCAATAACCAGACAAATACATCCCTGTATAAACTGCGTATGCTCTGCAGGAATATATTCAGTGATCCATCCGATCAGTAAACTGCCTAAGGGCAAAGTTCCCAGTGTAGCCATGGCAAAGAAACCAAGTACCCTACCTCTCACCCGCGGATCAGAGGTAGTTTGTACAATGGTATTACAGATAGGTACTACGGACATCGTACCGAACCCACAGATAAAACTCATCACCAGATAAAGTCCCTCGATCCGGACAAAGGACATTAGGATCAGTCCTGCTCCCAGTATAAAGAGATTATGGAGCAGTATTTTTTTCAACAGCCTGTTGCTCTGTTGGGAAGCAATATACAGTGTACTCACTAATGCTCCCATACCCGTAGCGGCGGTAATGTAGCCATACGTAGAGGCATCGCCACTGAAAATATTTTTGGCAAAGTGGGGTTGCAACGTATTGTAGGTAGAGACCAACAGACTCACTGAAGCTGCCAGCAACAACGTCTGCCGGATCTCGGACTGCCTTTTTGTATATTGCCATCCTTCCCGGAACTCTGCCCATACATTTTTCTTTATCCTGTCGGGTGACCGGTGAGAATACTTCATCAGGGTCAGGCAGACGATCACTGCGATGAAACTTACCGCATTGGAGAAAAAACAGATGGTAGCACCGTATTTCGCCAGTACGATCCCGGCCAGTGCAGGACCGATCAGCCGTGTCAGGTTATTTACAGAAGAATTCATGGCAATGGCACTTGGCAGGTCTTTCTTATCCTCCACAATCTCGTTTACCATGGCCTGGCGCGCAGGAATATCAAACGCGTTGGCAATCCCCAAAACAAGACTAAGCGACAACAACAATTCCAGTGAGTGGTATCCCATGTGATAAGCAACCGTCAGTGCCACTGCCTGCAGAGCAGAAGTCACCTGGGTCACCATCAGTACCCGGTAGCGGTTGTAACGGTCGGCAGTGATCCCTCCGACAGGCGAAAGCAGAAAAGAGGGAAACTGTTCGGCAAACGTAGCCAGTCCCACCATAAGCACAGAATCGGTCATTGTATAAATGATCCAGATCACCGCCGTACGCTGCATCCACATCCCGATACGGGAGATCAGCTGTCCCGTAAAGAACAGGCGGTAATTATAGGATCTGAATACCCTGAACGCGTTGTGAAATTCCATATTTTCTCTGTTTTTCTCTGATCTGCATGGCTACACCCTTTGTAGAAACATACAAAAAGTCCATTTGTTGTCTTCATCCTATCCCTTTTATCCATGAAACACATCAGGCAATATGGAATAAAAAGTCCGATCCGTATACAAGATACATAGCCCACCTCTGTGACTTCCGGATGTATAAAATATACTACATGCTGCATGACTGCTGTCTCACCACATGCGCATAGGTCCTTTTTCCGGAAATGCGGCCAGATACATAGATGTATACAGGACAACCGGTGGCAAATGTGTGAAATGCCTGGGATAAGTTTTGTGGATCTAACTAAAAATTTCAGGGTTATAATTAACCTGTTTTTTACGAAAACAGGAGCTGAACTTTTTTAAAGGATAAAAAAGATACATCAATAAAAAAGAAAAACCGGGAAATCCCGGAATAAGAAGCTCTTGTTCCTGGTTTTTCGTAGTGGAGAGAGAAAAAAACGGCTATCACATAAAAAGCCGATCCATTTAACAATCCTGTTAAATAAAGACAAAAATCAGTTCAATTAACAGAGCTGTTAAATAAAAATATACCTTTGCCGTAAATTTATTGAATGTTTAATGTGTCCGAAAAGTATAAACAACCAACGGCTTATATTGGAAGCTGCCGAGGCTGAATTTCTCGAAAAAGGGTATGAGAAAGCCCGTACGACCGAAATAGCCAAACGTGCAGGGGTCAATCATGCGATGTTGCATTATTATTTTCAAAGCAAAGAGAAACTTTTTCATAGGGTCTTTGAAGATAAAGTAAAGATGATGCACCAGTTACTCCTTTTTAATCTGCAGGAAGACCTTCCTTTTCTGGAGAAGATTAAACTCCATATTGAACAACATTTTGATTTCATTGCCGCAAACGATAAAATTCCGGGATTCATTATCCTGGAAACCCTTCGCAATTCATCTCTACGGGATATCGTGGCCCAGTCTATCCATGATAAAGTCAAAGATGTTTTCGTAAAACTGAAAAGAGAAATTGATAACGAAGTGAAAAAAGGTACGATCCGTGCTGTCGATCCACATGACCTGATATTCAGTATCGTTTCCCTGAATAGCTTCTATTTTCTAAATCATCAGGTGTTGTCCGGTATTGCTGATGCGGAAAGTGATAGAAACAGTATGCTTGAAAAACGAAAGAAAATGAATGTGGAAATAATTTTAAACTGGTTACGGATATAAAAACTATTTTTTTACCCGTCGTTTAACAATGTTGTTACATGGGACAAAACCTGCGGAATTAAAAAACAATCATGAATAAAATACTTCTATTACTTTTAACCATGTTCCCGATCGTTCCCTGCATCGCCCAGACTGGATATCCTATAAAGGGAAAAGTGATCGATGGATCAAGTCGCCAGCCCATGCCGGGTGTAACAGTCTCTAATAAGGAATTTTCGACCAACGGTGTAAGCACCGATCTGCAAGGACGTTTTTCTATGGACGTTCCGCAAGGCACGCAAACGCTTGTCTTTTCTTTTATCGGATATGAAACTCTTGAAATGGAGATAGATCTACAATCCGGTCAGGAATTGACCGTAACCCTGACCGAAGGGAGCCACCTGATCGAAGAAGTAGTCGTGAATGCCCGATCGGCACGGGAAAAATTAGACAATGTGCTGATCGGTGTGGAAAAGATCGAGATCTCGGAAATGGCAAAAATACCTTCTCTGTTGGGGGAACGCGATATCATACGGTCATTACAACTGCTGCCGGGAGTCAAATCCGAGGGAGACGGTTCGAGCGGTTTCCAGGTAAGGGGCGGAACGGCAGTGCAAAACCTCATTGTGCTTGACGATGCCACCATATATAATGCCGGGCATCTGATAGGCATTTTCTCCACGTTCAACGATGACGCACTGACCAACGCCTCCCTCTATAAAGGCCAGATCCCCGCTCAGTTCGGCGGTGCTGTTTCTTCTGTATTCGATATCCATACCAAAACGGGGAATATGCATGACTATAAATGGAACGGAAGTGTCGGCCTGCTCTCTGCAAAAATAAATGTGGAAGGACCGATAGCCCGGGACAAGGCTTCCTTTTTCGTATCCGCCCGACGGAGCTATCTGGATATGTTCCTGAAACTGACAGAGGATTACAAAGACAATACCCTGAACTTTTACGATATAAATGCCAAGGTAAACTATAAAATCACCGATAACGACAACCTTTTCGTGTCTTTCTTTATCGGCCGTGATCATATGGGACTTGAAGACCTGGTGTCCATGAAATGGGGCAACATTGCATCGACGTTCAGGTGGTACCACCGTTTCAACGACAGACTGCATGCCAACACCTCCCTCATCCTGTCGTCCTACATTTCCGATAATAGCATCGAAATACTCGATATAGACAACAGCCTGGATACCCATATCCGTAAGTATGGGGTGCGGGAAGATCTGACCTGGTCGGCCCATAGCCGCCACACACTGAAATTCGGGTTTGAGTCTCATTACAACGACCTGAAATCTGCCGAATGGGACCTGAATAATTACCGGGAAAAGGAAAGGCGGTATGCCTGGGAAAATTCTCTCTGGCTCAACGAAGACTGGAAAGCCGCAGACTACCTTACGGTGTCGGCAGGATTGAGACTGAATGCCTTTTCCGCACTCGGAGGTTCACCCTACTACCGGCTCGATGCGAACGGAGATATCATTGAAACGTTGGAATACAAGCGGGGCGATTTTGTGAAAACTTACCTTGTACTGGAACCGCGGGCCAGTTTGAATTATAGCATCAGCCGGAACCAGAGCCTCAAAGCAGGATATAGCCGGACCTCACAGAATATCCATGCACTCCGGGTACAAAGTATGTCCCTCCCCATGGACCGCTACACCATGAGCAGTAACAATGTGAAACCGCAGACCGCAGACCAGTTCAGCCTCGGGTATGTGGCACTTACCGGTAATCAGGCATACGAACTTTCAGTGGAAGGTTACTACAAGTCAATCCGTAACGTACTGGATTACAAAGACGGCAAATCGTTCAATTCCGAAATAGAGATCGAAAGGATTATTCTCCCGGGCAAAGGGCGTTCGTACGGAATGGAAATGTATGCCCGCAAAAATACAGGACGGCTCACCGGATGGGTTTCCTATACACTTTCCTGGTCGGATAACAAAATCCCCGGAATAAATAACGACCGATGGTATACTGCCGGGAACGACCGCCGGCACGATATATCGGTGGTAGGGATGTACGAACTTTCCCGGGGATGGCAAATGGCAGCTACATGGGTCTATAATACCGGGCAGGCACTCACGGCTCCAAGCGCGAAATACACAGTCAACGGCGAAACGGTCTATTATTATGCCGAACGCAACGGCTACCGCGCCCCTGACTATCATCGGTTGGACATCAGTGCCACCCATACCAAAGTGAAAAAACGATATACCCGTGAATGGTCGTTCGGGCTGTACAATGCATATTGCCACTACAATCCTTTCGTTATCTCGTTTGAGGACGACGACAGCAAACCATCGGGAAGTAAGGCTGTACAAACTTCGCTTTTCGGTATCATTCCCTCGGTTACTTATAGTTTTAAATTTTAACTGTCATGAAACATAAGCTTTATATCATCACAGGTCTGCTTTTCTTTTTCACGGCATGTGAAAAGGAAATTGAGATCGGATATCGTTCCGTAGAACCTCTGTATGTAGTGGAAGGCCGGATCACGAATGAAGTAGCGGAGGTCCTTATCACACTGACAAGGGATATGGACGACGGAAGTAAGCCTACGCCACAGGATAACGCCACAGTTACCGTAACCACAGAGAACGGTGATCAGTTCCCGCTTTCTTTCGGGAACGACGGATATTACCGGGCAGCCGGATTAACAGGAACGGTCGGTGAGAACTATACACTGAAAGTTACCGTCGATGAGAAGGAATTCACTTCCGAATCCCGTATGCACGATGCCGCCGGGATGGATGAACTCTATTTCCAGTGGCTGAAGGTAATGGGACAGAGATTTGTGATACTGACTTTTTCTTTTAACGACATACCCGACGAAGAAAATTATTACTGTTACCGGATATACCGCAACGGAGAAAATTACCGCTGGAATGTCATGCACGACCGTGGAAATGACGGGAAAAATATCCTTGTAGATATTGTTTGTATGACCGAAAAAATGGCTGAAGACAATAAGGAAGACGATTGGGACGATATCCTGTATGAAGGCGATGAGATCGAAATAGAGTTGCAAACCATAGATAAACGTACCTACGATTACCTTTTTTCCGTAGGATTGAGCGACACAGCCAGTACGAATCCGATAGACAATTTTACAGGAGGATGCCTCGGCTATTTTGCCGCTTATTCAACTTCCCGTATGGGTACCATATTCTCGTATGCTGGTATAATCAACCCTTAGATCAGAATCTTTTGCAAATCCTTTTAAAAAATACGCGTATGAAAAAGAAACTATTTGTTTTCGGCATTATTTCGTTATTAATTACCGGATCGTCGAAAGCACAAGATTATTTAAATTCAAAAAATTATTTACCTATGT
>JAJBTC010000178.1 GCA_020861095.1 Bacteroides sp.
GGATTTTCTATCTTTGTTAATTAATTTATAAATCAACAATGCAAATATAATGCTATTGCATTTAAAAAATAAAACAATTGCATAGAAAATCTTGATGCTTTTGCATTATTTAACAATGAGACTTTATGGAAACTATCAATGAAAGAATTAAGGAGATCATACAGGTTTTGTATCACGGAAATGCAAGTGAGTTTTCCAGGAAAGCAAATATCAAACAACCCACTCTAAATACCATTATAGGTGGAAGACAAAGTAAACCTTCTTATGAGGTAATAAATGCTATTGCGTTAAATGTTAAAGATGTAGATTTGGAATGGCTTTTGACAGGTAAAGGAGAAATGTTGAAAAGTAATTATATGGTGCAGTCACAGATAGCCAATACCATTGGTGGACATAATGTTAATATTTCATCTTTACCGGAAACCGGGACTCAAAAAATAATAAATGAAGAAGGAATTTTGATCACAAGTGAGTCCTGGCCGAATGAACGCACTCAGCTTTTGTCGAAAATTTCGGAATTAACGGCAGAAGCAGAACGACTTAAATTGGAAAATATATTACTGAAAAATAGCTTAAATGATAAAGATAGTTTGATCCGGTCAAAAGATGAGTTGATACAGTATATAAAACAATCCGTTAATTCTTAGTCTAAATAACAAAGATATATAGTATTGATTTTTTATCCAAATAAATGTAATTTTATTACTTTATGTTGAAGATAAAAAACCAGGGAAGATGTTGACAGTAGAGGAATGGGGATTTACTGAACCGGAAAAAGTGTTAGTGAGTGCCGGGTTTTGTCAGGGCTTGCTGGAATTTTCAGCGGATTGTTGAGATATTCAAAAGAATCTGGTAAGTGTCGGGCTTTTCATGTAAACGTCTGTTGGTTCCACATAAAATAGATGGTACGTATGTGGGACTTTGTTTGTTCCATTGTAAATCTCTCTCTGTTTTGCTACAGGCTGTTAATTCTGTGTATCTGGTGGTCGGTGAAATAAGAAATGTTATCATTAGACCATTTTTGGTAACCAATCCGACCCTATTTGGTTACCAATTTACTTTGGAATGGTTACTAATTGACCAGTCTGGTCGTACTTCTTTCCTGGGATCTTCCGGTATATACTAAATTTGTAATATCTCCGTCGCAGCAGGGGATTTATGGAAGAGTTTTTAATCGCTACCTAAGGGAAGATGATACCAGTTCCCTATGGCAGTCTGATGGTTTTGCGGGAAATCGGATTCCGGATGATACAGTTTTGTCTACCGTGTGTTTAATTTTTCTGATTCTTTAAAAACTGCTGCCAGAGTCTGTCGGTTATCCGATACTGGCAGCAGTTTTTTGTAAATGGTATATAAATTCAATGCTACTGAATTTTATTTATTCTATGGGTAGACATTTTCCGGAACTTATATCAGATCGGGCCGAAAACAATGCTCTCTCCACCGTCGACCACAACGACATGACCGTTCATATAGCCACATTTCTCACTTAACATGAAGACCACAATATTGGCTATTTCTTCGGGTCTTCCCAGTCTTCCCAGTGGATTACGGATGGTAAATAGCTTCTCTGCCTCTCCCGGATCTTCCGGGTTCATCTGGCGGAGTGCCACTTCTGCCATGGGTGTCATGATCAGTCCGGGAGCAATGGCATTGGTCAGAACACCGTATCTTCCGTATTCCAGGGCGGCACTTTTGGTCACGCCTGCAACCGCGTGTTTGGTAGTGATGTAAGCAGAATGATTGGTGGTTGCTCTCAGACCACCGACAGAAGATACGTTCACAATGCGTCCTACACTCTGTTCTTTCATCACAGGAAGTACATAACGTAATCCGTAATAGACTCCCATCACATTCACATCCACTACTTTTTTGAATATGTCTACATCATATTCAGGAAGAGGGGCCAGCCTGCCTTCAATACCGGCATTATTATAAAAGCCGTCTATTCTTCCGTAAACTTCCAGAGCCTGATCCACATATCCTTTTACCTGCTCTTCCCGGGTTACATCTGCTATGACTTTCAGGATCTTTGCTTCCGGATATTCTTGTGTAAGTGTCTGTATGGCCTGATCCAGTACTGCTTCATCGTGATCTACCAGGGTAAGGTGCGCACCGTAGGACAGACATTCTCTGGAAGTCGCAAAGCCGAGTCCGCCTGCTGCTCCTGTAATAAGGATTGATTTGTCGTTTAGAATTTTCATTTTTATTTGTTTTTTGAATGAGTTTTATCTGGGTTCCCGGAAGGGTAGCTTCAGCAACGTGTTACATGAGTTGCCAAATGAAATATTGTTTACAAATAAATAAAAAAAATGTTATATGGAGAAACTTTCTGTTTTTTATTTAATAACACAATAAATCCTCTGTCGTTGACATTCAATCCCCACGTCCTTTTTAAATCATGCTTTGCTACTGAGAAACTAGCACGTTTTTGTGCCGTTTCTCCGGATCTGATTGCTGCTTCCGGGAAAAATATCCTATTTCGATAGCCTTATCAGGCTGGGCAGAACAAGAGGTTATACCTGAAGTGGTGTTATATTTACAGCCATTAAAGAGTACGTTATGAACAGGCCTCTTTTCTACATTCGCATAGCAGATCTGTTCCGGTATATATATCATTTTTCCTTGGAACTTTCTTTTGAAGAAACAGGTATAATGAATTTTTTAGTATAAGATTTTCCATTTTCAATGGTTTTTAAAACAGGTCTGAATTTGCATGAAACTTCTCGTTCTCTTACTGAAGCCGTCCTGCTTTTGTATCTGCTTACAGGTCCCATGCTGTATCTGTCGGCTGGTCTGGCTTCATCCTCTTTTTTGCTGGCCAGGGGTTGTGAAAAACCGGCCAGCTTTTTTAATATTTACTTAAATCCCTCTCCAATTGCCTGAAAAGCCTTTTCTTTATCTATTTATAAGCTATTTTAATCCACTCTCTCTTTCATAATCCGGTCTTTTTTCTTTCTTTTGTCTGTAAGAAATACCCAAACCTATTCATGAGAAAGATTTTACGAGAGAACGACGGACTACCTCTTCCGGTACTGGTAATGCTGGCGGTGATTGCCGGTATGACGGTTGCCAATCTGTATTACAGTCAGCCTTTGCTGAACCTGATCCGCCATGAGTTCGGCGTGACGGAATTCACGGCCAATTTTATATCTATGATTACCCAGGCAGGGTATGCGGTGGGGCTGCTCTTTATTGTACCTCTGGGAGATATGCTCCGGCGGCGGAATATTATATTGAGCAATTTCGGTATTCTGATCCTGGCTTTGCTGGGGATGGCTCTTGCTCCGAATATATATTATGTGTGGATGGCTTCACTCCTTACAGGGATCTGTTCGGTAATGCCTCAGATGTTTGTACCCATTGCTTCCCAGATCTCCACTCCGGAGACAAAAGGACGGAATATCGGGTTTATTATTTCGGGGTTGCTGACCGGTATCCTGGCTTCCCGTGTGGTAAGTGGAATGGTGGGTGATTATTTCGGATGGCGTACCATGTATCTGATTGCGGCGGGTCTGATGTTGCTCTGTGCTATAGTGATAGTTTTATTCCTGCCGGATATACGTCCGACTTTCCAGGGCACGTATCGCCAGCTGATGGGTTCCATCGGCAGGCTTGTGCGGGAAGAACCGCGCCTGCGTCTTTCTTCACTGCGCGCTGCCCTTGCTTTCGGATCTTTCCTGGCTTTCTGGTCGACTCTGGCTTTTAAAATGGAACTGGCTCCCTTCTATGCGGGCAGTCACGTGATCGGACTGATGGGGCTTTGCGGGATCGCCGGGGCGCTTTCTGCCTCTTTCATTGGTAAGTATGTCAGGAAGATCGGTGTACGGCCTCTGAATTATCTGGGTTGTGCCCTGCATCTGGCGGCGTGGTGGCTTTTCTGGTTTTCCGGAAATACCTACCGCGGTATCATTTTCGGGATCATTGTGATCGATATAGGCATGCAATGTATCCAGCTGGGCAATCAGACGAGTGTCTTTGAACTTCGTCCGGGAGCATCGAACCGGATCAATACCGTGTTTATGACTACCTATTTTGTGGGCGGAGCGCTGGGTACGTTGCTGGCGGGTACAGCCTGGCAGGCATGGGGGTGGTCGGGGGTAGTGATGGTGGGAGTATCTCTGACTCTGTGTTCTTTACTTATAAATGTATCCGATAGAAGATATGAATGAGCGTAAGATTCTTCATATAGATATGGATGCCTTCTATGCCTCTGTAGAAGAGCGGGAAAATCTGGAGTTGAAGGGGAAACCGCTGGCTGTCGGCTACGATCATGAACGTGGAGTAGTGGCTGCTGCCAGTTACGAAGCACGGAAGTATGGAGTTCGTTCGGCCATGTCTACCTTCAAAGCCCGGCAACTTTGTCCCGAACTGATACTGGTCCGGGGACGGATGGATTTGTATAAAGAGGTCTCTGAAACTATCCATGAGATCCTGCGTCAGTATACCGATGTGATCGAGCCGCTCTCGCTGGATGAGGCCTTTCTGGATGTTACGGAAAACAAAAAAACAGATTTCTCTGGCGGTAGATGTGGCGATAGCGATAAAGGAACAGATCCGGCAAGAGACTGGTCTGACAACCTCGGCAGGGGTCTCGTATAACAAATTCCTGGCCAAGATTGCTTCTGACCACCGCAAGCCGGATGGGCTTTGTACCATTCATCCCGATCAGGCATTGGAGTTCATAGCCAAACTACCTATTGAGTCGTTCTGGGGGATCGGTCCGGTGACAGCCAAGAAAATGCATACCCTGGGCATACATAACGGAGAGATGTTGCGCGCCTGTTCGAAGGAGATGCTGGTGCGGCACTTTGGAAAGGTGGGTACTCTTTACTACGATTTTGCCAGGGGGATCGATCCGCGTCCGGTGCAACCGGAACGTATACGTAAATCCATTGGTTGCGAACGTACCCTGGGAAAGGATATCTCTCAGACTTCACAGGTGATCCTGGAGTTATATCATGTGGTGAATGATCTGCTGGAGCGTATGCGGGGAAGAGACTTCCAGGGAAATACCCTTACGCTGAAAATCAAATTCCATGATTTCAAGCAGATCACCCGTAGTATAACGGTTCCTTATCCATTGAGGGATAGGGAGAAAATCCTGCCTCTGGCCAAGGAACTGTTGAAAGAGATAGATTATTCCGATCGGCCTATCCGTCTGATCGGGGTTTCTGTTTCCAACCCCAGAAAGGAAGAGGTAAAGCCGGGGCAATGGCAACAGCTCCGGCTGGAATTTGATGATTAAGGAGGGTGTGAGGCTTCGCCGGACTTTTTCTTCCGGTATTATTATTCTTTTGTATATCTATAGACCACAGGATTGTCGTCCCGGCTCCGGAACGTGCGGTCTACATAGTTTATATCCATGACCGTGCGGTTGGGGCCGGATACGCATATCAGGCTATATTCGGACTGTAAGAACCAACGTCCTTTTTCTGCTTCTCCGTTTTTTTACCCGTAGTTCGTAGGTATGGTCGGGACGGAGGCTCAGCTGCTGTTCGGAAGATTGATAGTTACCGGTCAACTCTTCCAGTTTATCGGAAATACGGTCTTTATCGAACCGGATCAGTTCGGTGATCAGAAGTTGTTCACTGGGGCCTTCCTCATCTTCTTCTTTCAGCACAAGCGATCCCCTGAATTGCCCGTATACAGGGGTTCCGTTTCCTGCTGAAACGTCTTTATAGCTCTCTTCTACTTCCCGGAACATGCCCCGCATAGCTACCGGAATGCGTTTGCCGGTAGCGCTTTCCATCAGTGAGGCGGCATCTGCCCTATAAGTGAACATTCCGTCGAAGAAGTACTCACCGGCCCTGTTCTGCTCATCTGTAAGCGCGTCTGACTGCCCGGATGTCTCTGTTTTTTGTCTGTTCTGCTGGCAGGAGAAACCGATGAATAAGGTGAACGACAATGCGATTGAAAGCAAACAAATTTTTTTCATACTTCATCTGGCTTTTAGTGGTATCCGGATATGCTGAATGTGACTTCTTCAGAAGGCTCCGCTATACATTTGATACGTTTTATACTACTGGTTTTTAGCGAGATCTGATGATCTACGTTGTCTATTAACAAAAAAGAGTGCATTCTGTTTGTCTGTCGCGAAGGCTTTGATGTGAATAACTAATAAATTCATATCTCTCCGGCCGCGGTTTACACTTCTTTTCTGTTTGATCGCTTGCCGGTAAAAGAAAACCGATCTCCTGCCATTCCTCTTTCTTGTATAGAAGATATATCTACAAAGGTAGAAGGAAAAAATGAGAACGCGTAGAAAATCGCCGGAAATTCCTGATCTGTCAGGACTACTTTTTCTGAGACGGCTCCTACACCGGAATCGATTCCTGCATACAGAAAAAGGGGTAGGAGTACAGGCACAAAAAAAAGAGCTTCCTCCGGGAAACTCTTCTGTGTTTATTATGTTCATACTAAGTTTTTACGCTGCTGTCTGCCTGGATAGCAGTTTCTGGATCTTGCCATTGATCATCTGACACATGGCACCGTTCCGCATTGCCTGGTAACGTTTCAAACGATACTGCAACATTTCAATTTCATTCATACTTTTTTTCATAATTGTCAATTTTTTATGGTCTTTAGTTCCGTAGAGCTATGGACCGGTTAGACATGTTTTACTCTGACAACGATACAAAGATACGAAATAATGTTGGAAAACTATGTTTTATAACATAAAAAGTGATTTGTTTAAGTGAGATTTAACAGACGAGTACCTTTATAAAGGTAAATATTACAATGATGTTACAAACCGGGATGTAGATTATGTATGGATTTACTGTATATCCGGTGGTGTGTCTCAGAAGCGTCCTGTAATGGATGTATGCATTACATATGGCAGGACACAGGTGGATTCCGGATATATAGTATACAGTGCTCAGGTGTCAGGTATGCATATGTTGCTGCTTGTACAATAGCTTTTTTAGCCTGCTGTTCAACAATTGGCACATGGCACCATTTCCCATATTCCGATACCGTTTGATACGGTAACGAAGGAGTTCTATTTCACTTTTGTTTTTTTTCATATCAGTTCAGTTTTTAGTTCGTATCCTGATCTCCGCTTTCTGTCTCTTCCTTTTCATCATCTGGCAGGGCGGTCTGTTTCTATACCTTTTATCCGGTTGTTGTTTCCTGTCTTTTATCGGATATAGATGAAGGATACCTATAAAAAACAATGTGAAGGTAGCTTTTGTTTCGGAAAATATGTTCTACAACATGAAAAAAAAGATTGTAAGGGGTGAACTTTTTCTTTTTATCACCTTCTGAGCGGGGTCTGTATTACCAGGAGATTACAAAAAAGGATGGATCCGGCCGGATCCATCCTTTTTACATTCTATAACGAAGGCTGTTACTTGGCGAAACTTACAGCGCGTGTTTCACGGATTACCGTGATCTTCACTTGTCCCGGATAGGTCATTTCGTCCTGTATCTTTTTCGCAATTTCGCCCGACAGGTTCTCTGTCTGCTTGTCGTCAATCTTGTCTGCTCCTACGATCACGCGCAATTCACGGCCGGCCTGTATGGCATAAGTCTTCGTCACCCCCGGATAGGCCATAGCCAACTGTTCCAGGTCATTCAGACGTTTGATATAGGCTTCCACGATCTCACGGCGTGCACCCGGGCGTGCTCCGGAGATAGCATCACATACCTGCACAATAGGTGCCAGCAGACTGGTCATCTCTGTTTCGTCGTGGTGTGCCCCGATCGCGTTGCAGATATCCGGTTTTTCTTTGTATTTCTCGGCCAGTTTCATGCCCAGAAGCGCGTGTGGCAGTTCCGGCTCTTCATCGGGTACTTTACCGATGTCGTGCAACAGTCCGGCGCGTTTTGCTTTTTTCGGGTTCAGTCCCAGTTCCGAGGCCATAACGGCACAAAGGTTGGCTGTCTCTCTGGCATGTTGCAGGAGGTTCTGTCCGTAGGAAGAACGGTATTTCATCTTTCCGATGATACGGATCAGTTCCGGGTGCAGTCCATGGACGCCCAGGTCGATGGTGGTACGTTTACCGGTTTCGATGATCTCTTCTTCTACCTGTCTCTTCACTTTGGCTACCACTTCTTCGATACGTGCCGGATGGATACGTCCGTCGGTCACCAGCTGATGGAGGGCTAAGCGGGCAATTTCACGGCGCACCGGGTCGAAGGCCGAAAGAACGATGGCTTCCGGGGTGTCGTCTACCACGATCTCTACGCCGGTGGCTGCTTCCAGAGCCCGTATGTTACGTCCTTCTCGTCCGATGATACGTCCTTTGATCTCGTCCGATTCGATGTGGAATACGGTCACGGAGTTTTCGATGGCCGTTTCGGTAGCTACCCGCTGGATAGACTGGATAACAATGCGTTTGGCTTCCTTGCCTGCTGTGAGTTTGGCATCGTCCATGATGTCGTTGATATAGGACTGAGCCTGGGTTTTTGCCTCTTCTTTCAGGGATTCTACCAGTCTTTCTTTTGCTTCATCGGCCGAAAGTCCGGAGATGGTTTCCAGTTTTTCGATCTCCTGTTGCTGCAGTTTGTCCAGTTCTTCCTTTTTCCTGTCCACCACAACTATCTGTGCCTCGAGGTTTTTCTTTACGGCTTCGGCTTCGGCCTTTTTCCGTTGTACTTCTTCCTGACGCTGGTTGATCACCATTTCACGCTGTTTCAGCTTGTTCTCGGCTTGCTGGATTTTTTGATTGCGCAGGGCCACTTCTTTTTCCAGATCTGCTTTCTTGTTCAGGAATTTCTCCTTTACTTCAAGCAGTTTGTTCTTTTTGATCACTTCCGCTTCCGTCTCTGCTTCCCGGAGAACACTGTTGTACATGTA
>JAJBTC010000124.1:0-5076 GCA_020861095.1 Bacteroides sp.
TCTTTCTTCTTTTGTTCTTATGTTCTTTTGTCTGAAAAAAGAAGAAAAGGAGTATGTATGTCAGGGAGATGTATCCTGGAGGATCGGACGTGTATCGCGGAGATGCAAATAGGGAGATGTAAGTATGGAGACGCAAGTATGGAGACGCAAATATGGAGACGCAAGTATGGAGACGCAAGTATGCGTCTCTACAGGTGAATAACCACATTCTCAGCTGCATTTCCAAATCGTACATCGTAATGGACTGCGTAGACCGTTGGTTCGTCCAATCGTAAATCCCTTGTTTTTCCAATCGTACATCGTAAATCTGTCAATCGTAAATCCCTTGTCTTGTTTTCCTTTTCAGAATTAACACTTGTCATTTCGTTATTCGCCGGGGAACTTTTAGTTTTGCAGCAAATATCGGGAAAGCCGAACGCAGAGCGAAGTTTACTTCGGCTATGCTGAGGCACATCCTATATGCTGTAAATAACATACAACCATGAAACGACTTTTTCTGTATAGCCTTCTGGTCCTGCTCTTTCCGGATATGCTGCGTGCACAAGACCTGGAACGGACTACCGAACAGCGGTTGCAGGAGTATTTCCGCACCTATGTCCATCCCACCGTCAATATAGGTACCTGTGAGTTGGACAGCCTCTGGCTCGATCATACCCGGCGAAAACTCACCGTCTTTGCCAGTCCGGCATTTGCCTACCAGCCATTCCGGCCGGAAGAGGTAACCGCTATCTATACCACCCTTTCTGGCCTGCTGCCCGGTCCGGTGTGCTTCTACGACATACAGATCCGGAGCGGAGGCAGGGCCATAGAAGACCTGATCCCCAATTACTACCGCACAGGCAGGGCCGACCGGGATCGCCTCTTCACGTCGGTAAAGACGGGTAAGGCCCATCCCTGGGTCAGCAACCTGTCGCGCCCCTACACCGTAAGCCGGGGCTGGAAGGGCGGCACATCGCCCTCTGGCAAAGCCACGGCCGCTACTACCAGAACGAGAAACAGGAGTGGCTGTGGCAACGTCCCCGCCTGTTCTGTACCACAGAAGACCTGTTTACCCAATCCTTCCTTCTCCCCTATGTGATCCCGATGCTGGAGAATGCCGGCGCGGTGGTCTATACCCCGCGCGAACGGGATACACAGAAGCAGGAGGTGATCGTAGACAACGACCGCTTCACATCGGGAGTGGAATACATCGAAGTAGACAGCCGCAGAGCGCGCTGGTCTACGGCACCGCAAGCGGGCTTCGCACATACGCAGCGGGTGTATCAGGACGGAGAAAATCCCTTCCGGATGGGTAGCGCGCGCGTCATCCCCACCGAACGCAGGAAAAACCGCGCTTTTGCTGAGTGGGTACCGGATATTCCGGAAAAGGGAGAATATGCCGTTTATGTATCCTACCAGACCCTGCCACAGAGCGTGAGCGATGCCAGATACTTAGTTTTCCACAACGGAGGGGTCACAGAGTTCCGGGTGAACCAGCAGATGGGCGGAGGCACGTGGGTCTACCTGGGTACATTTGAGTTCGACCGGGGACAGAAGGACTACAACATGGTGATCCTGAGCAACGAGAGCCGCGAAAAAGGAGTGGTCAGTGCCGATGCCGTACGCTTCGGAGGGGGCATGGGCAACATCGCCCGCGGAGGCAGCGTCAGTGGGCTGCCGCGCTACGTAGAGGCAGCACGCTACTCGGCCCAGTGGGCGGGGATGCCCTACGAGGTATACAGTCCGCGGAAAGGGACGAACGACTATGCTGATGACATCAGCAGCCGCGGAAATACGATCAACTACCTGTCCGGAGGGTCGCCCTTCAACCCGGAGGCCGCGGGACTGGGCATACCGTTCGAGATGAGTCTGGGACTGCATACCGACGCGGGCTACAGCCGGAACGACGGGTTAATCGGGACGCTGGGGATCTATACCACACAGTTCAACAACGAACGGCTGGCGACGGGCATCTCCCGGTATACCTCACGAGACCTTACTGACCTGATCCTGACCGGGCTGCAACAAGACATCCGCCTTACGGACAGGAACTGGACACGCCGCAGCATGTGGGACCGCAACTACGGTGAGAGCCGCATCCCGGCTGTGCCTTCCACGCTGATCGAACTCCTCTCGCACCAGAATTTCGCCGATATGCGGTTGGGGCACGACCCGCACTTCAAATTCACCGCCGGACGTTCCCTGTACAAATCCATCGTGCGCTACCTGGCTACCCAGCACCAGGACGATTACGTGATACAGCCCCTGCCGGTGACCCATTTTGCTACGCGCTTCGGCCGGAAAAAGAATACGGTGGAGCTCTCCTGGCAACCGCAGACAGATAGTCAGGAGCCTTCTGCGCAACCCGACGGATACATTGTATATACACGCGTGGGCTACGGCGGGTTCGACAACGGTGTGTGGGTGAAGGAGCCATCTTACACCGCTGCCATAGAGCCGGGCATCGTCTACTCGTTCCGCGTCACCGCCGTCAACCGCGGCGGAGAGAGTTTCCCTTCCGAAACGCTGGCTGTCTGCAAGGCCCGGCAGGAGCGCGGCACGGTGCTCATTGTGAATGGCTTCGAAAGGCTGAGCGGCCCGGCGGTGATAGACTCCACGGAGGAGGCCGGGTTCGACCTGCATAGCGATCCCGGTGTGCCTTACCGCTACTCCATCGCCTACGGAGGGGCACAGACCGTCTTCGACCGCCGGCAGGCAGGCAAAGAGGGAGCGTCTGCCCTAGGATACAGCGGCAGCGAACTGGAAGGACGGAAGATGGCAGGCAATACGTTTGACTACCCGTTCGTTCATGGCAAAGCCATACAGGCTGCGGGATATCACAGCTTTGTCTCGTGTAGCCTGAAGTGTTTAGAAGAGGGACAGGTGCGTGCGGAAGCGTACAACGTAGTGGATCTGATCCTGGGACTTCAGAAAGAAGATCCCGTATCTGCGCTGTTTCCCACTCCTTATTACAAGACATTCTCTGCCGACCTGCAACGCGTCCTCACCGCCTATTGCCAGTCGGGCGGCAACCTGTTGGTGAGCGGGGCCTACGTGGGCAGTGATATGTCTGTGTCTCACGGAGACCGCGAGTTCACCGCGCAGGTACTGAAGTACGGCTATCAGCGTTCCATCACCGACAAATCTGTACAGCACATACAGGGACTGGGCCGTCTGCTAGAGATACCCCGCTACCCCAACGAGACCTTATATCCGGTGACCGCTGCGGATTGCATCGTACCCGTAGAGCCGGCATTCTCCGCCTTCGCCTACGTGCCCGGCGGAGAGAGCGCGGGCATCGCCTACAAAGGAGCCTATCGCACCTTCGTCCTGGGCTTTCCGCTGGAGAGCATCCTCTCCGAAAGCGACCGTGCCACGGTAATGGCCTCCGTTTTGCGCTTTTTTGATGAATAAATGTCAAAAAGGACAAAATTCACAGCCATACCTTCAGGTTTACTGCCCGAAAAAACTATCTTTGTGAAAGTCTGGTCCGATTGGGCTTGTTTCTCAGTCAGCTGTATCTGAAAAGAAGAGACCTGCAACTTACGGATTGTAATCCAGATTCCGGAAATACACTATGACTATCTATAGATTATATACCAGATTATCTGTATCATCCACCTGTAGAGACGCACGGCGTGCGTCTCCGCGATGTACGTATACATCACGCTGCGTGAATCCGGCATGGGGTATTATATATGCGGAGAATGGAGCTCAACCGTACGATTTGTCCGATGTCTATTTTATTACGCCCCATGTGAAAGACACAACGCTACGGAATGTACACAACGGAGAGGTTTGTCTGTGTGTGTTGGAGTTATATCGCGGAGACGTATCCTATCCTATAGGATGGGACGTGTATCGCGGAGATGCCCCCTCCTGGGATTGGACATGTATCGACGGCACTATATGGGGGATGGAGCTGCACCGCGGAGACGCACGCCTTTTTGTTGGACTTGCACCGCGGAGACGTATACCTCTTTATTGGACGTATACCGCGGAGACGCACCCTTCTGGATTGGACCTGCACCGCGGAGACGCAAATATGCGTCTCTACAGGAGGATGCTATCGTTTGTAAGGGCAGTTGTCTTTTCAAGGGTATATGGGAATGTTCCCTGAAGTTATGGATCAGACAAGAGTGCTGACGAAGGAATATATTAGTTAATCGTAAATCATTTTAAATTTATATCCAAACCATTATGTACACAATCCAGGCCAATCAGAGTGGTACACGTACCATAGAAGTATCCGTAGAGAATCTCGAAACCATTGAGAAATACGGGCTTTTCCGCCATCTGGTAGACAGTACGGGCATCGTAGACGAACCGGTACTGGAAAAGCTGCGATGGAACATACGCTCCCTGATCGCTGCTCAGGAAGAGGACAGCCGGGAGTTGCTCGATCTGTGCATCGATGTCATCTATCACAACCACATGAAAGCACTGGGGTTGGAAAACCTCATACGCCTGTATATCTCGTGGGTCCGCAGTCCGGAGCACAACGAACCGGAAAGCGAAAACGAAGAAGAATGACTACCGTAGATACCCGCGACGCAAAGCTGTATAGTCCGCTGATCCCGGCTGTACGGGCCATGTACGAACTACCGCACGGAGAGGAACTCCGGATCCTGACAGACGATCCGGAAGCGTTTGACCACCTGAAAACCTATCTGTCTGAACAGCAGATCGGTTTCCGGGAAATCTATGACGAAGCAGAAATGATCTTACAATTTACCATGCCATGAGCCAGACCAGACAACAACTAAACAGACTACCCAAAAAGACAAAGGGATGTACGATTGGACGATTGACGATGTACGATCGACGATTGACGATTTGAAAAGACAAAGGGATTTACAATTGGACGAACCAACGGTCTACGAAGTCCATTACGATGTACGATTTGGAAATGCAGTTGACAATGTGGTTATTCACCTGTAGGTAGAGACGCATACTTGCGTCTCCCTATTTGCGTCTCCATACTTACATCTCCCTATTTGCGTCTCCGCGATACACGTCCCATCCTCCAGGATACATATCCCCGACATACATACTTCTTTTTTCAGACAAAAGAACATAAGAACAAAAGAAGAAAGA
>JAJBTC010000124.1:5086-8753 GCA_020861095.1 Bacteroides sp.
AAAATGTATAGAATACCATCTATCTACACGTAATGAATGATAAGTCACAACTTAAAACTTAAAACTTATCACTTAAAACTCTTATCTGTTCTTCTGTCTGATAAATAGATATAAACAGACAAAAAAGAAATATCATATGTATCGACTCACACATATCTACAACTATAACTCACAACTTAAAACTCAAAACCCCATCATATGGATATCCTTCTGATGATTCTTTGCGGAGTATGTCTGCTCCTGGGCCTGGTGGGCTGTCTCCTGCCCATACTTCCCGGGCCTCCCTTTGCCTATATCGGAATGGTGTTTCTATACTTCACCACTCCGCCTCCTTTCACCGTGTGGCAACTGACCGGCTGGCTGGCCCTTGTGGTACTGGTACAGATCGTAGATTATTTCATTCCCATATGGGGTGCGCGTCGCCTGGGCGGCAGTTCCTGGGCGGTCAGAGGCAGTATAGCAGGCACCATAGCGGGCCTGTTCGTGTTCCCTCCCTGGGGCTTGCTACTGGGTCCGCTGGTCGGAGCCACCGCGGGTGAACTCCTGGGAGGCAGAGGTCTGAAGCACAGCATACGCGCCGGGCTGGGGGTCTTTGTGGGCTTCATAGCAGGTACCGTATGTAAGTTCATGCTCTGCGGATGGTTTATCTACCTCTATCTGCAGACGATCTTCGGCAATCTATAGCTATCTTTACAGAAGTCAGGATGTGCCTCGGACATCTTTTATGAACAAGTGCATAACGATGTCTCTCGACTTTCACTATCTTTAGAGAAGATAGGATGCGCCTCGGACATCTTTTATGAACAAGTTTATAACGATGTCTCTCGACTTTCACTATCTTTGCCACATGAATGCCTACCAACTTACCGACTGGCTCCCTACGACCCGGAAAGAGATGGAACTGCGGGGCTGGCAGGAGCTCGATGTCATCCTGTTCAGTGGCGATGCCTACGTAGATCATCCCTCCTTTGGTGCCGCCGTCATCGGCCGCCTGCTCGAAGCGGAAGGCTTGCGGGTGGCCATCGTGCCCCAGCCCAACTGGCGCGACGACCTGCGGGATTTCAAAAAACTGGGACGTCCCCGCCTTTTCTTCGGCATCAGCGCGGGGTGTATGGATTCGATGGTGAACAAGTATACCGCCAACAAACGGCTGCGCAGCGAAGACGCGTATACGCCCGACGGACGGCCCGATATGCGGCCCGAATATCCTTCCGTGGTCTATTCGCAGATACTTAAGAAACTCTACCCCGATGTGCCGGTGGTGCTGGGCGGTATCGAAGCCAGCCTGCGCCGCCTCACGCACTACGACTACTGGGAAGACCGCCTGCGGCCGGGCATCCTGTGCGACAGCGGGGCCGATCTGCTGATCTACGGCATGGGCGAAAAGCCGATCGTGGAACTGGTAGACCGCCTGAAAGAGAAACGATCTCCGGCGGCTGCCGGCCCCGAAAACGCACCTGACACTTATATCACCTGTGCCGACCTGCCCCACGACATCCCGCAAACGGTATGGATGGCTCCGGACATCCAGCCCGGGCAGGGAGACATCGAACTCTACAGCCACCCGGAATGTCTGAAAGACAAGAAAAAGCAGGCGGCCAATTTCCGTCGCATCGAAGAGGAGAGCAACCGCTACCAGGCCGCCCGCATCTTGCAACGGGTAGACGCGCAACGTACCTTAGTGGTGAACCCGCCTTATCCGCCGCTGACGGAGAAAGAGCTGGACCACTCGTTCGACCTTCCCTATACACGCCTGCCTCATCCCAAGTACAGGAACAAACGCATACCGGCCTTCGAGATGATCCGTTTCTCGGTGAACATACACCGCGGATGCTTCGGAGGGTGTGCCTTCTGTACGATCTCTGCCCATCAGGGCAAATTCATTGTCAGCCGCTCCCGGGAGAGCATCCTCCGGGAGGTGAAGCAGGTGACGCGGATGCCGGAATTCAAAGGTTACCTGAGCGATCTGGGCGGCCCCTCGGCCAATATGTACCGGATGCAGGGAAAAGACACCTCGCTCTGCCAGCGGTGCAAACGCCCGTCGTGCATCCATCCGGAGATCTGCCCCAACCTCCACACAGACCACCGTCCGCTTTTAGAGATCTACCGCGCGGTAGATGCCCTGCCGGAGATCAGGAAGAGCTTTATCGGCAGTGGGGTGCGCTACGACCTGCTGCTGCACCGCAGCCAGGATGCGAAAACCAACGAGGCAGCCGCGGAGTATACCCGTGAACTGATTGCCCGGCACGTCAGCGGCCGCCTCAAAGTGGCTCCCGAACACACCAGCGACCGGGTGCTCGAGCTAATGCGCAAGCCTCCTTTCCGGCAGTTCGCGGAGTTCCGGAAGATCTTCGACCGCATCAACCGCGAAGAGGGACTGCGCCAGCAACTGATTCCTTACTTTATATCCAGCCATCCCGGCTGCACAGCGGAGGATATGGCAGAACTGGCCGTACTCACCAGACAGATGGATTTCCACCTGGAACAGGTGCAGGACTTCACCCCTACCCCCATGACGGTAGCTACCGAGGCCTGGTACACCGGATTCCATCCGTATACCCTGAAACCCGTATACAGTGCCCGCACCCCCAAAGAGAAGCTGGCACAACGGCAGTTCTTCTTCTGGTACAAGCCCGAAGAGAGACAAAAGATCATCCGGGAGCTGCGCTACATGGGCAGAGCCGATCTGATCGATAAGTTGTATGGGAAAAAGAGAGGATAAAGCCTGCTGTACCGCTTTATTACACGATAGAGGCGTCCTGAGCCTGTAGACGAGGCCGTGTGAAAGGATAACTCCTTTTTTAGACAGAAGAACAAAAGAACATATAAGAGTTTTGAGTGATAAGTTTTAAGTGATAGGTTCTGCTTTACTACTCATTCTTTACAGATAGGTGTCATTCTATAGATTTTATCTTTCTTCTTATGTTCTTTTGTTCTTCTGTCTACTAAAAACAAAACCTGTCCAATGAAGTGAAGAGTCATTCCAATCATACCTCTATAGACAACCCCAGGCCATCTGAATCAGGCACTCACACTCCCTGTTGCACGAAGAAAAAAGTTCCGGTGAGACTTCTGCAAAGTCCCGGTCAGACCTGATCCGGGTGTCGGTAAGACTTTCCCGAAGTCCCGGTCAGACTTTCAGTTCGTACAACTCTGTGTGTGCCCGTGATCCGATGCTCTGTTTGCCTGACGACAACCCTTGCAACATCCTAATACGTCAATAATAATTATCATTAAGACCTTTCGGGATCGTGCTTCACACAGGGTATAAGCTCTTACTTAATGCCACTAAATGCCAAAATGCCAGTAAGGCACAAAAAACATACATCTATAAAAAAGAAGAAACAAAATAAGGCGCTATATGCTTTACAACGGGGAAATGGATAAAACAGCACATCAAATCAAGAGAAATCTCACTGTGTATGGTGTACAAAGGAATGGTGTAAGACAAAAAATTACAAGACAATAATTATTACTATCCCGGAGTTCAAATACAAGGACACCTTTCTTCCTCATTAAGTATGTGAATCCTGTTTATAGGATATTCACCTGTTACTTATATTATTTATTATAAATCTATTTGGGTACTGGAAAGATAGGAAATTGTTGCACCAACCTGTTATAAAACTCTCTATAAAAAAATATGTTCTATCAGATAAATACTATC
>JAJBTC010000040.1 GCA_020861095.1 Bacteroides sp.
AATAGTGTTTAAAATCGACATTATATATAGACACTTTCAGAAGAAATCCGTATCTTTGTAGTACCCAATATTATCGAATTTTTAATAAATAATTGTTATGGCATTTCTTCATTCTAAAAAAAACAAAGGCAGGCTTACGGGTGAAAGTCCCGGAACTTTGTTGGTGCCATAATTTATTATGGTTTGATAATGTTGGGCGAGACCTGCCTTCTTTTATTAATCTTCTATTTTTTTATTATGCCCAACATTATCAAAAAAACTAACAAAATGAAAGATGAAACATCTTCCGAGAAGCCTGTTCAGGCAAATGAGATCGTCAATAAAAATCCTGATTCAATTGTTCACCTGCGCAAATTGACAGTTTCCGCGTCATATATTCCGTATCAGGGACGGTTCATGTGGGGAAAAGGCAACATTCATCCTTTTTTGCGTTTAAAGGGTCGATGGCTCGAAAAGGCCGGATTTACGGTCCACAGCCAGGTAGATGTAATTATGAAAGACAACCTGCTGATCATAAGACCCGCGGGAATGTAATGTGACAAGAAGTAACAAAGCCGCCCTATGTGCTGACAAACCAAAGGGCGGCTTTTTGATGGTAAGCAGACGTTCATCACTCCTTGTATCTCTACTATTCGGGTACCCTGTAGAGACGCATATTTGCGTCTCCGCGATATAGGTCTAACAAAAAGAGTATATGTCTTTCCATTCGGTATGCAGATACGCACGCCGTGCGTCTTTACAGGGAATCCCTTTCTCTGTAGAGGAAATTATAGAAACTCATGTGGTAAATACGCTTACAGATAAATTGTATACCGTGTTTCCACAGCATAACGGAGCAGGCTACGTGGTTGCGTTTGATAGGTGTCAATTAAGACAAATATCCTCTGTAGGAAGAGTGAAAAGGAAAGACACTTACTTGTAAATGAAGTAAATCAAAACGTTCGTATGACGTATCCTCTGCCCTTCACCGTCTGTATCAATTTATGCTCCTGTCCCGCGTCAATCTTATTGCGCAGGTAAGAGATATACACATCTACGACATTGGTATTGGTATCGAAATTGATGCCCCACACAGATTCCAGGATCTGTGCCCGGGACAGGACTTTATCCGTGTTCTCCATCAACAGGCGAAGCAACTTGAACTCCTGCAGGGTCAGGGAGATCTCCTGCCCTCCCCGCTCGACCTGATGCCGGTCTATATTCAGACAGAGATCGGCACAACGCAACTCTTCCGCAACCGGCTGTTCGTAGTGCATACGGGCTCTGCGGGTGAGTGCATGGATACGGGCAATCATCTCGGTAAAATGGAACGGTTTGGACAGGTAGTCGTCCGCACCATAGTCCAGCGCCTTCACTTTATCGTCCGGCTCTCCCAACGCGCTGATCACTAAGATAGGGGTATAGACCTTCCGGAAACGGGCATATTGCAACAATTCCAGACCGTCTATATCCGGCAGCATGATGTCGAGCAGAATGATATCCCACTTACGATCATCGAGCAACCGACGGGCATCGGTACCGTTTTCGGCAAGCACCACGGTCATCTCTTCGCTCTCTAATCCTTTGACGATAAATTCGCTGATGCGGCTGTTATCTTCTACCAGTAAGACAAACATGAGTGCTATTTACGATTTGACAATTTACGATTTACGATTTGAAATATGTATTGTTCCCCATATCATAATGGGTTCTATCCGGAGATCGATCTGCCAGATGCAAACAATCTCCGGTTTTGGTGTATAAAAGTACGGTTTTTTTGTACGGATCTCCTACTTCCGGAGCCTTTTATCTCTGCGATAGACAAAATAAAAGACCTGTGGCAATACGGTAAAGGACAAGACCATACAGGTAAGAATACCCCCTACGATCATGATGGCCAGTGGTTTCTGCACCTCAGAGCCCATCCCGTCGGAAAGAGCGGCAGGCAACAATCCCATAGATCCCATCAGGGCGATCATCAGTACCGGACGTACCCGCTCCCGTACCGCTTCGTCGATGGCCAGCCGCAGATTCCGCACCTGCTGCATACGGCTTTTCATGAGCGCGATCAGCAGGATACTGTCTATCGAAACAATGCCAAACAGAATGATGAACCCGATGCCGGCGGATATGCCGAAGACAGTGCCGGTGAACCACAGCGACAGGAATCCTCCGACAAACGCGTAGGGCATGGCACTGGCGGCGATCAGGGTGTCTCTGACGGTACCGAAATGCATGTAGAGCAGGAACAGGATCAGCAACAGAGCAGCAGGAACAATGACCATGAGCCGGGCAGTGGCACGCTGCTGGCTCTCAAACTCCCCGGCCCATACCATTTTATTTTCCGAAAGCAACTGTACCGTGTCTCCTACCCTGCGCTGCGCCTCGGCTATGGCAGAGCCAAGGTCACGGTCGCGGATACTGAATCCGATACCGATGTATCTGCTGCTTCCCTCGCGATAGATAAACGCCGGTCCGGTGATGAAAGAGATATCGGCAATCTCTTTCAGCGGTACATACTTATCGTCCATGGTAGGGATCAGTATGTTGCCGATCTTGTCTTCATGGTCGCGGTATTCCTTCTGAAAACGCACCATGATATCGAACATACGCTCGTTCTCATAAAATACATTCGCGGCCTTCCCTCCGATGGCCATCTCTACCACTGCCTGCGCATCTGCCATGGAGACGGCATAGCGGGCCATGCGCGACTCTTCCAGACGGATCTGCAATTCCGGCAGTCCGATGCTGCGGAACACGTTCACATCTTCGATGCCCCGTACATCTGCCAGCACTGCCGCTGTCTGATCGGCCAGGTCTTCCAGCTGAGGAAGGTCGTGCCCGAATATCTTGATCACCAGCGCACTCTTGACCCCGGCCACATACTCCTCTACATTGTCCTGGATGGGCTGGCTGAACGCGAATACTACTCCCGGATAGATACTGAGCGAGTCCTGTATCTGAGCGATCAGTTCGTCTTTGGAGATCTTCCGGCGCCATTCCTTCTCCGGTTTCAGTTCCGTATGCAGTTCGATATTGAAAAACCCGGTCGCATCCGTTCCGTCGTTGGGCCGCCCGGTCTGCGTGAGCACAAAATCCACTTCATCAAACTGCCGGAGCTTCTCTTTCATCTCCCGGGTGACACGTACCGACTCGTCCAGATTGACACTGTTGGGCAAGGTAGCGCGTACATAGATGGCTCCTTCGTTCATGCTGGGGATAAACTCCGTACCCCAGAAACAGAACCTCACCATGCAGATCAGCAACAGACCGGCAAATACCAGTAGTGTACCCTTGCGATAGCGGCTGCTGAACCGGTAGAGCCGATACAGACTGCGGGTAAAAAGACGACTGACCCGGTTCTCCTTCTCCCGGAGCGGACGGTTGAGCAATACTTTACACATCACCGGCACATAGGTAAGGGACAGGATCAGTGAACCCAGCAAGGCATACCCCAGGGTGAAGGCCAACGGGGAGAACATCTTTCCTTCTACCTTCTGAAAGGAGAAAATCGGGAACAGGGCAACTACTAAGATGAGCTGCGCGAAGAAAATATGTGAGGCAACCCTTCCGGCACTTTTTTGATGGTTCCTCCTTTGGAAGAGCGGGTATAGCCACTGCCCAGCCGGGCGGAACGGCTCACCAAGGCAACGAACACAGCTTCTACGATGACCAATGTCCCTTCCAGCAACAGACCGAAATCCAGCGCTCCCATAGAAATGAGATTGGCCGGCAATCCCTGGATACGCAGCATGATGATGGCAAAAAGAAATGAAAGGGGAATGACACTGGCCACGATGAGTGTGGTGCGCCAGTTGTACAGGAAGATAAAAACGATGAGAGAGACCAGCAACACCCCCTCTACCATGTTGTGCACTACGGTATGGACGGTGGCATCTACCAGTTTGGTACGATCCATAAAAGGTTCGATGCGTACTTCCGGCGGCAGGATACGCTCGTTGAGCTCGTCGATCTTCTCCTTCAGACGGGCGATCACTTCACCAGGGTTCTGTCCGCGCAGCATGATCACGATCCCCTGCACCACATCGTCGGCATCGTCTAATCCGACCTGTCCCAACCGGGGCTTTGACGAGACACTGACCGTGGCTACCTGCCTGATGCGCACGGGAGTGCTTCCTTTGACCTCGATCAGGATATTTTCTATATCTTCTATACTCTCCAGCAGGCCGATGCCACGCACTACATAGGCCTGACTCCCTTTTTGGATCACATCGCCTCCGACATTGATGTTGCTGGCAGCAACGGCCTCATAAACCCGCAACGGAGAGAGATCGTAATTCTGCAATTCGGCGGGGTTTACCTTGATCTCATAGATCTTCTCCTCTCCTCCGAAACTGGCCACGGTGGCTACTCCGGGCACCACGAGCAGTTCACGCTCTACCACCCATTCGTGGATAGCAGCTACTTCGTTGATGGGCAGATCGCTCCGCAACACGTACCGGAAGATCTCTCCGGTGGCACCGGAAGGGGGTTCGATGGATAGTTCCACCCCATCGGGCAGGTCGATGTCCTGCATGCGGTTGGAAGCGTATTGTTGCGCATAGAAATCGTCTACGCCGTCTTCGAACAGAACGTTCACCACAGACAACCCGAACAGAGAGGTAGAACGTACATCTGTCTTGCGGGGAATGGTATTGAGCTGCTGCATGATGGGAAGCGTTACGAATTTCTCTACCTCTTCGGCACTCCGTCCCGGCCACTGGGCAATGATCATCACCCGGGTATTGGTCACGTCCGGATAGGCCTCGATAGGGGTATGCCTGTAACAGAATATTCCGGAAATCAATAAAATAACCGTGAGGAACAGGACCAGCACATGATTGCGAAGCGCGAAGGCTATGATATGATCTACAAACTTATGCATCTCTCAATATCCTCCTTTCCGATCCGCATAGATCAACAGTTGATTTTGTATCACTACATTCTCACCCTCTGCCAGTCCGGAAGAGAGGAAGGTACGGTCGCCCTGGTGGCTATCGGGTATCACCTGACGCACTTCATACTGTCCGGCCGCGTCTTTCACAACCACATAATACCGGTCGTTGTCAAAGATCAACGCGTCGGAAGGGACCGCTACAGCCTGTTCCCGTCCCTGGTCTTTGAGCTTGACTGTTACCGACATTTCCGGTTTCAGGCGCAGGTCGGGATTGGGCATCACGATCCGTGCCTTCAGTACACGTTCTTCCGGATCGAATACCTGAGAAAGGGTACTTATGGTACCGGTAAAGACCTCTCCGGGATAAGCAAGCATAGTCATCTCTACCTCCATTCCCTCCTTTACAAAACGCAGGTCACCCGCGTAGACATTCACTGTGACCCAGACCTGAGACAGATCGGCTATGGTATACAAAGGTTCTCCTTCCGGGGAGATCGTGCTGCCGGAAGAGATGTTTTTCTCTACCACAAATCCGGACATCGGAGCCTGTAGCGAGAAAGCACCGCCTGGTCTGTCTGTGCCCAGAACCGTCATATCATGTTCCGTCTTCCGGAGTTCGGCCTCTGCCTGACTCACTGCTGCCTGTGCCTCCATCCATTCTCTTTCGGAAAGCATGCCATCGTCAAACAGCGTACGGGCAGCACGGAGTTCACGCTCAGCCAGTTGTACAGCAGACCGGGCGGCAACGATCTCCGAACGCAGACTGCTGTACTCCACACTGCGTACATCTGCCAGCAGTTGACCTTTCACGACCCGATCTCCCAGAGAGAAATAGGTAGCATCTACCACCCCGCTCATCAAAGGGGTATAACGTATCACGCGATCCGGATCGTATTCGACCTTACCGGTTAGGAACAGTTCCTGTCTGGGATAGACCTGCACGGTTTCAGTGGTTTGTATGTGCCGGCGAAAGGTATCTGCATACGCATTCTCTTCTTTCCGGTTCTCTTCCCGACTGCCCGTACAGGCCGTATGGGTCAGGGTCAGGACAACTAAGCATACTATGGAAATGAAACGGGCAGCAGGCCCTACTGGTAATTTTTTGTGTTGCATAGTTCTTTATTTTCAATCGTACATCGTAATTAGCTTTTCTGACCGCTGGTTGACTTCGTCTACCGTTGGTTCAGTAAATTGTACCTATCAAAGGTCTTTGCCTATGGTGTATTGGAGCGTCTCCCACTGTATACTCAGGTTCTTACGGGCGGTAAGCAGGGTCTGCCGGTTGGTACGGTATGCCTCCATAAAATCGATGAACTCCATCATAGAGATATGTCGTTCGGTGAGGTTGCGGGAGTAGACCTCATACATAGCGTCCAGTTCTTCCCGGAGCCCTTCCTGTGAAAGAGTCTGGTAAAATTCGTAAGCTATCCCGTAGTTGTTGTAGGCCGCTACCACATCGTGCGCGATCTCATTTTCCTGTTGCTGTACCAGATAATGGTTCTGATCGATGCTCAGCCGCGCGGCCCGTATTGCTCCCTGATTGCGGTTGAACAGGGGCAGATCGACACTGACACCCAGACCGATGAAGTTTTTCCAGACCCCTCCCCACCGGTCGTAACTGGCTCCTACGGTAAGGTCGGGCATACGGAGTGCCTTTTCATAAGAAAGTGTACGCCGATGATAATCGGTTTGTAGTCTGGCTGTCCGCAGATCGGGACGATGCAATATAGCCTTCTCCACCAGTTCATGCACCGACAGTTGCCGGGGCCCCACCATCTGCTGCTCTCCTTCGGACAGGATGCGAATATGCGTAAACGCATCACAGCACAGCAGAGCTCTCAATGTCCGTTGCTGCTCATTGTACTCGGTACGGGTTTCGTACAACTCATTCTCCAGTTCAAGAGCAGCTGCCTGCAGGCGGATGAGTTCGCTTCTGGAAAGATTGCCTGAGGCTACCTGCTTCCGGTGCGACTCCAGCAACCGGGAAAGAGAAGCCGACTGCGCCAGAAGTACCTCCAGATAATCCTGAAGGTAAGAGAGGGAGATCACCTGTTCGCGCAGTTCGGTTTTCAGGTTACGGAGCAACTCCTCAAATTCTTCTGCTACCATCTGCCCGGAGACCTGCTCCCGACGCACCAGTTTGCGCCGTTTGCCTGCGGTCCGAATTAGTTGGCTCAACTCTACACTGAATTCGGTATTACGTGCGAAAGAACCGAACAATGGAGGAATGGTTTCTCCGTCACGTTGCGAACGGCTGCTCCACAGGTTCAGATCACTGAGGGTCAATGTCGGATTTTCCCACAGACGGGCCTGCATCATTTCTGCCTCAGCTATATCTATCTGAAAACGCCCGGCGATCAATTGAAGATTGTTCCGGATAAAAAGTGCCTCCACCTCTGCCAGACTAAGAGGAAGGGTATCCTGACTGCGGGAAGGCAGCGCAAATAAAAGTATTCCCAACAGGAATAAATATCTTTTCATATCGTGCGTGTTTGAAAACGCCACAAAGATATCTGCCTGCGTGTCTACTTACAATCAAAAGGGGTTAGATGTAAATTAGAGCAACATTAAAAGTAGATTAGAAAAGAGAACGGAACGGAACCGGAAAGCCATTTGCCGGAAAAAAGAGAGTATCAGATAAAGAAAAGTAAAAAAGAATAGTCTTTGAGCCGCTCCCGTAATACCCTGGTAGCCTTGGTGATGTGAAATTCTGCCGTCTTCAGGGAAATACTCAGCAAACCAGCGATCTCCTTGTGGCTCTTTTGCTGGTAACGGCTCAGGAGAAAGACCTGCCGGGTCTTTTCGGGCAACAGGTTCAGTGTCTGCCGGACAGTGGCCTGCATCTCCTCCGTGAATATATGGTGTGGTTCGAGAGATTCCAGAGAAGCAATCTGCATCTGCACACGCCACTGCTCACGACGGGCCATCTTGTCCAGTATATCTTCATGAAGCTTACGGTCGCACAGCCAGGTGAGACAACGGTTCTTGACTACGGTCAGCACATAGGCCGGAATGTTGGTATCAGCAGCCAGCCTCCCGCGGTTTTCCCAATAGGTCATAAAAGCATCTACCACAATATCTTCAGCCGCCTGACGATGCCCGACATACGACATAGCAAAACCGATGAACTTTTCTTTGTATCGCAGAAAGACCTCATCAAAACTCAGCTGGTTGAAATCAACTGACATATCTCTTTTTATCTCGAATAGCAACTCCTTTGTTCAGAACGGGGTTGCCTGACAAATATAATATAAACATCGGCATTTTGTTTTCCCCCAACCCGTAAAAACAGAGAGAAAGAGAAAAGAAGAAGATAGAGGATACCGGAAAGGGCAACTGCCTCTATTGCGGAAGAAGATACTATGTAGTACAACGCGTCCGGATAAACTTCTACCAGATTTCTTTTCTGAGAAAAGAAACTCTGCCAGGTCCTGCCATAAGTCTTACATAAAAATAAATAGATCAGGATATAAGTCACATCACCCGTTTACCGGAACAAACAGATGTTCCGGTTTTCGCAGACCGGTACAAGGGGATATCTATTCGATGATCTCGACATCCTGTATATCACCACCTCCGGCAGGTGTCTGCGGACGACGACGCAGAAAACGGAACCAGGCAATCAGTTCGCCCAACGCGTATACCATAGATGCTATTCCTATCATGATCAGTGTCGTATGACGCGCGGCCGTGGGATTGAAAAGAATGACACCACCGACAATCACTATTAAAACCGGAAGTATATAAAAAACTCCGGGAACCTCTATCCAGCGACGCGCTACAGCCAGATGAAAAAGCTGTTGTATGCCTCCGGCCATCAGTAGCACCCCCAGTACAAACATCAGAATGTTGGCGAAAAAACCAGGCATGATCAACAGCCATAATCCGAACAACAGACTCCCGATACTCTGGACCGGAAATCCACGAACAACCGTATGACGACTCTTCACCGCGAAGTAATTGATCAACCCGATCAGCCCGGGTATCATAAACAAAATACCAATGGTGATCACAATATAATCCGAAGCCGCATCGGGCCACAGTACAAGTACCAGCCCAATGACCAACGCACAGACAGTACGTACGAAAGAGTAGTTCAATGTTTTCATATTCTACTGTTCGGGGTGAATAACTATTTTATATGCGAAGATAAAACTTTTTTTATAATAAAATGTGTAGATTCTGTTTCCTTCTCTGAAAAGCAATCATTTATTATGCCAGGATGCCAGGGACTACGGAACCCTTTTTCCTGGGTTCCGGAAACAATTTCCGGATGTATCCACTCCGATGGTCAAAGCTCCGGTATGCAGGCCTTCCTGGCTGACAGAGATGGAGTGTATGGCCAGTGCTCCGGCATAAGATGAACGTTTCAGAAGCTATTGAACAGAGTGAAAATATGCCACTGTTTCTTCCAGCGTTTCAGCCATAAACAACCAATACAATAATAGAATAATAGCAATAGTTACTCCTATGGATACCCAAATCTTCCTATGTCTTATCATATACAGAACTTATTTTTAACATTGATGTTATATGGAATTCGCTGGTTGTCTACATCTCCTCCGGCTATCGATGGTATCAGGCTCGTTCCATGTTCGTTTCTCAGGTTTTTCATTTACCGCATAAGAACATTCCCGGATATAAAAATGTTCCTTTCTCTAAGAAACCTGCTCCTGAGAAATTAGTTTCTTTTTGCTTTTTTCTTCCCTGGGCCTGACCACCGGGAAAAGAGGGATGATAGGTATGGAGATACGTAGATCACCTGGGGTCACGAAGTCATATCCATTAAAAATCCTCATCCCATACATCATACATTCCCCCGGTGTCGTTTTCTTTAGCTTGTTTCTTTGTATCCATAAAGAAACGAACAATAAAAAATGTCACAAACATTTGGTCGTTTCAAACAAAGTGTTTACATTTGTCCCCGTTGAACAACAAATTCACAATCTATAGAAAAAATGAGATCAGTGGTTAATACATATTGGTGGTGGCGCCCGTCAGAACTCCGTTTATCGTAAGGGAGCAGCGCTCGTATATATACAACAACTGATATATAAACATACATGAAAGAGCCCTGTCGCACCTGCGACGGGGCTCTTTCATTTCAGACAATCAGACAATCAGAAAACAATAAATAACCAGATAACACAGTAAACAGAACAATGAAAAGTTTTTTAGTAGACCAGGAAGGCTATTACGGAGAGTTCGGAGGTGCCTACGTCCCCGAGATCCTTCATAAATGTGTGGAAGAACTGCAACAGACTTATCTCGGAGTATTGGAGAGTGATGAATTCAAAAAAGAGTTTGAACAACTGCTGCACGACTATGTGGGTCGCCCTTCTCCTCTTTACTTCTCAAACCGTCTTTCCACGCGGTATGGCTGTAAACTCTATCTGAAACGGGAAGATCTCAATCATACCGGAGCGCACAAGATCAACAATACGATCGGGCAGATCCTCCTGGCAAAGCGGATGGGCAAAAAACGTATCATTGCTGAAACCGGTGCCGGCCAGCACGGAGTAGCTACTGCCACCGTATGCGCATTGATGGATCTGGAATGTATCGTATATATGGGTAAGACGGATGTAGAACGCCAGCACGTGAATGTAGAAAAGATGAAGATGCTGGGAGCTACCGTAATGCCTGTAACCTCAGGCAATATGACGCTGAAAGACGCTACCAACGAAGCCATCCGCGACTGGTGTTGCCACCCTTCGGATACCTATTATGTGATTGGTTCTACAGTGGGACCTCATCCTTACCCCGACATGGTGGCCCGATTGCAATCGGTCATCAGTGAAGAGATCCGCAAACAGCTTCAGGAGAAAGAGGGAAGAGACTATCCGGACTACCTCATCGCCTGTGTGGGAGGCGGAAGCAATGCCGCCGGTACCATCTACCACTATATCGATGACGAAAGGGTGAAACTGATCCTGGCCGAAGCCGGAGGAAAAGGGATAGATACCGGGCTCACAGCTGCCACCATCAAATTGGGAAAAACAGGTATTATCCACGGATCACGCACCTTTGTGATGCAGGATGAGGACGGGCAGATAGAAGAGCCTTATTCCATCTCTGCCGGACTGGACTATCCGGGCATCGGCCCCATCCATGCCAACTTAGCCGCGCAGAAACGGGCTACCGTACTGAGTGTGGACGATGACGAAGCCATCGATGCCGCTTTTGAACTCACTCAGCTGGAAGGGATCATCCCTGCCCTGGAATCGGCGCACGCACTGGGTGTACTGAAAAAAATAAAGTTCCAACCTGAAGATGTAGTGGTACTGACTGTTTCGGGACGCGGTGATAAAGACATTGATACTTACCTGAGTGAACTGAAAAACAGAAGGGAAAAATGAAAGGATTTACGATTTGACGATTTACTATTTACGATTGAAATTACATAGTAAACAGCCATCAAACTTTAATCTTTAATAAAGACACATGTAGTAGAAGATGTAATGACATTTCAATCGTCAGTATTCCTTGAGGGTAATGATCGAATAATAGTCAGGATCGAAGGGAGTAAATCGTAAATCATCAGCCCTTTGTAACTTCAATTGTAAATAGTAAATCGTCCAATCGTAAATAGCGCAGCATCTTCAATCGTAAACAGTAAATCGTCCAATCGTAAATATATTTGTTTATATGAAAACATACAACTATCAGACCCATAGCAAGAAAGTACTGGGTGACATGCACACTCCGGTGAGCATCTATCTGAAAGTGCGGGATATGTATCCGCAATCGGCATTGATGGAGAGTTCCGATTATCAGGCCAATGAGAATTCGCTCTCTTTCATCGCATTGTGTCCGTTGGCAAGTATCGGCATTAACCGGGGCATAGCTACAGCAACCTTTCCGGACAACAGCTGCAAGGAGACCCCTCTCTCGGAAAGCTACACGGTAGAATCCGCGATCCATGAGTTTATCTCTTCTTTTCACATAGAAGGAGAAAATAAAAATGTATGTGGTCTGTACGGCTATACCACATTCAACGCGGTGAAATACTTTGAGAACATTCCCGTGAAAGAGAGTCACGACGAAATGAACGACGCGCCGGATGTACTTTATATATTATATAAGTATGTGATCGTCTTCAACCACTTCACCAATGAGCTCACGCTGGTAGAGATGACAGCGGAAGGAGAAGAAAGCACCATGAACCAACTGGAAGCTGCCCTCGAAAACCGCAACTACGCTTCTTATAACTTCTCGGTAACAGGTCCGGTAACCAGCACGCTGACAGACGAGGAGCACAAAGCGAATGTACGGAAAGGGATCGCTCACTGCCTGCGGGGAGATGTGTTCCAGATCGTACTTTCCCGACGATTTATCCAACCCTACAGCGGAGACGACTTCAAGGTGTACCGCGCGTTGCGTAGCATCAACCCTTCTCCCTACCTTTTCTATTTCGATTTCGGCGGATACCGGATCTTCGGATCTTCTCCCGAAACACACTGTAAGATCGAAGGGGACAAGGCGTATATCGACCCCATCGCAGGTACTACCCGCCGTACAGGAGATGCCCTGAAAGACAAAGAACTCACAGAAGCCTTACTGGCCGATCCCAAAGAGAATGCGGAACACGTGATGCTGGTAGATCTGGCCCGGAACGATCTGAGCCGCAACTGCCACGATGTGAAGGTGGTCTTTTACAAAGAACCGCAATACTACAGCCATGTGATCCACTTGGTGAGCCGTGTGAGTAGTATTCTCAACGAAGATGCCCGACCGATCAAAACCTTTATTGATACCTTCCCGGCAGGAACCCTGAGCGGAGCACCGAAAGTACGCGCGATGCAGCTCATCAGTGAGATCGAGCCGCACAACCGGGGAGCTTACGGAGGTTGTATCGGTTTCATCGGACTCAACGGTGAACTCAACCAAGCCATTACCATCCGCACCTTTGTGAGCCGTAACAATGAGTTGTGGTTCCAGGCCGGAGGAGGAATTGTGGCCCGTAGCAACGAAGAAGGCGAATTGCAGGAGGTGAATAACAAACTGGGGGCGCTGAAAAAAGCGATTGACCTGGCCGCGACACTGAAAAATTAACCCGGATACAAGTTTGAAACAACGTATATGATACTTATTTTAGATAACTACGATTCATTTACCTACAATCTTTACCATTTGGTAAGGGAGTTAGGATATAACGATATAGAGGTGCACCGCAACGACAGGATCGCTCTGGAAGAGGTAGATCGCTTCGACAAGATCATCCTCTCTCCGGGCCCGGGGATTCCGCAGGAAGCCGGACTGCTGTTGCCTGTGATACGTCGGTATGCCTCCAGCAAAAGTATGTTGGGAGTCTGCCTGGGCCATCAGGCTATTGGTGAAGCATTCGGTGCCGGCCTGACCAACCTGACAGATGTATACCACGGTATACAATCACAGATCCGGATTATCCGTCCCGATACGCTGTTTGAAGGACTAAACAGTGACATACATGTAGGCCGGTATCACTCCTGGGTGATCGGTCGGGACCACTTCCCACAGGAACTGGAGATCACCGCGGAAAGCGCGGAAGGGCAGATCATGGCCGTCCGCCACAAAACATATGATGTGCATGGCATCCAATTCCATCCGGAATCGGTACTGACCCCGCTGGGGAAAAACATTCTGCAGAACTTCTTATCCCGTTAAAAAAGAAACCGATATGAAACAGATATTATACAAATTATTCGAGCATCAATACCTGGGTCGGGAAGAGGCCCGGGAGATCCTGCAAAACATAGCTCAGGGCAAGTACAACGATATGCAGGTGGCTTCATTGATCACCGTATTCCTGATGCGCAACATCTCTGTGGAAGAGCTCAGTGGCTTCCGCGACGCGTTGCTGGAAATGCGTGTTCCGGTAGACCTGGAGCAGTACGAACCGATCGACATTGTGGGTACAGGAGGAGACGGAAAAAACACGTTCAATATCTCTACTGCTGCCTGCTTCACCGTAGCCGGTGCCGGCTTTCCGGTAGTGAAACATGGGAATTACGGAGCCACCTCGGTGAGCGGTGCCAGCAATGTGATGGAACAGCATGGCGTGAAGTTTACCAACGATACAGATATCCTGCGCCGGAGCATGGAAGCCTGCAACATGGCCTATCTGCATGCTCCTTTCTTCAGTCCTGCCATGAAAGCGGTGGCACCCGTACGCAAATCCCTGGCTGTGCGCACTTTCTTCAATATGCTGGGCCCATTGGTGAATCCGGCAATGCCTGCTTATCAGCTATTGGGGGTGTACAACCTCCCCCTGCTGCGTCTGTACAACTATACCTATCAGGAGAGCAACACCCGGTTTGCTGTTGTACACAGTCTGGACGGATACGACGAGATCTCTCTGACCGACGACTTCAAGGTGGCTATCTGTGGCACAGAGAAAATATATGCTCCGGAATCACTCGGTTTCCGTCGTTGCCAGGAAAACGAACTATCCGGTGGAGAAACAGTGGAAGAGGCTGCCCGCATTTTCGATCAGGTATTGGAAAACAAAGCCACAGAAGCGCAAACCAACGCGATAGTAGCCAACGCAGCTTTTGCTATCCAGGTGATCTGTCCGGAAAAGCCTGTTGAAGACTGTATCGCACTGGCCAAAGAGTCTCTGGAAAGCGGCAGAGCGTATCAGGTACTGAAAACATTCATGGAGATCAATAGCTGACCGGATATGAAACGAGTCCTTCAAACGGTTTCTCCTGAAAGACGCGAGTTGCATACGACCTAATAGGCAAAAAAGAAAATAATGACGTATGAAAAAAGATATATTGGCAGAGATCGTTGCCAACAAACGATTTGAACTGGATGTACAGAAACGTTCCATCTCCCCGGAGCAGTTGCAGGAAGCAGCTACCGAGCCTCGTTCTTTCCGGTCTATGCGTACCTCTCTGGCCGGATCGCCCTCCGGCATCATTGCCGAATTCAAACGACGTTCTCCCTCCAAAGGATGGATACAAAAAGAAGCAAAGCCCGAAGAGATCACTGTGGCGTATGAACAGGCGGGAGCTTCGGCACTCTCCATACTCACGGACGAGGTGTATTTCGGGGGTACGCTGAAAGATATACGTGTGGCCCGTCCTCTGGTGGATCTGCCGATCCTGCGGAAAGAATTTATTGTGGATGACTATCAGTTGTACCAGGCAAGGGTGATCGGGGCAGATGCCGTATTGCTGATCGCCGCGGCTCTGGAAATGACCCAATGCCGGGAGCTGGCAGACAAAGCCCACGAACTGGGGCTCGAAGTACTTCTGGAACTGCATCACGAAAACGAACTGGAATATATCTCTCCGGAGATAGATATGATAGGTATCAACAACCGCAACCTGGGAACTTTTTATACGAATGTGGAGAATTCGTTCCGACTGGCGGAGCAACTTCCCAAAGAGATGCTGCTGGTATCCGAAAGTGGGATCTCTGATCCGCAAACCGTACGTGATCTGAGGAAAGCTGGATTCCGTGGTTTCCTGATCGGAGAGAATTTTATGAAAACAACCGATCCGGGAGCGAGTCTCAGCGGATTTATACAACAGATCGTTACACCCGAATAATTTCAAACCAACGGAGGATGTATCATGATAAACGGAAAATTGATCAAAGTCTGTGGTATGAGTGAAGCGGAAAATATCCGCCAGGTAGAAGAATTGGGAGTTGACATGATCGGCTTTATCTTTTACCCCCGATCGCCACGCTATGTATATGAATTGCCTGGCTATCTGCCCGAAAGAGCCAAAAAAGTCGGTGTATTTGTAAATGAATCCAAGGAAGAGGTACAGATGATAGCAGATCGTTTCGGACTGGATTATGTGCAGTTGCATGGAAATGAATCTCCCGGCTATTGCCGCAGCCTGAAACAGACGGGGTTACGCATCATCAAGGCATTCTCTATGGAAACTCACAAAGACCTGCACGCCGTTAAAGAGTATACAGGGATATGCGATTATTATCTCTTTGATACAAAGACCCAAGGCTATGGAGGGTCGGGAAAACAGTTTGAATGGAGCCTGCTCTACACTTACAAAGAGGATACTCCATTTCTGCTCAGCGGTGGCATTACCCCCCAGAGCGGCAAAGCCCTCAACGTACTGCAACATCCCCGGCTTGCCGGTTTCGACATAAACAGTTGCTTTGAAACGGCTCCGGCACGGAAAAACATAGAACAGATCCGCCATTTCCTGCGGGAACTGAAATAATTATTTATTTTCCCTGAATCATTCTTTTTGTTAGTTAACATATTTATCAGACAAACCCATGAACAGAATCAATCAGTTATTCGATAGACATAAAAAAGACCTGCTTTCTATTTACTTCTGTGCCGGACACCCTACGCTGGAAGGTACCGCTGAAGTGATCCGCACCCTGGAACAGCACGGAGTAGCCATGATAGAGATCGGTATCCCTTTCAGTGACCCGATGGCAGACGGTATAGTGATCCAGAACGCGGCCACTACCGCCCTGCGCAACGGCATGTCCCTTAAGATCCTGTTCGATCAGCTTCGGGACATACGCAAAGAGGTTTCTATACCGCTTATCCTGATGGGATATCTCAATCCCATTATGAAATTCGGTTTTGAGAACTTTTGCCGGGAGTGTGTCGCTTGTGGTATAGATGGTATGATCATTCCCGATCTGCCCTACCGTGACTACCGCAACGAATACCGTGCGATTGCCGAAAAGTACGACCTGCGCATGATCATGCTCATCACTCCCGAAACCAGCGAAGAACGTGTACGGGAGATAGACGACAATACGGACGGATTTATCTATATGGTATCTTCCGCTGCCACTACCGGGGCACAGACGGATTTCAATGCAGAGAAACTGTCTTACTTCCGCCGGATCGAATCTCTCCAATTACGCAATCCACGCATGGTAGGTTTCGGTATCAGTAACCAGGCCACTTTCCGGGCGGCTTGCGACCATGCCTCAGGAGCTATCATCGGCAGCCGTTTCGTTACCCTGTTGGAAGAAGAAAAAGATCCGGAAAAAGCAATCCTGCGTCTGAAACAAAACCTGAAATGATTGACGATTGGACGATTTACGAATTACGAATTACGATTGAAATTACAGAAAGAATAGGTTTGTAAATCCCTATGCGTACCATTTTATATGCAAACATACGAGACGCACGGCGTGCGTCTCCGCAACGCAAGTCCAACATACAAAATGGTGATTTATATATCCTGATTCCATATAAATATACACGATCTTCTGTTTCAGAGAAACCAGTCTATCCAATGCATATTCGATCTAATCTTTATAGATGTTGGATATATACTGCAAAGACGCAACTATGCGTGTCGTATGTTTATATATGAGATTTGTCTATTGAAGTTTACGAAAGGTTTACATATATATGCTTCTGTATTTCAATCGTACATCGTAAATTAGTACATCGTAAATCTCTTTGCGTCTCTACATCCGGATCATAAGAGTGAATGTGCTGTCGCAGATAGCTAATTACATAGTGTAGGTATAATCTTATGCAATTAAAAATCGTAAATCGTAAATCAGTAAATCGTAAATTTCTTTATCTTTGTCAGGGAAATAATGAAAAATAGAGTTTTATGTTAGCAAGAAACCCTTTAATTTTGTTAATTTACACCGGAGGAACTATCGGAATGATAGAAAACCCTATAACCGGTGCATTGGAAAATTTCAACTTCGACCAATTGATGGAGCATATTCCCGAACTCAAAAAATTCAATTACCGCATTTCCTCTTACCAGTTCGATCCACCCATCGACTCTTCTGATATGGAGCCGGCTTTCTGGGCCAAGCTGGTACGTATTATCAATTACAACTACGAACATTTCGACGGATTTGTGATCCTGCACGGTACGGATACGATGTCCTACACGGCCTCAGCACTGAGTTTCATGCTGGAAAATCTGGGCAAGCCTGTGATCCTGACCGGATCACAACTCCCTATAGGTATGCTTCGTACCGATGGTAAGGAAAACCTGATCACTGCCATTGAGATCGCTGCTGCCAAAAATGCGGAAGGGATTCCCATGGTACCGGAAGTCTGTATCTTCTTCGAAAACCACCTGATGCGTGGCAACCGTACTACAAAGATCAACGCGGAAAACTTCAATGCCTTCCGTTCCTTCAATTTCCCTCCCCTGGCCGAAGCAGGGATACATATCAAATACGAGCCACACCTGATCCGCCGACCCGATCCGGATAAACCCATGAAGCCCCACTATCTGTTTGATCATAACGTAGTGATCTTGACCCTATTCCCAGGGATCAGGGAGGAGATCATACATTCTCTGCTCCAGGTACCGGGACTGAAAGCGGTGGTACTGAAAACCTATGGATCAGGCAACGCGCCCCGTAAAGAGTGGCTGCTCCGGGAACTGAAAGAGGCCACCGAACGCGGGATCATCATCGTCAACATCACCCAGTGCTCTTCGGGTGCGGTAGAGATGGAACGCTACGAAACCGGCATACAACTGTTACAGGCAGGAGTGATCAGCGGATACGACAGCACACCCGAATGTGCAGTTACTAAACTGATGTTCCTGCTTGGGCACGGACTCTCACAAGCAGAGATCCGCCGCAAAATGAACTCGGATCTGGCCGGAGAGATCACCAAGAATCCTTGATTCTCTGTACATCCGGTCTGCCGGTTTCCTGTCAATGGCATCCGGCCAAACCTTTTTTTATCTGGTGCCTATCTCTCTCGTGTTGACCAGTCTCTCCTTTCCATAAGTCCGGAAGACCCTCTTTTCTCTTCTCCGGCCAGACAAACCTGTATGATAAAGGTCTTGTCCGGTCTGTCTCATTATATATGTTCTACCCGATCCCGGCTATCCGACACCTCCCCAAAAGTGGTCAAAACACCATACCTCCCAAATGGACATAATATACAACTTTTTTTATGAACAAATTTATATCCAACCTGTTTATTTGAGATATAATACTGTAAAACAGTAAAATATATCTGATAGACAAAAAGGATCACATAATTGACTTATCCGGCCATAATGGAATTAAAATATGTTAAATAGAAAAACAATTGTATACATCTTTAGAGAGTAGAATTAAAAATTAACTTATTTTTGCCACGGAACATATAAAAGTTGATGATTGTGACTATTACTTGCTAATGTCATCACTATTCCTGTGTTTCGTTTACCTGTTAGTATCGGAATACGTTATCATAAAATAATTGATTATGAAAAAGAGTTATTTAAGTCGCTATTTCTTTCTGTTTGCCCTGACGGGTATAGCAGTCACAGGTTGTATTGACAGTGATAAGAACCTGTATAACCCGGATGAAGTAGAAAAAGAATATCAGGACAACTTCCCGGTAGACAATATAGACGCTAACCAGGATTGGAAAACCACACGGTCATCTACAGTGAATGTTGAGGTGAAAGAAGATGCCGGTACTTCTTATAAAGTACAGATGCTTACCGAAAATCCATTGGTAAGCTCCAGCAATCCGAAATTGCTGGCTCAGGGCTATGCGACGGATCAGATGTCTTTTGCTACAACCATAGACTATCCGACAGCATTAGATATGGTATATGTGGCCAGGAGAGACGCAAGAGGACGCTATGCGGTAAAACCCGTAGTTGCTCAGAATGGTAACATACAGGTTACATTTGGTGCCGTAGAAAGGTCTTCTTCAACTACTACCCGCAGAGCGGAAAATGAAGTATTGCAGAAAATAGAAGATTATCGCAGTGTAGTGACTGCGGATGAACTTCAGGCAATCCTGGACGATCCGGCAACATTAACCATGCCCGTTACCTCCAGCTGGTGGTCGCCCGATTGGAGTGACAGAGACAAAACATACAAAGTTACCGCATCAGGGACTATAAATATAAATAACTATGGTCTTAGCACATTCTCCGCAGGCTCCAGAATCATTGTGACAGGTGATCTCGTTATTGAAGGAGGTTGGAGTATTGTTACGGGTAACGCGATAAATGACGGACCTGAATTTATTGTAGCACCAGGAGCGTCCCTTACATTCAAGACCGATGACCCAACAGATCACATCAGAATTTATGGTAACCTGACCATTCTGGAAGGTGGTGCTGTGTATGTACCTGATAATATTCTGAGTTTCGAAAGTAATGGTGCTCTTTATAATGCAGGTACCATGGAAGTCAAATACTTTGATATGTCTATAAAAGGACAGTTGTTCAATTACGGAGATTTCAAATGCGACACTTACAATGGTTCGGCAACCGGATCTGCTTTCATCAACAGAGGCCGTGCCGTGATCGGAGAATACGAAGGGAACAACAATACGATACTTGAGAACGGATGTTACCTGGAGGTATTGAACAACTTACGGGTAGGCTCTGTGTTAATGGGCGATTACTCTGCAATTGTATGCGATAAATATGTAACAGACGGTTCCGGTTATCTTTGTCTGACCATGGGCCATATGTCTATGTTGGATGTAATAACGAATATGGACATCAAAACCAATATACAAGGGCCAACCGAAGAAGGAACGAAGTGTCTGGTCAGACCCGGTGGTATTGAAAGTTATACCTGGACAGGTTCGTACGCGATCAACGGAAATGTTATCTATGAACTTACTGAAGAAATGGTCAATAACGCGGCACAAGTGGAATATATTGAAAAATATATGGCTGCGGGAGACGGTGGCGGAGAAATTGCCAGTCCGGGAAAAGCGAATATCATCATCGAAGAAGACGAGGATGGTTGTACAGGATCCGGTTATGTTCCCGACGATATAGAGGATCCCGATCCGGACCCGGAAGTGATTACTTATAGTTATGCGTTTGAAGACCTTTATCCCGATATGGGAGACTATGACTTCAATGACATTGTACTGGATGTAGCTACTACGTACAACAGAGCCAGTGACAATAAGATCGAAAGTATTGAAATGGATGTTACACTGGCCGCGGTAGGAGCAACCAAACAGATCGGTGCGGCTCTGCGTCTGAAAGGAATACCTCAGTCCAATATAACTTCTATCTCTTTCGAAGATCCGAACAACATGAGAAGTACATTAAGCGGTTCGTTGTTCAATGACGGGAATTACGAATCCAATACAACTTCTGAAGCTGTAATCCCCTTGTTCGGCGATGCCCATAAGGTATATCAGAATCAACATTCTTATACCGGTGCAGACGGACGTCTGATCCTGAATACTTCTTATGGAAACGGATACAAGATCACTCCTTATACCTTGAAAATAACGATTGTACCCGCTACACAGTCTACCGATCCTTTGATCAGTCTGAGCAATATGGACTTCTTTATCGGATTTGCCGGCGCGTTGAACAAACGTACGGAAGTGCACTTGTACGAATGGATAGCTGATGCTACCCCTAACGGAGAAGTATATGCAGATGGTGCGGCAGAAGTAGCAGTTAACGGAAGATACACCTGGGCAGTATGTGTACCCGATGTATTTGTATATCCGCAGGAAGGTGTTACCATTACAAAGGCATATCCGGACTTTGTAGACTGGGCAGCCAATCGTAATACCAATCAGGACTGGTACAACAATCCGGTATCTAATCTGATATATACCCGCGAATAAAATAAACTCAATCTCATAATCAATCAACGGAAGGATCTCCGGAGAAATATTTTCTCCGGAGATTTTTTATAGATACGCTGCCGGATATATATTACTTACTATATATACTGATTCCCTTCTGTCCGGTAAACAGGATCAGAGGGTATCCGTGTATATAGAGAGTAAGAGACCTGCCATAGTCCAAAGTTTTTATTCCGATTCCATACCACTCTTTGCCATGAACCAGGACCTGATTTACATTGTTACTTTACACTCAGGTATACATTTTCAATCTTTAGTTGTAAAATATACACACATTTTGATTTAAATATCCGAAATATAGTTTATATTTGTGTCCTTAGGAAACCACAATAAGACCTTGATAACATACTTATTATTCAGATAAATATACATTGCTGATATGAAAAAAAATACTACTCGTAGACGATAAAGCCACTATTGGAAAAGTTGCTGCTATCTATTTGGGAAAAGAATATGATTTTACTTACCTGGAGAATCCGATCAAAGCCATAGAATGGCTGCAACAGGGAAATGTTCCGGATCTGATCATTTCAGACATCCGTATGCCTGAAATGATGGGGAATGAATTCCTGTATTATCTGAAAAAGAATGAATTGTTCAAATCCATCCCTGTGATGATACTATCCAGTGAAGAGAGCACTACAGAACGCATCAAGCTCCTGGAAGCGGGTGCCGCGGACTATGTATTGAAACCTTTCAACCCGCTGGAACTGAAAGTAAGAATTAAAAAAATCATCGGATGAATTAGATATGCAATATATCTTATATATTGGAAAGAACCGGACTACCATAGACAGGTTCTGGAAAAATACAACCGGGGTATTCTGTGCCCTTCCTTCCTGTAAGATGCTTACGGAACTACTGGATAACATCGGTGAAAAATACGACGTTGCTATTTTATTGGAAAAAGGAGACGAATTGCAGGAAGATATCCAACAGTTGAATTTCCTGACAGAGAGATATCCGGATGTATATATCGTACTGGTGACAGACCATCTGGCAGAAGAAGACCGTACCGAATATCTCAAAGCGGGTATACACAACACATTGCCTCATACAGCGGAAAAGGAGAACATCAATGACCTGATGAGGTTCCTGCGTATCCGGAAAATGCAGAAGATGAAGGATATGTATGAGAAAGGTGAACTGACCTACACATTTATCCTTCCGACCTGGAAACGTTGTTTTGACATCATCTTTTCCAGCATGGCTATTTTATGTCTTTCCCCGATCTTGCTGGCTACCGCACTCGCCATCCGCTTAGAGAGCAAAGGAGCGGTGGTATATAAATCCAAACGGGTAGGAAGCAATTATCGGATTTTTGACTTCCTGAAATTCCGTTCCATGTATACCAATGCGGACAAACATCTCAAAGATTTCAATAAGCTCAACCAATATCAGTTTGAGGATGAACAGGACGTGATGGTAGGCGACGATACGGAAGTACCGGAGGAAGAAGAGATCATCCTGATCTCCGACGATTTTGTGATCTCCGAACAGGAGTATATCACCCAGAAGTCCCAGGAAAAGAAAAATTCCTTTGTGAAACTGGAAAACGATCCGCGTATTACCCGTGTAGGACGTTTCATCCGGAAATACAGTATAGACGAACTACCGCAGCTGTTCAATATTCTAAAAGGGGATATGTCTATCGTTGGCAACCGTCCCCTGCCTATCTACGAAGCCGAATTGCTGACCAGTGACGAATACATAGACCGGTTCATGGCTCCCGCCGGACTCACAGGTCTGTGGCAGGTAGAAAAAAGAGGAGACTCCGGAAAGATGTCGGCGGAAGAGCGTAAGCAATTAGATATCAAATACGCAAAGACTTTCTCCTTCTGGCTGGATATCAAAATTATCCTGAAAACTGTCACTGCCTTCGTACAAAAAGAGAATGTGTAATGGAATATGCTGTACTCCATACGGCCGAATGGATAGGGTTCCTTTGCCTGGCTGCCTCTACAGGTTACCTATTATTGTTTGCTCTTTTGGGGTGTTTCCGTAAACAGGAGGAAGAGGAAACAGCAGCAGAAAAACCATACCGCATGGTGGTAGTGATACGAACTGTGTCTCCGGCAACCGACTGGGATCGGCTACTGGATATGTATCACCGGCAAACCTATCCGCACGAACTGTTCAAGTTGCTGATCGCTACTTCCATACCTGCCAGACAACTCCCTCCTGTCTTGTCTCAGCAGGCAATCATTCTACCGATGGAAGAAGGTGCATCCGACGGAAAAGTGATACACTCCGCTCTGGCCTCTTTGCCAAAGAAAACATACGACCTGTTATTGTTCCTGGATGCCCCGGCTACAGTATCCCATGATCTGCTTGCACAGATCAACACCGCCTACAACGAAAGCCCTTCTGTTCTACAGCTTCACCGTATATATACGGACAGAAGTACTTATCCTGTTCTCTGGAATGCTGTTGGTGAAGAGATCAGGCGTTCCATCTCCGGCAGAGGACACAACAGATGCGGCTTATCGGCCTCTCTGGAGGAGAGTGGTTTTGTATTGGAGTGTGACTGGCTGGAAGAAAATCTGGACGAATTACCTGAGGATTTCACCTGTCAGCAATTGGAGTTGTACCTGGCATCCGACAGACAGTATATCCATTTCCAGGACCATATACAACTGCGATATGAAGAAGAGATCAGCACTTCGGCCTTCTATCACAGGCAGCGACGGTCTTTCGGAAAACAGTACAAAAGCTTTTTCAATGCACTGAAGCGCCTTCCGGAAGGGATATTGGGACTCAACCCTGATCTGATAGACAGATGTATGCAGTGGGCCATTCTGCCACCGGTCTGGTTGATCCATCTGATTACTTTCATGGCTCTGCTGACCACATGGCTGCAATGGACACTTTCTTTGAAATGGTGGGTACTGCTTGTTCTGTTACTTTTTGCCCTTGCCCTGGCTACTCCCGATTATCTTGTAGACAAGCCCTTCAACAAAGCCATGAAGCGTACCCTGTTCTATATACCGGGATGGTTTCTTTCCTTTTTCAGCAAACCATCTGCCTGAGACAGGAAAGTCCTTTTCCGGCGGAAATACTATATATCTTTCTAAAATATCCGATTATGAGCCTGCAATCATTGAAAGAAAAGATCAAGAAGAATCCCGGTATGAAACGGGCCATCCACCGATTCATTATGCATCCGGTAAAGACACGTCCCAACTGGTGGATCCGTATGTTTGACTTTCTCTACCTGAAACGGGGCAGGAAATCGGTTATCTACCGCAGTGTGCGTAAGGATCTTCCTCCTTTCAACCGCTTTGTGCTGGGAGAATATTCTGTGATAGAAGATTTCTGTTGTCTCAACAACGGTGTGGGAGATCTCATCATTGGCAGTCATACCCGGATCGGGTTGGGAAATACATTGATCGGTCCGGTAACGATCGGCAATCATGTCAACCTGGCTCAGAACATTACGGTATCCGGACTCAATCATAATTACGCAGATGTAGAGAAACGCATCGATGAACAGGGAGTCTCTACCGAACCGATCGTTATTGAAGACGATGTATGGATCGGAGCCAATTCCGTGGTCCTGGCAGGAGTGACCATAGGCAGACATTGCATTGTGGCCACCGGAAGTATAGTGAACAGGTCCATCCCTCCCTACTCCGTCTGCGCGGGTACACCGGCCCGGGTGATCCGCCAGTACGATCCGCAAAGTAAGGAATGGAAAAAACCGGATCCACTCCTTTCTACCCACAAATAGGGAGAACCCTCCGGAAAATATACCTTAAATGAGTGATTGCGTAGCAGGTAAAGACCCGCTATCTTTGCACTATCAGAATTTAATTAGTTAGTCATAATTTTATTACGTAGCCACATTTAAGTAAAATGAAATATAGAAGGTGCCTGAGAAGGTACCTTTTGTGTCTTTATATACCCGGAAGTTCTCTCGGGAGCCTTCCCGGAAAGCTCCTTTCTGATCTGTGAGAGTTTCTTTCCGGATGCCCCAAAAACCATTTCACAGGCAGGAAAGAAGGAGCCTCTATTTCCCGGACAGTTGTTCAAACTTTCTTTACCCCTGTGCGTTATTGATTCAATGAATATCTAAAACCAACAGTTATGAGTAAATTAATATTGGTAAGGCATGGAGAGAGTGAGTGGAACAGCCAGAATCGTTTTACGGGCTGGGCAGATGTGAAGCTGAGTGAGAAAGGCAAAGAAGAAGCCCGGCAGGCCGGAAAACGGATCAGAGAGGCAGGACTGCTCTACGATCTTGTATTCTCTTCGGTACTCACACGTGCCATCCAGACCCAGCACTTACTGCAGGAAGAGGCAGAACGGGTGTGGGTTCCCGAATTCCATCACTGGCGGCTCAATGAACGACACTATGGTGCTTTGCAGGGTCTCAACAAAGCAGAGACCGCGGAGAAATACGGAGACGAACAGGTACACATCTGGCGACGCAGTTTCGACGTAGTCCCTCCCCTGCTCGAAGAGGGAGATGAACGCGCGGCCTGGAACGAAGACAGATATAAAATGCTGGACCGGAATGTAATCCCACGCGGAGAATCTCTGGAACTGACCATTCAGCGTGTACTTCCCTTCTGGCAGGATTATCTGGCACCCGCGTTGCTGGACAACAAGACCGTATTGGTAGTAGCACATGGCAACAGTCTGCGCGCACTTGTCAAGTACTTAGACCGGTTGAATGATGAAGAGATTGTCGGAGTAGAGATCCCTACCGGAATACCTCAGGTATATGAACTGGATGAGGAACTGAACAAAATAAAGAGTTACTACCTGAAATAAAACAAACAGTCATATCCTGTTTATTTCTATCATATATAAATAAAAAACGAGTATATCCTTTTTATAAAGGATCCACTCGCCACTCGAAGAAAAGCCTTGTAAGGCTTTTCTTTTTTTACATACATGTTTTCCTAAAAACGAAATCTTTTTTACCTGCAAACTTCTTACCTATCCAAACTTCTTACCTATTTTTTACCCAATTAACTAACCTATGAAAAATCTTTTTATACTATACCTATTGCTTACAAAACTTACTGTTTATCGTAACAATTTCCCAATTGCTGATACAAAAATAGAGTTTTTCTTTTTACCTGTATATGCTTTTTATGTTTTATAACATTGTTTTAGACTCATAAATCCTTGATATCATTCAGTTCTACCAGCTTGTTGACTATAGCATAGATGGTGAGTCCGGCAGCACTGTGTATCTGTAGTTTTTTACTGATGTTGCGCCGGTGAGTGATCACGGTATGAATGGATAAATACAGGTGCTCCGCTATCTCTTTATTTGTCATTCCTTTGACTACACAGATCACGATCTCTTTCTCTCTCTGGCTCAGGGATTCCTGAGATTCCTCTTCTTCTGTCTCCTCTGCCTGTTGCAATTCTTTTATTTTCTGTGAGATGGTTTCCAGATCATCGTAAATAGAAAGGCTCTGATCATACCGGGCCACCAGAGAGGCATCTATAAAGGAACTCAGCAAGGCCACTATTTTGATCCCCCTGCCAGCCGCTTCGTTACGAAACCGCGCAATATCGAAATAATCCCCGAATGCCGGATTCACCAACAGGATGTGGGGAGGCTGCGTACGCATACAATCTTCCAGAGATTCGGGAGAGAACAGTTCCACCGGTTGTATTTTCAGATTGGGTAGTCGCTTCAGGACAAGTGCGATCCCACTCCGTATGATGACCGAGGATTCAGCGATACCGATCCGTATGAGTTCACTGTTCGTCATGACTGCGTACCCTCCTTTCCAGTTTCAATATCGACGGAACAAGCAGATAGTCTTCTACCTTGCAATGGACATTGAGTTCCTCTTCACAGGCGTAGATATCGAACAACACGGCATTGAGCAGGTTACTGTTGAGCTGTGCCGGACAATACCGGATGATGATATTTTTCAGTTCACTCAGTTTCTCTCCTACCAGATCGTGATGCCTGGAGTAGGTACTGATCTTATAGTTGCCTATTCCCTGATCGCGTATCAGCGCATCCACATATTTAAATACGGTCTTCTCTTCGCATTCCATGTGTCGCCTGACTTCACGCATGTATTCGTCGTAAAACTTAATGATGAGGATAGCCACTTCATTCCCGGAGCAATCAATGGCTTCGATGAGTTTACGCCGGATAGCCGGCAGGCTGAACTCCAGAAAATAGATATGGGACTGTCGCAGATAGCCTACCAGAGCGGGGATAGAGAGGTCTTTTTCCGGATCCTTGAGCCGGGAGAAACCTTCGGTCATGAAATTGGCAACCACCAGAAATGTACGGCAATCTACTCCGTTGGATTCACAGACTTCACGCACGGTCTTGTCTCCGAACCCTAAGGAAATACCGAAGCGACTCATCACCTGCAACAAAGAATAATCGTCGCTGATGATGTCAAACAGTTTGTCTTCGGCCTGATATTTTTGTAATGTATTCATTGTATACCTCATATATAGGATAAAGGTACAAAGAAAGCCAATATTCCGCGGGAACGCAATAACAAGAATTAGGTATTTTAACTATCCTGACCTCAAAAACCCACTTATCACGTGAACAATCCGTTCTACCTATTTATAGGGTGTAGCAGGTTTTAGTTTCAAATGAACCGTATCCCAAAGTTTATTCAGGCTTTGGATACGGCTCCTGAGACACTGGCTTTTTGTTCTTTTGTTGTGACAACATCGCTGCCTTCTTCCATACTCAATTTCCCTGTTCAACTTTTATCCAGTGTAGACTCTACTGTATGTGCGTGTTCTCTCCCTGATGGTTGGTTGTTTCATCCATGGAATCTTCGTGGTCCCACGACAGGGGACAATACGTTTCACGCCGTGGGAGAAATAGTCCCACGGCGTAGGACGAGTGATCCCACGGCGTGGGATCACCCAAGTATATGTATGCAAAGACTTCTCCTCCTGTATCTTCGCAGTCATCTTCCTGTATATCAACAAGTAGAAATACTCTTTATAAACCTATCCACAACATGAGTTTCTATTCCTTCCTCCACAGAGAAAAGGATTCCCTGTAGAGATGACCGGCATGCGTCTCTGCGGTGCAGGCCCTACAAAAAAGCATCCCACATGGTATGATGCCTTCCCATTCGGTATGCGGAGACGCACGCCGTGCGTCTCTACAAAGTGTCGCAACGGTATATGCAAGGTACCGCAATGGTATATGAATTTTACGATGGCAGGTACACTCTCCGTCAGACCGCGGCATCAATCTCCTCTGTGAGGTCAATGATCATATTGGTCAGTACGACCGGAGGGTCCAGCACATTTACTTTTCCGTTTACTTCCAGCCGGATAATCGTACGTCCTACGGGTTTCACAGTAGCTTCTCCCCGGTCATTGAAAGTGATCTCCTGCGAAAGATCATTGTCAAAGAAGAGTGTACAGGTTACTCCTGCCGGACCGTAGAAAGTAGGATAAGCCGTGACGGCTGTGTATTGCGCGTACAATGCTTCTCCGGTGACCCAATCGACCACAGTAATAGGTGAAAGCGTCAATTCCAGCCCGTGCAGGGTAAAACAGTAGCAGATATTGACCTCCGTGGTCCCTTCCATCTCTACCGTTTGTTCGTATTGTGCTCCGTCTGTAGTAACTACCCTGATCAGCGGATCCGAAGAACCTACCGGTACGATCACCAGATATTCAGGAACAGTCTGTTGGGTATCATACGGATAATACACATCTCCGTCTACTTCCAGCGATACACTGCTGATACGGGTCTCATCCACATTCATCAGCCGGAAGTCAAACATACTGTGCGCGTGCTTGACATAGATGACAGGTGCATGCGAAGGTACTACCCTTACGGTGCTGTCTCCGTTCTGGATCAGGACATCCTGTGCAAACAGGATATCTCCCGAAGCGTCTCTCTGATCCTTTACGATCTCTGTAAAACCCGGATCGTACAGCCGGCAGGCGACCTGTTGGGTCAGGTAATTGGGAAAGAAGATCGAATCACTGACCAGTGTCTCCCAGCGGTAATCGGCTGCCACATAATGCAACGTCGCACTCCCGTACTGATAGGGATCATTGCCATCGTAGATCTGCACATCCAGCAACCAGTTCTCACGTCCGAAAGGCATATCGGGAGAAGTAGGGTCTGCATTTTTGTTTACTACATAGTTATCACCATCCGCCCGGGTAGTGGCAGAGGCATCCCTCCCATAAAGACGGGCTGTAATTCCATCCACACGTACATTCTCCTGTGCATCCTGGGGAGAAACTGCCTGTTCACTCTCTGAACAGGCCCCATGCCCAGAAGCAGAAAAGCAAAGGCTGCTATACTATATTTTTTCATATCTCTATTATTTTATTTGTACAGGCCATCCGTCTGTCTGCCAGGCAGGGGTTTGTCCGTCCTGTTGAGGCGATCCGGATCTCTTCCGCTGCCCCGGTACGACCGGCGGCTTATGACCTGAAAAAGCTATCGGAACGTATATCGCTGATTCCTTTTTTCAGAACCGATATACTTTCCGGACACTTTCTGTTACTGGTTCTCATCAAACAATTCCAATACCTGTCCGTCTCCATATAGAATGGAAGTGACCTGATCTCCATCCTGTATCACTTCTCCTGTAAACAGGGAAGCAGGAATGGGAATATACTGTTGTGCTTCTTCATCGGTCAGATCCAGATCTTCCGAAAGAATATACCGCATAGCGGGCCATTGAATGGTGGTGCCGTCGGTATAATGACGGATCAGGTAGGACATGGTGATCAGCTGCGCGGCTGTCTGCACCAGATAATCTCCGTCGGTATTGGGTACCGGCTGCACAAACGGAATGGCGATACCGCTTTCTATTTCCTGTATCCAACCTCCGATGCCTACACTTCCCAGCAGGTCATAGCCTCTGGGTGTAAGTGTCATTACATATTTGGTACCTGCCAGCAGCGTCACATCGGTGGCTTCCATGACAATGGTATAGTCGGCTCCGTCCGAACCGTGGATGCGTCCGATCATATACCCATCCGTAACAGTGATAGAGGTACCGGCCGGTAAGATCAGCTGGGCATGTCCATTCTCATTCCCACAATAGGCCCAGAAGGCTGTCGGAGTGTTTCCGTCCAGTTCCAGCTCCAAGATCAGGGACTGAATGGCCAGTCCGGCCACGTTCTGTCCGGCCAGCTGAAATTCCAGCAGGGTATTTTCCCTGACAAATGTCAACGGAACAGGCGCGTCGGTAGGCATGATGCCTACCGTAGAAGCTACAGCGATCAACTGGTCGGAAAGCCGATAGGCATCGAGTTCGCGCTGATCGGTGACCAGTCCCTGTTGCCTGATCGCTTCCCGGGGCCAGATGGCCGTAAGTTCATCGATGTAGGTATTGTCCAGCGGGAAGAAATACCCCGAAGGCTTTCCCCGGAAAATACCATCCGCTCCATACTCATACACAAATGTCTGTGAAGTACTGCTGATGGCATTGGATTTCAACGTCACATCGATCTCGTACCCCTGGGTAAAGAACGTATTCCCCAGGTCGCGGGTGAGCAGATTACTTTCTTCCACATACGGCATAAAGGTGAGCTCACCACTTCCGGTCTCTTCTCCGTTGTTCACGGTTTTTCCATCGTCGTCCGTACAACCGGCCAGTCCTGTGACCATCCACAGGAACACAACGATATATATTGAGTTATATTTCATGGCTCTATCTATTTAGTTGGGTTATCTCCTTTCCCATTGCAGGATCGGATAATTCTCTGTTCCTTGTATACCCAGATCGTACCAGAAGGTATTACTATCGGTCCATCCGGACGTATTCACCGGCCAGATGCCTGTATAGGTAGACCAGGAGGGCCAGGAAGCAGGCAACTGCTGCACTCCGGAAGTACTGTCCGGTAATACGGAATAACTATCGGTGACTGCGATCTCACCTCCGGTGAACAGATTTCCCGTATGGGTAAACCCGGTAGAGAGATCATCCGTTACCGTCTCTCCGGAAGCATTGATAGTGACATACGGAGTATTCATATCGTCAATGGTGACGTATCCCCGGATGATCTTTCCGTTGTTGAGTCCGCAGAATCCGCCGACGTATGCTCCTTCATTGAGCGTGGGGTCGGCTTCATTCACCCGGAGCACTCCTCCCAGCGAATAGGTATCGGAGATGGTAGCGTAGTAATTGTCTTCCTGGTCTTTGTCACCGTTGCTACCGCAGATGGTACCCACACGCGGACTTTTACCGTTCACAGTGATCACCGGATCTTCTACCCGGCTGGCTATCACGCGCGACGTACTGTTGACAATATCCAGCAAGAGTTCTTTGATTAATTCCTGTCTCACCACTTCCGACAAACCTTCGGGCAGACTTCCGAGCAGACTCTCTTTCTCTGCTTCGGTCATCCTCCCGTTCACCGTACCGCAAAGACCTCCCACACTACAGGAGTCGGCGGTAGAGTTGATGGTGATCTGAGGTTCTATCAGATTTACATTACGTATAGCGGAGTTGCCTTTGATCTGCCCGAAAAGTCCGGCAGATGAATGGCTGCCATTGACGGTAAGGCCTTCGACTTTATGGCCTCCTCCGTCGAACGTAGCGTTGAGCAGTGACAAGGGCTGCCAGCTGGAGATGGAAGATACATCGATGTCACATACCTGATAACTGTTGTTGTCTACTCCCGCCAGTCCCTGCAGGCTCGTAGCATCATGGATCAGGTAGGAAGAGGTCGGTATAAAGATCTCTCCATTGGTCAGGTTGTATCCGTAGCGGTATACATACTGTTCCTGAAGTTCCACATCATCCGAAGCAAACAGAGTGATCAGGTCACTCTCCAGCAGGAGTTCACCGCGTTTGAGTTCGTTATCGAACGTATCGTTTTTCCACACATAGGCTACATATTGCTTTACATATGAGCCGCTTGACACGGGCACCGGATTCAGGGTATTCACATGATCTACCCACTTCTCACGCCTGCCACCCACAAGCATGGCATCATTATCTACCGGGTCCATATTGGGAACGATCTTCACATCCGCCTCTTCCGGCAGCAACGACGGATCATCGCTCACGAGCACGATCTCAAATTTGACCGTCTGTTTGGGATAGAACCACAACTGTGCCGCGTAGGCAATGGTAGGATTGGTTTCCAGCTCCGCCCGATAGGGAATGTAATACTGCTCCGCATAGTCACGGCTGGTGATCGGATAATTCTCTTCATCGGCCTTTACGTTGAAATAATTCTCAGGATCGCTCATCTCCGGATTATAGGGATAAAAAGCCACTACCGTCATCTCGTCATAGATATAGATGTATTCGCTTTGCAGCGTATCCACGGGTACCAGCCGGTTGTCTACGATCTTACATTCCATGTTACGGACATAAGGTTTGCTCAGGTCACCGACACCATTACTGGCTTTATAATCGTCGGTATAATACAGATAGAGACCTACGTGGTTCATCTCGTAGGTGGTACCATTGATATCCGTATCGTTCATGGCGTCCGGATCGGGCAACTCGGCCAGGCGGGTAGAGGCATAGGACTCAAACCCGACCGAAAGGATCAGGGGCGCTCCGTCTTCCGAAGGAGCGGCTCCTCCTGTTACCTTATCGTCCGTACAGGAAAATACCACTACGGAGAGAAGGAAACAGATATATATACTGTATTCAGAAATCTTTTTCATTGTTTCCAGGTTTAGGGGATTATTACTGTTTCAGCGGTAGGGGCCACACGCTGGCTGTCAGGATCTGATCCAGCACAAACTTATAGTCAGTAGCCTCTGTTACCGGCGACAAAGACAGCGCATGGTTCAGCAAGGCCACGATCCCGTCGGTAAGGGGATCTTCGGTCGCACTGACTTCGTTTCTCAATCGCTCGGGACTGACATCGGAGACGTCCGTCATGCCTACCGTATTATTTCCTACCGCGACTTCAGCTGTACCGATACCCCTGCCAGCTGTTCCTACCAACCAGAAACAGGTATTCAATACTGTATTGCTACTTGCAGACACCGTGCCGCAGATACCTCCCAGATGGGTTGCGCTGCGGTTGAGCATTCCCGTACTGAAACAGGAGACAAGGGCATTGGCCGCTGTATTGCGGTTGTCTCCGCAGATCCCTCCTACCGTGCTTCCCTGGGGTATTTCTCCCATGTTCACACACGCCACGATCAGGCCTGCTGAAGCATTCACTCCGCAGACCCCGCCTACGGTTCCGGTGGCGTTCACGATCCGGGCTTCGTTGATGCAAGCCAGCAGGGTACCTTCATTGGTGCCACAGAGAGAGCCTACCGCGACAGTTTCGCCGGAGGCATCAATTTCTCCCGATTCCAGCCGCATGTTTTCCAATATACCTTTATTGGTACGGATCAGTCCCGGACCCGCTATACGCACATTGGACACCCAGTAATCCTGTCCGTCGTAATGTCCGGTAAACTCACTGAGAGCAGACACCATTTTATCTTCTTCTGTGACTAAGGCATCCATGTCTATATTGATCACCTGCCTGTAAGAGTCGCCGGGAGCTTTGGCAATATTGATAAACTGATGCGCATTGGTGACCGCGTACGGATTGGTGGTGGCGTTATAAGGCTGACTGTTGTCTACCGGAAGCATACCGGCTGCCGAAAGCGGCAAGGTCAGGGTATTGCCATCGTACACAGAGGTCTGCACGGAAGTAGCAATGAGCAATCCGTTCCGGGTATATAGCTGGATGCTGTCTACATCGTAGGCATCGGGCATAGTCACATACTGCATCCGGGCATAGTCTCCGCCACCGTCTTCCGGACGGCCGACGTATTGCAGCATACCGGTCGTAAACAAAACCGCTTTGGTAATGGTATCTGCTCCGGCATTGGTATAGTCTCCCAGATCCAGATCGAGGTACTTCGGTACATAGGTTACCCCTTCCTGATCGATGTCTTTCGCTATCCAGTCGATCTTACGCAGGGTGATCCCTTCCACCTTGAGCCTGCGTATCAGGAAAGTCAGTGTATAGGCATATCCGGGAAGCAGTGCCATGCTGGTGCTTACCGTATTGCCCGGACTGAGCTCTACTTTGTATCCCGCCAGATCCGGTGCGGTAGCTATAAAGTCATCTACTTCGAGGTAAGTAAGTTGCTTGCCCGTCAGATCCGCTCCATTAGGTATCAGATAATTAGTTCCCAGCTGCACCGTATAGGTGCCATTGGTGTCGGTGGCTCTGTCGGCTGCGGAATCATCGGCCGGGTCAGGAGCTTCGGAGTAAATGGAATATTTCCCGGTGCTGGGAATATCAGCCATCCGGAACCTCACTGTTTTCGGTACCTGAGTCACCGTACCCGGTTCTTCCTCATCATCTATCTCTACTTCTACATTCAATTGCGTCATCACGTGCCGGAAATTCAATACAGCGGCCGGATTGTCCGAACTTCCCAGCGTTCCCTCTCCTTCCTGGGAAAAAGTTCCGTCGGCCCGCTCTCCGAAGTTGCTCAGCAAAGCATCCTGTTCGGCAGTATTCCCTGCCGTCAGTGACATATAATCTCCATTGGCCGTTCCGCTGTAAGCAAAAAACCGGAGTGCGTACCTGTTCAGCGGGTAGTAATGCGTCCCCGATTCAAACTGCATATCCCGTGGGGCCGTATCCGTAAGTCCCTGCGGACAGGTGATACGTGTCTCTTCGATATAGGTGGTCCCCGTCGTATCGACTACCGCTTTCAGGTACAAGTTCGATTCGGCCTGTCCCGGCGCGCGTGTCGCCACAGCCGCATCGGTCGCCAGTCCCGAAAGTTCAATAGCCACATTGCCGGTCACATCCGGGTTTTCTGTCCGGTCGTCCGTACAAGCCAACAGACCGATACAAAGTCCGGAGCACCAGCCCATGATCTGTTTTATCCTTTTCATAATCAGAATAGTTTATTTTAACGTTGAGTTCCCGCGAAGATTGTCTTTCTTCTTTTCATCCTTCTCTTCTCCGACAGGTTACTCTCTTCGTCTGTTAGTTAATAACGATCCGGTAGTCTCCCCGGTCGACCCAGTCGGCCAGTATCCCCTGTAGCGTCACTGCATCGTTGGGGTGAATCACATCCACACCAAGTACGGTAACGACCAGTTCGGCACGCTGGGCCCGGCGGAAAGTTACAGCATCCGTTGTGGTACCGATCAGGAATTCATCCACACCAAATTCCCAGGTCGCCGTAAGCGGACCGTCCCTCAGGGTAATGAGCAGGCTGGTATCCGCTTCCGTTCCGGGATAGAACATGGCCAGCCCGGTATAGTCGGCCGTATAGAACGCGTACGAAGCACCGGAAAGCAGATCCCATACAAAATCCTGCCGATCGGATAATACAGTGAGCCCGGTATCTCCTCCCAGCAGATCGAGCGTAGCAAAAGGTCGGGTGGTTTTCAATTGCACCCCCACGAGTTCTACGTCCGGATTCATGGAAGCGTCGGCCGTTACACGGACAGACACCTGGCTGAGTGCGTGACGGAATTCTCCCAGATTCACCGTACTGTAGTTTATATCCTGATCCGCTTTGGAATACGGATGGTCGGCCGCAGTGGCATTGACAGAAGCATACATCACATCCGGCATATCTTCCCTGAGGGTCAGACGCAGGTTCGTAGCATCTATCCGTTCTACTCCCGACCCCGCAACTGCCTGCGGGCTGTAGGCTATAAAGACTAATTCACTGCCGTCGAAAGGCCAGTAACGGGGAGTATCCCAGGCGAAGGTATAGGTAGCTCCGCTGCTCAGATCCTGATCGGTCTCCGCGCGGGCATTCTGTATGTCGCTGTACGAAGTCCAGTCTGTAGCATTTCCCGATCCCGCATAGTAAGCGGCAGTCACGGCGATCACCCCGTCGTTGGGAAAATTTGTACTACCGGCACGGGTCCCCACGGTTCCCGACTCTATGCCTGCCGACAACGACAGGATCTGCCGGTCGATATCCGCGCCCCTCCCTTCGTCATGGTCGTTACATCCGGTCAGAACTGCAAGAGTGACTCCCAGTGCCATCCAATATTTATTTTTCATATCTCATCTTTCTTTTAGAGTGGCCCGATGTGCTCCGAAAGCACATCAGGCAACTTATATAAAAGCGCGGAATTCTTACTCACCTGTTCCTCTGCCTGCTTCCGCACTATCCATCTGTCAATCAATAATCACATTTCCCGAATCACCTGTACTCCAGTCTTCTACGGTAGCATACAGGGAAATACCGGTCTTATTCAGGGTTACCCGGATCACGTGTTCTTTGCCGGCCTGCAACGTCAGTCCCGCGGACAATACACCGGTAAAGGTCTCTCCCGGATAACCGGGCAGCGTCACCGTGACAATCGGGTCGGTAGCCGACAAGACTTGTGGCATCACCAGAGCTGAATACACCTTACCCGCAGTCTCCGTATAGGGCGTGATCGTCGCGCTCTTCGCACCGGTATAGGTTACCTGTGCCGCACTCAGATCGGCCGTGCCCGAAAGATACATATTGTTCAGACGTACGGTAGCACCTGTAAGTTCCGTATCATCAAATCCGGTACCGGCTACCAGTTCTACCCTCACCTTACTCAGCACATGGGTAAATACAAAATTGGCAACCGTTGGCGTACTCAGATACAGATGGCTGAGCAACAGGTCATATGCTTCGTATCCTCCGCTCTGATCCACAGGAACTGTCCACGGGAAGGTAGTCACATTGGCCGCGATACTTTGCGGCAGTCCTTGCAGCCCCAGCGTATACGCCGCGCCCAGATTCATGGTGGCCGGGTCCTGGTCGTCCCAGTAGATAGTTCCCTGTGACCAGGCATACACTCCGTTTTCCAGGGTGTAGGCATAATCTGATGTTTCCGGAGAAGCACCCAGTTTGTAAATACGGATCGATTTATCCTGGAAAAAGTCGTCCGTACCTTCCAGCGTTCCGCCTACCGTGATCGCCTGGAGCACAAAGCCGATCGTCTGTCCATCTTCCCAATCCAGCACCTGAGCACTGAGGGTTACAGCCGATTTCTTCATATCAATATCCAGATAGGTAGTGACACTTGCCTGAAACTCTACTGCCTGGTTATATCGTACATTGTAGGTACGCGGATGGGTAGCACCTGCCACGATCCGTACCAGTTCATCTCCTGCCGCAATGGTCTGTGGCTGGATCAGCGCAATGGTACTGTTGTTGCCCGTACCTACATTTTTAGCAAACTCCACAGTAGACTGTGTATTGCCCGGTACAAAAAGGCCATTGTCCATTGTGCCACCTGTCAGATAATCAGGCAGGGTGAGTGTAGCGGCATTCAGTTCAGCGGTGCTGAAAGTACCGTCTGATGATCTCAGCCGCACCACCACCTGTGCTGCCGCATGGGATAGTGTAAACGTGATCCCGTTGCTGGCTGCTACCGTAGTAGGTTGCGCCACCAGATAATCCGGCAGTTGTGTACTGTTGTAAGCAGCATGCCGGGTGATAGAGGCATAGAAAGTGGTCGGGTCGGCCAGACTTTCCCAGTAGGTAGGTGTTACCGCGCCAAACGTATCGTTTGCCGCATTATAAATATATGTATTCATCAGCGTACGTGCATCGGCATCACCTGTGTACACATTCAGTTCCTCACCATCCAGCACACCTTCCGCTCCGGAAGTAGCTACACCGATGGTGATGGCATCCAGATCCAGTTCATTTTCATCCCAGTCTACCACGCGGGCACTGACGGTCATCTCCGCCATTTCAATATTCAGTGTCAGTAAGGTAGCTACCCCTGCCATGAATTCTACCGCGTTGCTTGCCGTAGCATTGTAGGTGCGTCCGTTGATGGTCACACGCGCCACTGTTTCGCCTGCTCCGATCGTCTGGGGTTGTATCAGGGCGATCCCGTTCTGCGGATCGGTACGATCTACCGTCACATTTACCCGGTCACTACCCAGCACCAGTTCTCCGTTCTCTTCATAAGCACCGGTCAGGTAGTTGGGCAATACAACGGTGGCATTGTTCAGATCATCCGCATCGAAAGTGGAAGAGGTGAGCCGCACAATCACTTTGGAGGTAGCATGATACAGATCGAAATTCGCTCCTGTATTCCGTGCCACGGAAATATCTTCCGAGATCAGGATATCGGGCAACTGTGTATCGTTCAGCCCTTCGGCCGGAGTCAGTGTAGCCCGCAGGGTAGCCGGATTGTCGGCAATGTCTTCCCAATATACCGGTGAGCGCGGATACCATTTGCCATCGGCCTGGTAACCGAATTTCTCCAGCAATGTATAATTGCTTCCGTCTTTGAGATAGACATTCAGGGTATCTCCTGCCGATACACCGTAACTGTCGCCGGCAGGTACACTCACGTTCAGAACATCTTCATAGATGGTGGTTCCCTCGATCCAGTCTTCTATCGTAGCACTTACTGTAACAGGCGTACGTTTCAGATTGATATTGAAGGTATATTTATATCCTCTCTCCAATGCCAGGCTCTCGTCCATAATGGCCGTATATTGTCCGCCATCAGGGGTAGTGATCTCGAAGGTCACTCCCGTACCGGCAGTGCGAGGCAGGAGGATACCCGTTCCGGTACGCACTCCGTTGCTGGTACGTAACGGAATGGTCACATCTGCCTGTGAAGACTGGTTCACAGTGAGCGCAGTCTGGTTCCTGTCATCTACCTTCAGGTCATAGGTCGCTTCCGTATACATCCCTTTGATGGTGAGTACACTGTTATCGAGAGAGATACCGTCTTCGGCAGTCAGGTTAAAGATCAGTTTGGAAAGCCGGTGATAGAAACGGAATTCTACATCCGGATCTTCCTTCGAAGTACCGGTCAGATGATCGGCTGTCATCAGGTCTATCTGGGCCAACGCGTTCTGGTTGGATACGTTCACCGGATAGATCCTGTCCGAACCCAACGCAGATAAATAGGGGTAATAGGCCTGGAAGCCTACCTGGCTGCCATCCTGTGGGAAATAGATGGTTGCAACGTCCGTTGCGGGAGTAAAATCTCCTTGTCCGTTGCTGGTCACATAGGGTCTGTTGCTATATCCTTCCACGACTGTGGAAGTACCGGGTTGCACCATAGTGATCCCGATCGCATCCTGTGCATCCCAACTGCTGTCGGAAGCACGGGTCTGATCAGTAAATCCTGCCGACACACTGATTGCCGTCCTGTCTCCCGAGGAAGATCGATAGGTATCGCTGTCGGTACAGGAGAATATGGCCAGCACAAATGCAGCCATAGGGATAAACGGGTTAATTCTTACTTTCATAGGTCATCCTCTGTTTTTGGGTCAGTAAGTACCACACGGAAAGGTGGTTACCCTGTTCCGTGGTTCATCCGGGATCTTAGCTGCTTCGAAAAGTACACCCGTCGGCCGCACATCTTTTCAGATGGTTCCCGACTGTCCCGCTCCATACAGAGCCGGACGGGGCTGCAACTGATCTCCGATAGAAATCCTTACTTCCTGAATCCTTCTTTTTTATACACTGGTAGGTGCGCCTGTATACGCACTCTTTTTATATGATCCGGGCAAAAACGCTTTTCTACCCGGCTACTGGTTTCCGGTCACTTACCGGATCAACTGGCTTCCAGTTCGGAAGTTTCTCCTTCGGTCCAGTCTTCTATGGTTGTTTTAATGATGAAGAGACCGGTCTTGCGCAGGATAATAGTGAACGTATATCTGTATCCGCTCAGCAGATCCAGATCATCATCCATCTGCGCGGTAAAGGTTTCTCCTGCCGCAGTGGTGATCCGGAAAGAGATCCCTGAATCCGCATCACGCGGCAGTACGATCGCCTTTCCCGTCAGCATATTATCGCCCGCGGTCAGGGGCACCTGCACATCGGCCACACTCGTGTCATCTACAGAGAGTACATCTTCATACAAATCGTAACTACCCTGCGTCTTCATCCCCTGCATCACGAGCGTACCTCCATCTAAGGTGAAGAAATCCTCTTCAAATTCAATATGGAATACCAATTTAGAAAGCCGGTGATGAAAAGTCAATACCACATTGGGAGTAGCACGTGAATACGTTTCAGCTTCCATTTCCGAAGTCATCAGGTCAATGGAAGGAAGGTTGGTCTGACTGGCTACCGATACCGGATACTCCATATCGGTTCCCAGACTGGACATATAAGGGTAATAGGCTTTGAAAGACACGTGGCTACCGTCCTGGGGAAAGTAGATCGTAGTGGCACTGTTGACCGGTTGGAAATTACCGTACGTCGTAGAAGTGATATATTCCCGGTTGAAACTCCCTTCGGCTACTTCCCGGCTATCGGGTTGGAACATACTGATCCCGATCTCATCCTGCGCGTCCCAGTGGTCATCTACCACACGGGTATAGATCAGGGAAGCCGAGAGATTAATGGCTACTTTATCTTCCGGAGACTCCGGATCCACCGTGGGTTCCGGTACGCTGGCGTTGTCGTTGTTACATCCGGCCAGCCCAAACGCCCACAGGGCTGCACCTATGTAAAAGAACTTTCTCATTTTCATAACTATCTGGTTAGGGTTATAATCTATCTTACTCGATTAATCACTTAATCGTTACTTATTTCTTATTCTTCTTTTCTTCTTTATTCGGCAATGATCACTGAACTCGGGCCTGAATTCCAGTCTGTCATTATAATCTCAAAACCTGTTCCCAGATTCAGGACAAAAACAATGACCCAGGGTTCATGTACATTGTACGTATGAAACTCGTACATATCTTGTGTTGCGTCGTGTGTAAACTCTTTCGTAAATCCATCTGAAAAATGAAGCATCATGTGCAACAGCTGGGTACCATCCCCATCTATACCCAGCAAGGTGCGCATGCCCTGATACCATCCGTCGGCATCTGCCGCAAACTCATAAGTTATGGTACCGCTGGTGAGTGCCGCATGCCTGGGTTCACCATCCAGGGGTGCAAAGCCCTCGTTGATGGGCCTGGAAAAAGTCACTCCTTCGAGATTTCCGTCCGTGGATACCAGCTCGGGCACACCCTCTCCTTCAAACCGGACACGGATGATCAGTTGCCGGGTCTGCCAGCGCATAGGTATCTCAATGATCTGATCGTCTACATCTGCCCGCACTTGTGCCTCTATGGTACCTCCCGTAAAGGCTCCGGGTTCGGCGGCCGTACCATCTTCCCGGGTAGCCACCGTCACCACTTCATTAGCCACGGTCACGTTATCCGCATTCTCGTATCCGGTCACCTGGTACGTACCGCTCTGCAATTCCGCAGTGGTTCCGTCCGGCCCGGATTCCAAACGGGTCTCCTCTTCGCCGGAAGAAGCGATCACAATATGGATCAGTTCGTCCGGATTCACCTGAGTGGCTTCACTCCAATCAAAAACAATCTGTAAGCTCTCCCGGTCTGTTCCGGGATCAGGATCTACACCAGGCCCCGGATCGGGGTCCGGACAATCCTTATCTATGAATCCCTCTTTCACCGAACAGGCTGTTGACAATGCCAGGCAACACAGAGCGATCATATACACAACTCTTTTCTTCATACGAATCTTTTCATTTTATACACTGGATAAAAGGATTTACAATCTACTGATCTACGAACCAACGGTCTACGAATTCCATTCCATTACAAGGTATCTCCCATTTATCGCAAAGCGGTACATAGTAACTCTCTTTTTTACTCTTTTTGTTTCCGATCGATCTCCCTGCCGATTCCGTATGTAATACCTCAGAGAATCCGATCAGAGATTTCCCGATGTACCGCTCTACAAGGAATAACTGTCCTGCCTTTGTTGTAGCCACATGATGTAAATCCAATGGTACTTCGTACATCCGTACATCGCAAATCTTTTCCTCTCTTAATATACTGTCACTACCCCGGTTCCTCTTTTCCGGTTCAGTTCATTGATGTTATGTTCAGCTTCTCTTACACCTGCCGCACGGGCCCGTTGCAGATAATCTTCTGCCTGGTCGTAATTCCCTTCGAGCAGGGCTATACTTCCCAGGTTATTCAATGCCTGAGGCGTATCGGAAGGTACTTTCTGCATATATCGTTTAGCTGCTGCTACATTTCCCCGTTCGAGTTCCATAGAAGCCGCGTTGAGATTGGCTACCGGATCCTCCGGAAACATACGCACGGCTGTCTCGGTCAGATAATTATATTCGTCCGTACCTCTTCCGGCAAGTTGGGAGGCTTCGTAAAACTCATGCAAACTCAGGTTCTGCGGACGATCTACTGCCACCCGACGCGCCTCTTCGGCTGTGAATGGAGCAGCGATATAGTTGATGCGGTAGTCCGACCGACGCAAGGCCGGGAACCAATCCCGGATGATGGTCGTATAGGTAGCACCAAACTGTTTCAATTGTTGTTCTTTGGCATCGGGCTCCGCCTGATTGTCTACAATGGCCAGTATGCGGTCTTTTTCGGCCAGGTCAGAATCTACCAGTTGCTTCCGGAACCCGGCCCAGTCTTCCGGGGTGGAAGTTACCTCGAAATGCGACATCGGATAGTTGTACCTATCCATGATGTATTTGCGCAACGTCTCTGCGCGTCCCTGTGCCAGACGGGCATTGTTGGCATATCCGCCTTCGGGCGAAGCATATCCGTGTATGGTAATGCGCGACACTTCCTGCATATCCGAGTCCTCTATCGAAGCGCGTATGCGTGCCAGCTCGGCAGGATTGTTGCGGAAATCAGGATGCAGTTCCGTACGGTTTACCGGAAAATCGATGTACGCACTGCTTTCTTTGAAACGATTCTTTACTATTTCCTGTTCGGGCACCTGATAGGCTCCCTGTGTACGAGGTATGTATGACTCGTCGATAAAAGCAGGAATACCTGCAAGCAGCAATTCGTAATTCGCCTCCTGCCGATTGTCGCATCCGCACCAATCCTCTTCCAGATAAAGTTGCGCATCTCTCATCCAGGGCTCATACGTAAGGGAAGTCTGATAAGGGATATTCTGTTCCGAATGACGATTGCGACGCATGATGCGGTAAGCATCCAGTGGCAACAGATCGTTGCGTTCGGAAACGATCTCGCGCTTGCGGCCATATACATATACATCGGGAAGCATCCGTTCCTGACCTTCTCCCCGTATCACGGGAGTCAGGGTCACATACTGATTGGATCTGAGATCCAGTCCGCGGGCCAGTTGCAGGTTCATATTTATATGGAGCAGTCCGTCGGCCCCCTTCTGAAAGGTCAGATCCGTAGCCCGGATACCTTCCGGAGCAGTTTGTCCGTACATCCCCAGGGCACACAGACAGACACATACAAATAACAGATTCTTTTTCATTGTTCCGGCTGTTTATTAGAATACATACATGAGACTGATGGCGGCCTTTGTCGGGCCAAAATAGTTGTAACTGCGTCCTTTGGCTATCCGTTCGCCGCAGTTACCACACTCGTACTGATCGTATCTGATATAGGCATATCCCACACCGATATTGGCTTCCAGGTTCCAATGTTTACCCAGTATCCATTGGTATCCGTAGGAGACACCCCCTCCATAGAAATTTCCTTCATACCGATTGTCCCGCAGCTTGTTCCACATGCCGAACGGCATTTTCACACCACCGACATTAAACACACCCACATGCCCGTGAAGTCCGACAAAATGCCCGTTGAACTTATCACAGAACCAGTGACGCACCTCCGGCTGGAATAAGAAATGCTTAAACTTTTTCCCGTTATCAAACGTCCAGGGATTGTAGTTGGCATACAAGTCCAGAGTCGTTTTGGAACCGAGTCCGAACTCTGTTGCCAGATTGAATGTTGTGGTAAAGTCAGCAATCAGATTGCTCTTGATCGCTGCTTTCTGTCCATACATCGCCCATGTACCACTGATCAGTAGCGCCAGTAGAAATAGAACTCTTTTTTTCATCTGAATCACTTCATTTTTTATTTGGTTACTGTTTTCACCGGATTAGTTAGTCATACATTGCCCACCGTTCCGTGTTCACTTTCAGGTGCCTGGCACAGGAGATATACAAGGGTCGCAGAAACTCTTCTGTCAACATCTTTCACGAAAAGTTGTCCGATGGTAACAAGTCCACCGGTATTCTCTACGCCAAGGATCCGCAAGTATTTCGCCCGGATCGTACACCCGTAAGTGTTCTTATACAACAACAAAAAAAATGTCATTGTTCCCCGACTAAGAATTATCATTATAATAATTGTTTTTTTAACACACCGGTGGCTATAGAGAGTTATCAGCAAACCCCTGTAAGAATAATTAATGAATCGGGCATCCTGTTTGGTTAAGAATTCTTATTTAGGACACGGCCTTAAAGACGGTTCTTTGTCCACTCCGGAAGGATAATAGTTACAGAAAAAGCAAGTAAAAGTAAGATATTTTCTGAAACCACAGTAGTATGGCAAGAAAACGGAGATCCAGGGGAGACAACAAATGATCCTGCCTGTTCAGGGAACAAGGGAATATAAAAAATCCCTCTATCCACCCGGTAGGAGAAAAGAGGGAGTATAAACGATTTTCAATAGATGAGGTTGTATCCAAACAGAAAAATGAGGGTGCTTCAAAGTCCTGAAGGGACGAGCCATTCTAACCCAAGGTCAGTGAAGCGTAGAGAAACGGAGCGGGGTGCCATCCTGGGGTTACAAGATACGCACCCCAGAGCGTACTGAAGGTACGACCGAAATTCCCGGGGCACCCTTTTCTTTCGGTCATACCTACGGCCCTCCATTTCGTTTGCGGTTCGCAGCCCAGGGTGGCATCGGACTACACTGTGTTTCGTCCTCCTTCTCCTGGACTGAAATCGGTTGCCCCTCCAGCACTTTTAAGTACCCTCATTCATGTAAAGAGATTGAAAAGGTTAGATTCTAAAAAGCAAAATCTATTGTCAGACAACCCCGTCAACCGGTTTAATAACTGATCCTGATCCCGGCATAGTAACTGCGTGGCATCGCCGGACCGTAGATATAGCCGGAATCCCGGTCCGCACCTTTGTCAAAGTCCTTCTGATAGGCATTGAAGATATTCTGTATACCCGCGTTGAGTTGCAATACGGTCGAACGGTATACATTGAAGTCATAAGCCACCTTCATCCCTATGTCCCAGAAATCGGGAGTATTCACTGCTACATCCTGATCTATATATCCGGCAAAGTGAGACACCAGCATTTTTCCGGTATATGTACCCGAAAGTGCTACAGACAGCGGCTTTACAGGAGTATATGTAGCCGTGAAGTATCCGTACAGATCGGGAGTACGCATGATTTTCTTTTCTGCCGGTGCCGCCTGGCTCCATGTTTCGGCCTCATCGTACCGGCTGCGTTGCAGGGTAGCTCCGGCCTGTATCTGCACCTGCGTGAGCCAGGCTGCTTTTCCTTCGAGGGTCAGTCCCATCACCCTGGCACCGGAACCGTTGCGACGTTCGCGGATCAATACTCCGTCCCGATAGGTATCCGTATCTTCCAGAACGAACACGTCTTTCAGTCGTGTATAGAATCCTTCGATCAAAAGGTTGAACTGCCAGGCTCCTACCCGCCGATACATATCGGCCGAGACACTGAGACTGTGCGATTTTTCCTCTTTCAGGTTCGGATCACGTTCGATCATCGCCACATTACCGCCCACGTTCTCCACATGCAGATCTTCGTCAAACGCCTGGGGAGCACGAAAGCCGGAAGCATAACTCATACGCAGATTTACATCCGGTGTCGGGTTGAAACGCAGGTTGGCACGCGGACTGAAAATCAGATGATCCATCAGGTTATGCTTGTCGAAACGTCCGCCAACCAGTATACCCCACCGTTCGTTCTTCCATTCGTTCTGTACAAATGCGCTTCCGATGTTAATGATCTGGTGCAGGTAACGCTCGTACCCCCACATATTATCTTCCAGGTTGTCCCGGTTGTACTCGATACCTACCGTCAGATCGGCCGGCATAAAGAAAGCACGGTCAAAGCTCCGGATATACTGTGTACCAGCCAGGAAAGTCATATCGGTAGTCTTACCATACGCATTGAGCGGCTCTTCGCCCGGACCGTAATAACTGTCGCGATCTGTATATTGAGCCGAGGTAAATATACTCATCCGGTGTTTTTCATTGGGTGAGAAATAGTCGAACTTCAATCCACCTCCGTCAATAGAGTGTTCGAGCTGTTCGGCAATATCCGCTTCATGAGGAGGCAGATTGAGTTTATCTCCTCCCCGGCGAAACTCCTGCATGTGGTGATACTCGAAAGTCAGCTTCGAGTAGGTACTTGTCTTCAAATACGAACGCATACCCACAGTCTGGTTTTTGAGTTTAGGCAGTTCGCTGAATCCGTCTCCATCGGCATCGTAGGCCGAGCGGTGTCTGTTCTGCCCGAAGATATACAATCCGGCTTTGTGATCGTCTGTTACCAGCGAAGCATTGAGCGAAGTGTTGTTGTCAAACACTCCGCTTGTCCCTATCGAGGTGAGTGTATGGGCCAGTTCTCCCGAATTGCGCAACGGCTCTTTCGTGATGATATTGATGGTTCCGGCAATGGCCGATGAGCCAAACAGGGCCGATCCTCCTCCACGCATCACCTCTACCCGTTCGATCATATTGGCCGGGATCTGTTCCAGACCATATACGCCTGCCAGCGCGCTGAAGATAGGACGCGAGTCGATCAGGATCTGTGTATAGGGCCCGTCCAACCCGTTGATACGCACCTGCTGGAAACCGCAGTTCTGGCAATTGGTCTCTACCCGCACTCCCGGCTGGAAGTTGAGTCCTTGTGACAGCGTGGCTGAGTTGGTCGACTCGAATAGTTTCATATCTATCACATTTACCAACGTGGGAGCCATACGCCGGGTAGTCTCGTTCCGGTTGGCCGACACCACTACCCCATCCAGCGCGATGGCATCTTCTTCGATCTCAAAATCCTCTTCCAGGGTAGTCCCTTTCTTCAGGGTCACCGGGCGTTGCACAGTCTTGTAGCCAATGGAAGAGACTTCCATTACAAATTCTCCTTCGGGCAGGTTCTTCAGGAAATAGTGCCCCGTAGCATCGGTCACCGTACCAATGGTAGTCCCTCTCAGAGCAATGGTTATATAAGGAAGGTGTTCACCTGTATGTTTGTCCAACACATGCCCTATGATATTGGCATCCGATCTTTGCAACGGAGCCTGTGAGAACTGAGCAGAAAGATTGCCTGCGAAGAAGCAAAGCAAAAACAAAATGGAAATGTATTTTTTCATTTGTGTATATTCTTAATATAGAAAAAATCAGAAAGAAATGGATGTATCTATAATGTACGATTGGAAAGACAAATACCCTGATGTGATGCAAATACCAAAATGTCCTGTACCTACCTGAATGTCATCATCCACCTGTAAAGACGCAAAGAGATTTACGATTTAACGATTGACGATGTACGATTGAAATTACATTTTGTAAATCCCTATACATTACATGTTAGATGCAAACATACGAGACGCACGATGTGCGTCTGAGAGATGTACGTTCTGTATAGATAGGTCTCTGTGGTACAGATCCGGCACACGTATGTGCATGCAATAACTTACCTTTCATCCGGGTATATGTTTCCATACACGATACAATCCGGATTTATAGGTATACCGTTTCCATACACCTGTGTTCCCTCCTCTGCCTGATGGAAAATAATTCATCAGATACATATATGGGTAATACAGGTATACGTTGGACATACACCGTCCGGATGCCATAGGATTCCGGTACACAGATCGTCCGGATACATGCCCTTAGGATGGAACTACACCGCGGAGACGCACGCCGTACGTCTCTACACGTGAATGTTTCCAGGTGTCAGCACATTTGTCTTTTCAACGTTCCCTGGCGTTCATGATCCGATAAGGGTCATGACGAAGGAAAACTCGTAAATTTGTAAATGGTAAATCAGAAAGGTGGTGCACGTAAAGAAAGGATTCCCCGGAAGCGTCCGAAAGTACCGGCGCAGGGAGCAGCCAATACCACACAGGTGACGGCAGGGATAAAAAACGGGAGCAGACCTGACAGAAAACCAGCCGTATCCGTCAACACCTGCGAAAGCAGGTGAAGCAACTGAAATTCGGCCGAACTGTGACTGTGTTCCGTTCCCCGGTCAAACGGGTGAGAATGTCGGATCGTCACCCCGTTCACCACGTGTGTATGGGTGAAGAGAGAAATACCTGTCACATAGCCGGCAAAGAGCAAGGGCAGGAATATCTGTATGATATGACGCAAAGTCCGACTCACTGTCTGATCAATTTTCCACAAAGATAAAAATTATCTTTTACTTAGACAATCCCTATTTATAGGGGTTTATCAGAAAACTTCCTGATCGGAAACCATTGTCTGTTACATTCCCACACCAGACCACCACAGGTGTTTTCTACACCGCTCAGAGAATAAGACGGGCCATAAACTGGATAAAGAGGATCAGAAAGACCATCGCTATCGGATAGACCGTCGCATACGCAACACTGGGTATATCGCTATCGGTCATGGAGTCGGCCGCGGCAAGTCCGGGCGTACTTGTCATTCCTCCTGTGATCGTACCCAGCAGATCGAGCAAGCTGATCTTGCAGGCAAAATAGCCAACCAGTACAGCTACTACCATCGGTACCAGCGTAATGATGGCACCTACTCCAAAAAGCAGCCATCCACTATCCCGGAAGGTCTCTACCAGGTTGGCTCCTGCCGAAGTTCCCACTTCCGCCAGGAAGAGCAGCAAACCCAACTGACGCAACAGCTGATTGGAAGAACCCGACATGGACCACAGGATGGGCCCCGTCTTCCCGATCGCGCTCAGCACCAGAGCCGTCATCAGAATACCTCCGGTAAGCCCCGGAGAGAAAGAGAAACTATCGCTGAAAGAGATATGGATCTGTCCAAACAGTACTCCCAGCACAATCCCCATAGCAATGGGAAAAAAATCGGTATCGGAGAGTTGTTTGGCATTGTTGCCCAACAACCGCGCTACTCCCTGCAAGCCCTCTTTCTCCCCTACCACAGTGAGTTTGTCTCCAAACTTCAGTTGCAGCTCCGGATTGGGTGCAAGGTCTATACCGCTGCGTCGCACCCGGGTCACTGTACAGCCGAAATTCCGTTGCAGGTTCAGATTGCCCAGACTGCGGTTGATCATGTCTTTCTTGGTCAGCAAAATGGATTCGATCTCCTGCGATACTTCCAGCGGCAGGTCGCCCTCGATCTGTTCACCTACTAATACCGCCAGCTGCTTCATCGAATCTTCACTTCCTACAGCCTTTATCACATCGTCTTCATGCAGGACCGTCTGCGCGGTAGGTATCAGTAATTTCTCCCCATGCTTCAGCCGGGAGATCACCGCTCCGGTCATGGCGCGCGCGTTGAGTTGTACCAATGTCTTTCCGTATACATTCGGATTGGTGATCCGGAAAAGGGCTGTCTCTAAAGAAGGATACTGCCCCCGGCGTTCCTGTTCCAGACGACGCGCTTCTTTTTCCAGATCTACCCGTAAGATCCTGGGTAGCAACTTAACAAACAGGATTACCCCGATCACCCCGAACGGATAAGCAATCCCATAGGCAATGGAGGCTAAAGGCGAATGGGTACTGTCTATAGCTACCGCCAGCCCCGGGGTACTGGTAAGAGCTCCGGCTATCAATCCTACCACACTGGGGGTATCGAGATCGAAGGCATACTTCAGTCCGACACCTGTGAGGCAGGCAGAACCCACGATCAGCAAGGTGATGGCTATCAGAGTCTTCCCTTTGCTGCGGAAGGAATCAAAAAATCCCGGACCAGCCTGTATGCCGATCGTAAAGATAAAAAGTACCAGCCCGAAGTTGCCCAGTTCTTTAGGGATCGTCACCCCGAAATGTCCAAACAGCAAAGCGATAAATATGACAGCGGAAACATCCAATGAAAGTCCTTTGAAACGAATGCGCCCCAGAATAAAGCCGAGGGCTACAATCAGAAAGAGCGCGAAATACGATGAATTTAAGAGGTCGGTAAACATGAAATCAACAAATTGGTTTCTGTCCGCAAAATTACATAAAAAAGTAGAGCGGTGAAAGGAAAAATCATCTTATAACGAATTTAACTCTCTGAACGGCGAAATTCATATCCGCCTCTGTCCCGATGAAAAAACGGGCAATAAGGACCTGTTGTCACTTACCACCCGCCTGTCTGCAAACTTAAAGAAATAGGGCATGTGAGCATACGGCTCACTATATAGTTTCATGTTGTGAGGTAACCTGCCCGGTACCTCCTTAGCCTTACTATCTGACCGGATTCTACGATCTCTCACCCATCAGCCGCGGAGAGATCTTCTCACCCATCAGCCATTACGCCTCAGCAAAAGTACGACTAAAGAAAAAAGATCATATTTCATATGCTATGTCATTTAGGTAATCACACGTATATCTATCGTCCTTCTTTCGCAGGATAGAAACAGATCCTCAGAAGGTGAGCAATTCCAATTTCTGTAAAGTATACACCGCGCCTGCATCCGGATAATCCGCGATAAACTGTTCTGTCACATCTTCCAGCAGCACCACAGGCAACACTTCCGAATTCCTGGTGCCACTGAAATTCCAGGTAGTCCATACGAAAGTCCTCTTCTTACCATCGATCGTCAGATCATAAAAATAAGTCCCGTATTCCGTACCCTCTTCTCCGTCCGCCAGGTGCCTGGTTACGAAATCACCCTCCACAGCATCTTCTCCGAATTTCACCGGATAGATATACACATGGCCTTTCGTAGACTCTTTGTCCGTAAAAACAAACTTATATCCTCCGCCTTCCTCCGCAGGAATGGTGGAAAGAGCTGTTTGTTCGATAGCCTCCCTTTCGGATTCCTCCGGATCTCCGGTGATAGATACCTGACAACGGCCCACAAGCATCCGCTGTGTATAATGGTCTACATGTACATCTAAGGAAAGAGAGTTGCCGGAATTGTCCCTTATCACTACCTCCGTATATCCCAGACCCTGTATGTTAAGTTCGATCTTACCGGAAACGATGCGGGCACCTACCACATCCGGAGCATAGGAAAAAGCAGTATAAGTCCCGTCTCCTCCCGTCAGAGAATAGCTATAGGTATCCTTTTCGTAGGGATACCACAGATTCAATGTGGTATCTTCCTGATCCGCCAGTCTTATGGCAGGCCATTTATCATCGTCGCAGGCGGTCAGAAACACGCCCCATAAACAAACAAAACAGATTCCGGTCCAATGCACATGCTTCATAAAGCAAAAGATATGTAGTGTATAATAGTATAAATGTATGGTACCTTTATTTACTGCATCGGGACACCCGAAATATTTTATTTTCTATCTGTTTTCTTGCTCCGGAGCAGGTTCAACATCCCGACAGGCAGTTTGCTTCCGCCACCCATGAAGCACATAGAAAAACCGGACAGTAACTCCTTATCGGGTCGCTGTCCGGTCCTGGCTCACACATACTCCCTGAAAGGGATATGCGGAAATGATCCTTTATTTACTTGTCATCAGAAGCTATCGTCTGCACGGTATAGACTTCTTCCACACCTTCATACTCTTCCTCGAAATCCGCTGTCACATCTTCCAGCAATACTCTGCTGACTTTTTTCTCAGTCATATGGGCACGGGTAGCTGTAGTTGTTTCCAGGATCAGTGTTCTCACACTCTTATCCAGAGTCAGTTCATAAACCTGACGTTGGGTTGCTTCCGTTTCTTCTTCCGCTGTCACAGGTACGATCCGGAACTCACCACTTACAGCTTTGTCGCCGAATTTTTCCGCATAGACATTTACCACTCCTTCCGTACGCGCTTCGTTGGTATAAGTGAATTTATATCCACCCTCTGCCTGTACGAGAATCGTGTTTAACGCTTCTTTCCCGATCTCTTTCTTCTCGTCGTCTGTGAGTTCTTCTCCTTTGATGGTAACATCCAGTTTTTCTACTACCAGATCCAGCGTAGGATGCGCAACAACTACTTTCAGAACCAATTTATTTTCGGCTTCGTCGGTTACAGTCACGTCCGCTTTACCAGGTGCTATTGCTTTCATAGCCAGATTTCCTTTAGAATCTATCCCGGCTGTTACCACGTTGGTATCCGAACTACTTGCTTCATAAGCTCCCTCCCCACCAGTGAGCTCATAACTGTGAGATTCCGAATCCGGATAATACAAACTAAGATCAGTTCCTTCATAACCCTTTAAGGAAATAGGCGATACTTTGTCGTCGTTACAAGAGGTTAGGCTAAAGGCAC
>JAJBTC010000005.1 GCA_020861095.1 Bacteroides sp.
TCCTAATATAGTCTAACCTTTTCTATAATTATTATTTTTTCCGCAACCTTTTTTCTGCTAAATTGTATTAGTGGATAATTATTTCTTAAAGTCTTAACTTAAACTTTACAAACAATGGATGATGTGACCAAACGGATCCAGGAAACCATAGAGGAACTTCGGGATCATGATCTGTATTCACAGGGAGATGCACAATCTGCCACAGAAGAGGCGGAGAGAAAAGCCAACAGACTCCAGCATGAGTACGATGAAAAATCGCAGGAACCTTCTCATTGGGGACACATGCAGGAAGACTTGTCAGATCTGAAAAAAGAAATGGAGAACCCATCCGTAAAGAGAACTTCCCGAAAAGCCACCGCTGCCACTACCCGAAAAGCAGATGCCACTCAGGTACGCAGCACAGGTAAGCGTGGCTCCGCAGAAAAAACACCATCCGCTATCCAAGAGAAATCAACAGCCACACCTGTCCGTACTACCCGTACGCAGGCAAAGGCTACCCATAAAGAAACAAAAACTATAACTCCCATGAAGAAATCTACAAAAGCAACTGCTGCTTCCAAAACCGGTACCACAAAAAGTACCGGTAAAGCTTCTACACGCAATACCGCGAAAGAAGCAACCACCCAAGCAACCCGTACTACCACCTCTAAAGCTGCCACCGCTGCTACACCAAAGGCTACGATCCGCAGGAAAGCTACTACTACACCAGCTACAGCCCAGGCAAAAACTACGCCCAAGGCAAAAGCTACGGCAAGCCAGTCTGCTGCTACTGCTTCCAAAGGCCGTACCGCATCCAAAACTGCAAATAAAACCAGTGCAGCCAAAGCGAAAACAACTACCCGGGCTACCCAGGCGAAAGCAGGTAAGACTACCGCACTGAAACCCAAAACCGCTACCAAATACGCGGCAGCAGCCAGTGCCATGCCTGTGACAAGAACCACCATAGGTACTTCCCGAAGCAGATCTGCCGCAAAGGCGACTCCATCCAAAGCTAAGACTACACAGGAGCAGACAACCGCCGGCAAAGCCAAAGCTGCAACTACGAAAGCTGCGACCACAAGGTCGAAAGCCAGTACCACAGCAAAGGCCAAACCTGCCGCAACCCGGGCAAAAGCTACCGCATCAAAAACAAAAGCCACTGGATCAAAGGCTCAGACTGCTTCCAGAAGTACAGCTACCCCAGCCAGATCAACAGCCAGCAAAGCGAAAATATCGGGTACCAAGCCGGCAACTTCAAAAGCAAAAAGCAGTGCAACATCCCAGGCCGCAAGCGGCAGATCTACCGCTAAAAAGACAGTAGCTTCTGCTTCCAGAACCAAGGCGACTCCTCAAGCAAAGACAGCAACAAAGGCCAAAGCCGCAACGAAAGCGACTGCAACCCGTACAGCTACCAAAGCCAAAGCGACTCCGGCCAAAACCGCTGCTGTAAAAGCTACCACCCGTACCAAGGGGGCTTCCGCAGAGAAAGCGAAAAGCACTACTTCCCGTGCTTCCAAAGCCAAAAGTACAACTACCCGGAAACAAACCGCTGCTTCTACCCGCAGTACCACCGGGTCAAAAAGCAAAGCCACCCGCAAGGCAATGGCTGCAAGTGGTCCGGCAACGGAACCGGGTAAAGAACTGATCGGGATCAAATCCAAATCATCTTCCAAAAAAACGACCGGTAAAACTGTAACCAAAAATATGGGTCAATCGAGTGATAAGAGTATCAGCAAGACTCCGGACAAAGTCTCTCCGGCCAAATCCACAAAAAGAAAAAAAGAGGTGGAACTGGAACTGATGTAAACTATATAAATGAATCATTTCGGCTCACTTCAGAAGCTAAAGAAGAAAGCTGTATCATTTTATTTTGATACAGCTTTCTTCTATTTAGATAAGCATTTAAAATATAAGAAAGCAGCACAGAGAAGTATGTTAAAAAAACAAAACACCGCAAAGGAGTCCTGTATTACCGGACTGTTGGTTATTACATTTGGCATGTACAAATAATTTATAGAGTTGGGACTCAATAGTTGCATTTTAGTAAGACATTCATTTGTACAACAACAAAGAACATCTTTATTAATCAAAAATTCAATATCTTATGAACAAAATCATCATTTTATTAATAAGTCTGTGTGCAATATTCTGCCTATATAATTGTACATCCGCAGACGACCTTTACACACATTCGGTATCTGAATCTTCAGATCTACCCGAAGAAACTCATTTATTAACCACATTCGTATATAATTCTGTAGCAGAGATGTATACATCTGCCTACGAAAATGGCGAACTCAATCCGGAGAAGGAAAAAGAAATCCTGATCCAATGTGCCTATGACGCGACTGGTATAGATATTACACCTGTGTTCCAGACATACAATACCCGAAATAATATTTCCGAAAATAGTCTGGAACATTATAAAAATGAGTTATCTAAGGATCAATACACCCTGTTAGAAGAGTTAATTTCTATAAAAAGCCCTACTATAGATGAGATTTTATCTCTCAAACAAAAAGTTTATACTATAAATAAAAATGAACAAGAAAAATTTATTTATCTTTGATGCGATCGAAGCCATCGATACAGGTTTCACATATGGAATGTTGGATTATGTACCACAAACAAGAGGTAATTTTGGTTGCAATTTAGCAACAGAAGCTGTAGGAGCATGTGCGGGATTTCTGGCCTCTTGTATAGCAGGTCCTGTCGCAGGAGTTGTAGTATCGACTGTATCCAGTGCTTACTTATCTTCAAAAGCTTGTTAAGAAATATGAAAGCGAGAGTTATTATAGGGATCTTAGTAGCCATTATGGGGTTTATGATACTCTATCTGGTAGCACACAATGACACATGGAGTAAAATTGTAATGTATACAATCTTACCTCTGCCGTGGATCATTATATTCTGGCATCACCCAGGTACCTCTCTCTTTATAGGTCACAAGGCAGATAAAATAGCTAAGTATATGTTTATCTCACTTTTACCTACTACCGTAGCATGCGTTATCATTTCCTTTATAAATACCGCGGGAGCCTATGCGGTTACCCGGATTATTTTCCTGATAGCGTTTATTCAGATCATTGTCTTTTTGAGCCGGATCCTATATTTGAGAAGTAAATGCACAGATAAGTAATTTAGGAACAGAGGTATCGGAAAAGTACTGACGTACATTTGGATACCTCTGTTTTTATGACATCTATAAAGTAAAGAGATCAGTAAATCTATACTTTTGTCCTCTTTGTCTTCTCGTCACGCATCACGGCCATCATCCCTTCTACCTGTGCAAGTGCCAGCATACGACCGTGGAAAGAATACCCCGGATTGTACCCCTTGTCCACATCGTCTAAGATCAACCGGCCATGATCTACCCGCATGGGAAGGTCGGGACGTTGTTGTTCGAACATACGGACCAGTTCTACCAGATGTCCGCGCCCACCGAGGTGAGAAGCCTCGATAAAATCTCCGTTGGAAAATACTTCCGTACTCCGCAAATGTACAAAGTGAGTGCGGGAAGCGTAGTGGCGTGCCAGCGCAGGTACGTCGTTGTGTAGTCCGGCACTCAGCGAACCGGCACAGAAAGTGAGTCCGTTGCATGGACTGTCTACCGCCTGCAGGATCCAGTCTATATCTTCCTGTGAGGTGACAATGCGGGGAAGTCCCAATACCTGACAGGGAGGATCATCGGGGTGGATACACATATGAATGCCGTACTCCTTACAGACCGGTATCACAGCTTCCAGGAAATACCGGAGGTTTTCCCGCAGCCCCTGACGGTCGATGCCCCGATAGTGGGCAAGCAGTTTCCGGAACAACGCTACCGGGTGCCGATCTTCCTCACTGATGTTTCCGTTGACAAACCCCTGAGTCTTGACTATGATCACATCTACCAGCGCCTCTTTCTCTGCCTGGGAAAGGGTACGATCGAGTATCTCTACCTGTTCCAGCTCTTCCGGTGTATAGTCTGCTTCCGCTCCCGGACGTTCCAGGAGGCGACAGTCGAAATAGGCAAACCGTACACGATCGAAGTAAAGAGAAGAGCCACCATCGGCCCAGGGATGTTCCAGGTCGGTACGTATCCAGTCGATCACCGGCATGAAGTTGTAACACACCGTACGTATACCTGCCTCTCCCAGATGTCGCAGACTGGTTTTATAGTTTTCGATCAGAACATCCCGCCGCGGACCGGCATATTTGATCTCTTCACTCACCGGCAGGCTTTCTACTACCGACCAGTGAAGGCCGGCCTGTTCGATATACGCTTTCAGGCCGGCGATCTGCTGTCGGCTCCATACTTCTCCGTTGGGTACATCGTGCAAAGCTGTCACTATACCTTCCACACCGATCTGTCTGAGCATGGATAAGGTGATCTGATCGTTCTTACCGAACCATCTCCAGGTTTTCTCCATATATGGATATGTGTAAGTTGTTTATGTAATAGCTGTCAGCATACCAGCTTCACTTCATTTGTTATTCACTCTTTCGTATGCCCGACTTGTGCTGTTTACATAGGTACGATCGAGCATACAAATACCTAACGTCAGCCTCCACCTGTAGAGACGCATATTTGCGTCTCCCTATTTGCGTCTCCATGATTTGCGTCTCCGCGGCACAAGTCCAACACACAGGTAGACATTATAATACACATCCTCATCCCGATAATATACATCCTCATCCCGTTGCCCTTCCATCATTGTATGTATCTCTTCTATCTATCAAGGTATATGTTCTCCTATTTTATATAACTCTATACATCCTATATCCCGGTTCCATACACATATATTCCATACATTATTTTACAGAAACAGAATAACCCTATCTATAGCACAGCAGATCCATAATTAGATGGGACACCGCGAAGACGTATTCTATTGGATCGGAAGCAAATCACGGAGACACACATCACGGAGACGCAAATCATGGAGACGCAAATATGCGTCTCTACAAGTGGATGCTTACATGAGGATATAGATATGCTCGATCGTACATCGTAAATCCCTTTGCTGACCGTTGGTTCGGTACATCGTAAATCTCTTTTTGTCTTTGCAAAGGTAAAAAAATCCCTTACTCTACGATACCTCTATCATACGCTTACTTCGTAAATCCGTACGGAGGACACTCGAAATTGGTAATATCGATCCGATACTCCATCATATCTTTCAGTTCGTGTACCGGGCGTTCCAGTTCATAAGGAATAGGGAGCCGACTGAAAGTCCGGAAATAGAGCAGGCAGGCATCCCGCCACCAGACCGCGTCACGGGCCTGTATTTTCAGACGGTGCTGCACCTGACGAAAGCGTTTATCATCTACATACCGCTCTGCCTGGTCCCAGACTTTCTGAAAACCGCGTACTTCCTCCACTCCCCGGTTGTACCAGTAGCAGAGTTCGTCCCAGAGCGTACGGCCTGTACCCAGTACATAGTCCCAGGGCATATGATGGAACCACAGGATCAGCTCGTCCGGACAGGAATCCATATTCCCGTATAAGGCATTTAACGGAGCATGATATTGTGCTACTGCGTTGCTGCCTGTGGCACTGCGATCGAAACCCAGGCCTTCTCTGTCGGCACGGTGATAGTAACGGGGCAACCAATCGGGACGGGCACCCGGCAGATCGCACCAGGGTTCCGGGCCGTAATGATGTCCGAACGCGAACAGATGGTGCAACCCGAGCGGCATCATGTAATCCACCACAGCTTCGTGGGAATCCAACATCATCCGGGTCAGCTGCGCGTGCAAAAGAACTGCACGGGAATTGTCTGTTTCTGTCTCTCCCGCCTTGTACAGCGAGAAGGTCTGTGCCAGCCATTCGTCGGCGATCTGTTGCGAGGTAAGCGTATGGTCCCAGGCCAGTCTGCCGAAAGCATACCAGTTGGCCTGCGCAAACGGATGTCCGCACCAGTTGACATCATCACCCGTATTGGCCACCCCCGCAATGGCAGTAAGAGACTGGGGATAGACAGAGCCATCTGTGACCCGCGCCACCGTAGAACCTTCGCCCTGCTGCCAGGTATCACTTTCTAATACCTCTTTCCACATGGGAGCCAAGAAACAGAGGTGATTGCTGAATCCGGTGTACTCCTGGGTGATCTGCAATTCGGGCATCACAGGGGTTTGCTGCATGGCTCCGAAAAGGGGACTGAAGGGTTCGCGCGGCTGGAAATCCACCGGACCGTTCTTCACCTGGATGATCACATTGTCGCGGAACTGCCCGTCGAAAGGCATAAACTCCTGGTAGGCCTGTTTGGCCCGGTCGTCGTCACCCGGTTCGTAGACAAAAGCGCGCCACATCACAATCCCGTTGTAGGGTTTCAGCGCGGCGGCCAGCATATTGGCTCCGTCGACATGGGTGCGACCGAAATCGTGTGGTCCCGGCAACCCTTCGGAATTGGCTTTGACCAGGAAGCCTCCGAAGTCGGGGATCAGGTCGTAGATCTCTTTCACCTTCGTCTCCCACCAGCGGCAGACAGCCGGGTCCAGCGGATCGGAAGTAGCCAGCCCACCCAGTTCGGAAGGTGTGGAGAAGTTGATCGAAAGGAATACCTGTATACCGTACGGACGGAACACCGCAGCCAACGCCTGTACTTTTCGCAGGTAATCCGTAGAAAGGATCCGGGGATTGGCGTTTACGTTGTTCAGCACCGTAGCATTGATGCCGACCGAAGCATTGGCACGGGCATATTGCCGGTATCGCGGTGAAAGTGTACCGGGCAGTTCGTCCCACTGCCAGAGCGAGTGTCCGGCATATCCCCGTTCGATGGTACCATCCAGATTGTCCCAATGGTTCAGGATGCGCAGATTATAGGCGGGCTTCTCCGTAAATTCCTGATCGGCATACAGATCCGCACCACTCTCCTGCAAACGCAGCAAGTGATAGGCACCGTAGAGCAGCCCTTTTTCTCCCGCGGAAGTGATGGTCACTTCTCTGTTTTGTCCGGAAGAGCGCAAGGTGTATCCCTCCTCGCCTAACTCATCCCAGGGACTGGCAGGTCGGATCTGTAAAGTCACCTGTCCTCCTCCCTGCCAGGCATTTTTCAGTTCGGAGACAGCGATATCCAGTATCGGAGATGACTGCTCGCAGACAATCCGGGCATCCGCACCGGTATCGTACCGCAACCACAACCGGCTGCTATCTTCGGCTCTTACTAACTCACAGAAGAACAGAATACCTATCCACAGAAATATGGTTTGTTTCATGGAATCTATAGTTGATTTATGATCTGCAAATTTACGATTGATATTACATTATTCCTACCCAACAGGAGTTACTATCCTATAAAAGTTACTTTTATAGTAACCCGTAAAAGAAGTAAGTGTTGCTGATTACCTATTATATATCATACTCTGTTTCTTATATATCATACTCTGTTACCTTGTAGAGACGCACGGCGTGCGTCTCCGCGATGTACGTCCAATCAAAAAACATCCCGTACGGGATATGCAATCTCATTCGGTAGACATTCCCATTCGGCATGCTGAGACGCACGCCGTGCGTCTCTACAGGGTAACGGAGTCGTATCTCATAGAAAGCAGGAATTTTTGCTTAGTAAAAATTATTCTTTCCCTGCAGTTCCTTCTATGGTACGGATATGGCCTGCCTCGTCGTATTCCAGTTCACAGACTTTCAGGCTACGCAGCCAGGTTTTGCCTCCCGAAGGTACAGAATCGTGATGGAAAAGATACCACTTGCCTTTGAACTCAACGATCGCGTGGTGAGTGGTCCACCCCACCACGGGGGTCAGAATTACTCCCTGATAGGTAAACGGCCCGTAGGGATGGTCGCCTGTGGCGTAACAGATCCGATGCGTGTCTCCGGTTGAATAAGAGAAATAGTATTTCCCGTTGTATGTGTGCATCCACGAGGCTTCGAAGAAACGACGTTGGTTGTCACCTGCCAGCAGAGGATGGCCGTTTTCATCTAAGACCACCAGGTCGCGGGGTTCTTCGGCAAACTCCAGCATATCTCCGGTGAGTCTGACTACCTTCGGACAAAGTGCCGGTTCGTCATCGGCAGGCAGCACACCGCATTCCTGGGCTTTGTTGTTTCTGTAACGTTGCAACTGGCCGCCCCAGAGGCCACCGAAATACATATAGAAATTGCCATCTCCATCGTCAAACACTGCCGGGTCTATGCTGTAGCTTCCCCGGATAGGGAATTCCCGGGGGATAAACGGTCCTTCGGGACGATGGCTGACCGCTACTCCGATGCGGAAAATATCGGTTTTGTCTTTCAAAGGGAAATAGAGGTAATACGTCCCGTCTTTGTACGCGCAGTCACTGTCCCAGAGCTGACGACCGGCCCAGGGAATGTCCTTGGTGTCAAGGACCACTCCGTGATCGGTGACCGGACCGTCTATATCGTCCATAGAGAAGACATGATAGTCTTTCATATTGAAATGATCCCCGTTGTCGTTTTCGGGAATACCACTCTCCCAGTCGTGGGAAGGATAGATGTACAACTTACCGTTGAATACGTGTACGGCAGGATCTGCCATATAATCTTCAGGTACAAGGTATCTCGGCTCTTTCATGATTTTATGTTTTTAAAATGTTTATACTATGTGATCTTCATTTCTTTGGGCCGCCAAAGAAACGAAGCAAAGAAAGGCGACACCAGGAGATTTACGATTGGACGATTTACTATTTACGATTGATTGTATAAAGTCTGTTTTTCTTTCTTCGCTACTGCGTTTGGTATCAGACGACG
>JAJBTC010000116.1 GCA_020861095.1 Bacteroides sp.
GCAAGTTCGATAAGGGCTTGGTAGATTTCGGTAAATTGGGTATCTGTACTTTCTTCCAGTTCTTCAATACGCCTTAATAGTTCATCGTAACCAATAACCATCTGTCGCATAAGTACGAAAGCTCTCATGATAGAAATATTGATCTCAATAGCGATCGGGCTTCTTAACACGGAGGATAGCATCGCAACGCCTTGTTCGGTGAATACCATCGGGGTAACGGAACTATGTTTCAAAGATTCCGGGAACTGGTCACAATTTGTGACCAGTTCTCTCCATTCCTCTGTTTTGAGTTCAAACATAAAGTCCAAAGGAAAGCGATTTATGTTTCTCTTTACTGCTTGTTTCAGTACTTTTGTTTTCACCTGATATAATTCTGCCAAGTGAAAATCCAACATTACCCGAGTTCCTCTGACCTCGAAAATCTTGCTTTGAATGACTTGTAATTCCATGTTTCCAATTTTATGCAGCAAAGTTAAAGGACTCCGTTCCTAAATCGTACTTGTTTGCATTGACAATATCGGACAGAATGTGGACAATATTAATTCTTAGTAACTCAAAAAGTTATACGGCAGGTGCAAGGTGCAAGCTATGTATATAGTACTTGCACCTTGCACCTGCCGTATAAAATTAATACTCAAAGGCTTGCATATATCAAAACTTTGTTTTATCTTTGTAGCAGTAAGATGAGTTGACAACTCTGGTCAAATACGACCCCGTTTTTTAGGGGCTTTCGCGTGACCCTTTGAAGAAATTTTACACGTAAGATACTGAAATATAGGGGCTGGTTCGGTTACCAGCTGGATCACTTAAACGCCTGAATATCAAAGAATTCAGGCGTTTTTTGCTCCCTGTTCCACCGATCTTAACGGAATCCGGCAATCAAACAGTCCGGACAGGTAGAGATAGAATTCCACGGAAACGGTCTGCTACCCTACCCTTTTTTCACTGATACGCTGCATCTTGTATGGCATTACGTTGTCTACGGCTCATATGACGAACGGGTAAAACGTCCGTTTCGTCCAGGTAGAATACGTCTATCACGGTTTAGGGGCAGCGGCTGGTCAGTCTTTTCGTCCCTACACGCTTAAAACAGGCATCGTTATACGCTTAGCATATCCGTCGCAGGGCTTTCCGGGCAGGCATCCCTGCACTTCTGAGCAACGGTTCCCGGAACAACGATGTACAATGGGCAACGCAGACAAGCGAACCACTCACTTCCTGACAGAGTCTTCTCCTTATGCTCCCTTGTCCAGCAACCGTTTCATGGTATCGAGCATAGTGAAGTAGAACTCTTTCTGCTGGAGCATCCGGTAAAATTCGAGTTTCACGCGTCGTTGCCTGGAGGCAACATCATCAAATATCTTCCGGAAAGCGACCTCCTGCTTCTGCGGGTCGGTATTGCCCAGGTATTTGCTTTCAAAGTCGGGATGTACGCGCATGTGGTCGGCAAAGCTGTGCAGAGTCACCTTCTGCTCTTCGGGGGTGGCTTCCCATCCGTGGAACCAGCTTTCGTTGAAGGTACGCACGATTACATCCAGCGGGTCTTCTTCGACTTCACCACCGTGCGCACCGCGTGGGTTGGGGTTTTGCGGACGGAGCACGGACTCTTCTTCTTCCAGCCCGATGGAGGCGTTGAGGCGCACACGTTGCAGGCCGTAGGTAGAGAGGTCGAAAGCGTCGAGCAGCTCGTCCAGTTCGCCTCCCGGGGTCTCTACACGCAACTTGGGCATGAGAAACCTGAGAAACCAGTAGAGTTGTTCCCAGCGCACGACTTCGAAAGGCAGCAGGGCCGCCATCTGGCGGTATATCTTCACAAATTGCCTGGCTTTGATCTTGAAGTCGGCCTTCTCGTCCTCTTCCCAGGCGAGGCCGTGATTGAAACGGTCGGCAGCCACGTCGATCAGCGGGCTGAGTTCCTGGGCATCCGCGTCGTTGAAATAGCGATCGGCAAAGGTTTCCACTTCGTGCCACTCATACACACTGGCTTCGTCGAGTGTCGCTTTGAGGTCGTGCCATACATTCACATCAGTGGCTTCCTGCAGGGAAGTGATACTACCCAAAAACCGGGAATATCTGTTTGAAAGGCTGGAAGCCGGGAATAACCTGGAAAGCTCCAATGTGATCGAAAAAATGAAGGACGGTATGTATTCCGTAGAACACATTATGCCGCAGACGCTGACTCCTTTCTGGAGAAGGGAACTGGGAGAGGACGCGGAAGAGATCCACCAGACGTGGCTTCACCGGATCGCGAATCTGACACTGACGGCTTACAATAGCTCTTACAGCAACCGTAGCTTCACAGAGAAAAGGGATCTGCCGGAAAAAGGGTTCAGGGAAAGCGGGATCAGGCTCAACCAGTATATCGCGGGCTTCGACCACTGGACGCTGACGGAGTTGCAACAGAGACAGGCGGTTTTCAACCAACGGGCCTTGCAGATGTGGCCTTTTCCGCAAACATCTTTCCAACCCGAAGAGAAACCGGCGGATATACACAGCCTGGATGAGGATTTCGACTTTACGGGGTATTCCCTGAAGGGGTACTCTTTTGAAGAGATCACCGCGCGGGCAGGCTCCTGGAAGGAGATGTTTGTTGCCGTAGTGAAATTGATCTATGAGGGACATTCCGCTGCCATCAACCGGCTTGCGGACAAACCGGAGTTTTTAAGTCTGATCCGCACGCAACAACCCGGATATGAAGAGATGGCCGGATCGATAAAGAGGCTTTGTTGCTGGAGATCTATCTGCAGAGTGAGGGGAGGTAAAAGAGGGTGATGAAAAAATAGGCCGGGAGGGACAGGAAGCGCAGGGTACCGGAGCGACTACCACCCTGGGGTACGAACCACACAAAAAAAGGAGTGCTGCAAGTAGGACCGAAAATTCTTTATGCTCTTTTCTTTCGATCGTACCTGTGGCACTCACTTTCGTATGCGGTTCGCACCCCAGGGTAGCGTTTGTTTCGCCTGCACTACAGATACGGCTGCACCGCACTTACCCTGGGCTGGAATCGATCGTGCTTACAGCACTACAGATACATCGTATGATACGTGATATACGATACAACATACCATACATAGTATCATGGTATAACATACGATACACGGTATGACATACGACACAAAAACCGGACATGATTTTCTATCTGAAAGTTACGGATCTACCAGAAGAGAAGAGACTGATAAATAGATTCGTAAAACCATACGATCTATCAGAAAACGGAGGATACGGATTGTTTTTCCGGAATTTTCTGAACACCCTGCTCCATACCTCCTACCTCACTGTTCAATTCCTGCGAAGTAAGATCTACCTTGCCACACTCCTGACCCAATGACTATCAGCCAATGACTGACGCTACCGGCTCATTTTCAAGGCTCCATCGTCCCTGGCAATCAAACCCTGTGTATGAAAACAAAGTAGACAATTACTGACTGGCTCCACACACAACCGTCTTCGTCAGGAGATGATCCGTCAGTTGTTGTAACTCGCTTTTACAAACGGTGCGTCCAGCAGATAATTGATACTTTCACGGATACTTTCTTCTACACCGTGGCTATACCTTTCTACTTCCACAACGATATGTCTGACTCCCGCGGTATCGGCATTTTTAAAGATGGCATCGAAGCCCACCATACCGCTCTGCCCGATCTCACGGTGATCTTTGATATGCAATACGGTGAACCGGCCCGGATATTTGTTGAAATAGTCTACCGGACTGTGCTGGCCATACATGACCCAGTACACATCCATTTCGAAAAAGACATACTCCGGATCCGTATTTTCGATCATATAATCCAGCATCGTCACACTGTCTTCTACTTTCCGGAATTCATGCGCGTGGTTGTGATAGCCGTATTTCAATCCCTGCACCTGGCATCTTCTGCCAACCTCGTTGTAGTAGTCGCAATAGGTCTTCAGGTCCTTCACCGTAGCCGGAACATCGAGCCACGGAGTCACAATATAAGTCATGCCCGCGGCTTTATGGGCAGCAATGCACTCGTCCCACCATTTCAGGGATTCGGTAAAATCTCCGGAAGCCAGCTCTTCCGGTGTCAGCGGTTTGGTACAGTGGGAAGAGAGAACCTGAAGTCCCGCCTCTTCCACATCTTTCCGGAACTGCTCCGGCGTACGGTCATAGAATTTCCCGTCGCCATAACTGGCAGCTTCCACACCTGTATATCCCATCTCTGCCAGTAGTTTCAGAACGGTTGTATAGTCCGTGCCGGTTTGCCTGCCATAACTGCCAATCAGGTCCCTTACGGAATAGAGTTGTATGGCAATTTCTTTCTTTTGTGCCGACAGCATCTCAGGAAGCCCCGTCATACAGGCGATCAGGGCCATAACGATCCATTTCTTTTTCATCATTCTTTTTTATATGTTCACAGGTTATATATATATCCTCCGGAAAAAGGGATACTTCCTCCGGAGGATACAGAATAAAAACAGCCAGGAGGTCAGTCCATGATCTTGACACGGATGTTGCGGAACCACACATCGTCTCCATGATCCTGCAAACCGATGTAGCCTTCCCGGTTGGGTCCGCCCACGTTATTCAGCAGTTCGAAAGCCAGCGGCCATTTGTCTTCACTGAACTTACTTGCCTGCAACATATCTGTCCACTGAGGGGTCCAGAGGTGATATTCCACCACATTTTCGCCGTTCTGCCCATGGATCACCGTACCTTTGTACACCATCACCTTAGCTGTGTTCCATTCGCCGTACGGTTTGGCATTCTGGGGTTTGGCAGGGATCATGTCGTACAGCGACATAGACTGGCGGTTGTTGTCTTTACCCAATTTGGCATCGGGATGGTTGTCGTTGTCCAGCAACTGAGCCTCCGGAGAAGAAATATAGATAGGCTCCAGCCGCATCTCACCGGTCTTGGGATCTTTGGCCTCTACCTCCTGTGCCAGATAGAAAATACCGGAATTGCCCCCTTTGGATACTTTGTATTCCAGTTCCAGTTCGAAGTTCCTGAACTTATGCGCAAAGATGAGGTCTCCTCCGTCGCCATCCTGGGCTTCACCTCCGCCCGATCCGTTGAACTTGATGGTACCGTCTTCCACGATCCAGCGCGACGGGATCCCTTGTTTTCCGTATCCGCGCCAGCCTTTCATTTCTTTACCGTCGAACAATACAAGGTATCCGTCCGCATCTGTGTCAAACTCCGACAGGTCTACCTGGGGGTTGTCTAAGATCTTGTACTCAGGAACACTACCTTCGGCCATAGTATCATCTGCTTTTTTGGTTCCACCTCCGCAGGAAGTCATCAGACTTGCTGCCAACACCCAACTCAGGGTATAAACGATTTTTTTCATTGTTTTATAGGATATGATGTGAATAAATTGCATTACATGTTCGCGATCAAGGCATATCCGGAAGTTTCCAGCCATCCCGATAAGTATGTCTGATCATTTCCTGCGCGTATGCCGTGGCATTGACCGGATCTGTCCACTTTTTATCGAAAGAAGGGTGTCCGTCTTTCAGGGTGAATCCGTCTTTTACCACAGTACGTATCGTAGCATCGGGATCGATGTTGGTAAATCTCATATTGGGTCCGTCCCAATGGAGTTCCTGGTTGAGAGACTGTAGCCTCACCGCCAGCACTCCCATCACCACCATTTCATTGAAGGGTCCGGCCTCACTGAACGGAGAGGTGGTCTCTACACGGCTGGAAGGACTTTCCTGACAGGCACGTACCCAATCCATTTCGTGGGAGGTATTCACTTCCCGCAGTACCTTCGGTGCCTGGGGAGTGCGGCCCGAGAGCAACCACGGATTGGCGCCGTAACAACCGCATACCAGGGTATCTTTGGTTCCGTGGAAGATCACTCCTCCGCCCTGATCGTCCATGTCTTTGTTGGCCGGGAATCCTTCGGGACGCATGGGCTTCATACCTCCGTCGTACCAGTACACTTCTACCTCCGGCATAGCTACCTTTGGCATATTTTCGCGCGCGGGGAAGGTAAATTTCACCATTTGCGCGTTGGGTGCGGAGTCGGTCAGCAGCAACGTTGAACTGGCCTGTACCTTGGTCGGATAGCCCAGCTTCAGACCTTTGAACACCGGATGCAGGATGTGACAGGCCATGTCGCCCAAAGCCCCTGTTCCGAAATCCCACCAGCCACGCCAGTTCCACGGTGTATAGATCGAGTTGTATTCCCGATACGGGGCCGGCCCCAGGAAAAGATCCCAGTTCAGTGTACCGGGTACACGCTCTGCCTTTTCCGGACGGTTGAGTCCCTGTGGCCATATCGGACGGTCGGTAAAGGCCTCTACCTTGGTGATGTCACCGATCTCTCCGTTCCATATCCATTCACAGATCTTACGTACTCCTTCTCCGGAAGCACCCTGGTTTCCCATCTGTGTAGCGACTTTGTGTTTATCTGCCAGCTTAGTGAGCAGGCGCGACTCATACACAGTATGCGTCAATGGTTTTTCCACATACACATGTTTACCCATAGTGATGGCCTCTGCCGCTACAATGGCATGGGTATGGTCTGCAGTGACTACCATCACGCCATCGGCCGACTGGCCCAGTTCATCAAACATCTTCCGGTAGTCGTAGTACTTCTTTGCATTCGGATATTCATTGAATACCCCGGCACTGTATTTCCAGTCTACATCGCAGAGCCCGATGATGTTATGGGTATTCATACTCCGCAGCACATGTGCTCCGCGTCCACCGACACCCACGCCGATGATATTCAGTTTGTCACTGGGGGGTACATGCCCGTGGCTTCTTCCCAGGATCGTACTGGGCGCAATGGTAATTCCAGCCAGAGCCGCAGCACTGGTCTTGAGAAATTTCCTTCTTGAAAAGTCTGACATAGCTTTAAAATTAGATTTTGTAACTGTTTTTTTATGTAGAACCTATTTAAAATTTTCACAATGGGTTTATTATAGGATTTTTGACTGCGTTGTCCCATTTTCCTCTTTTCGGAGGCAAATAGGAAGATGGACATAGAGAGATGGACATAGGGAGATGGACATAGGGAGACCCAAATAAGGGAGACGCAAATATGCGTCTCTACAAGTGTATGATATCCTATATTTTCAATCGTAAATCGTCCCATCATAGATCTCTTTGAACGGTCTGTAAATTGTTTCAGAAACAGAAAAACAGCCTGGCCCCAACGGTCGACGTAGTCAATAAAGAATCGAGCAACATGTAAACAGATTCTTATAAATGGGGTAACAATCCATATCCGTTTTTCATCGTTCTCCTTCTTTCGAGGATCTTTTCCAGGGTCTGCTGGTCGCCAATAGCCGGTAGATCCTTGCTTCGGGCATCTTCCAGGAACTCCCACGCGTACTCCGAAGCCAGGGCCGAATCGCGGAAAGCAGGCAGGTCGGGATGTCGCTGACCCGAGCATACCGAATCGGCAAACAGGTTGCAAAGGACATCTATGTTTTTCTCTCCGAACGGCCTCTCCTCCCGGATCGTCTGGGTCACTCCATGCAGTTCAACAACAGCTGTCCTGAAATCATGTGTCATCCGGGCAATGCCTTTGGTGCCTATCACATCGATGTAAGAGTTATGTGTCTGCGTGGCAGAGAGCTGTCCGTACACATGTCCCTGGGTGATGTCGAAAACCACTCCATTGTCGAAAGTACCGTGACATTGCAGCCACCAGGGATCTTTGTAATCCCACATCCGCAACGCCTGCGCGTTCCATGTTTTAAAATAGCAACCTGTATACCAGCGGGCGATATCGACGTAGTGCATGCCGCAGTCGTGGAACGAAGGTCCTTCATAGGCATGTCCTTCTCCCGGAGCCAGACCCGGTGTCAGGTGGCAGATGCGCAGAATGGCCAGTTCGCCGATCTCACCTTCACGGATAAAGTCACGTATGCGTTTGTGGTACCACGAATTGCGCAGGTACAGATTGACTGTGGAAAAGAGAGGGGTGCTTTCCGCCGCTTTCACCACATCCCATTCGTGTTCAATGGTATCCGCGATCGGTTTTTCGGAGATAATGTGTTTTCCGCTGTAAAATGCTTTCAGGATCTGTTCTCTGCGGGAGTTTGCCAGTGCGAACAGTCCGACCACCTCTACTGTCTTGTCATCGAAGATCTCCTGTTCGTCTGCCACGACCTTCGCTCCGGGACAAAGCCGACGGGCAAGTTTACGGACCCCGGGATGGGTATCACAGATAGATACGATCTCCCAACGTCCGCTTTTCTGCATCTCACGGAGGTAGAAACGTCCCATCCTGCCAAAGCCTATAAGTCCGACTTTAATCGTCCTGTGGTTCATGGTATCAGTATAAAAGATTATGTTTGATCTGTGGTTTCCATACAAGGGAAAATACGACAAAAAGGTCTTTTTCTGCCCAAACATTTTCCGGTTTTTTCCCTGTTTCACAAAGCTAACCGGAAAAAGAGAGGTTGACGCGGAGTGAAAGTAATTTTGTAGAAATAAAGAATAATAAAATAATTGACAATAAAATAGTTAGCTGATTTTAAGGTGAAAATTATGTAGATGATCTGGAATGGAAATGTACGATGAGACGCAGGTATATGAGCCTGTTTTTTGTTTAGGACGATGGGGTCCGACCCAGGATAAATTTTCTCTATGAACAGGATACATTGTAAATAAAATATTGCGAATAAGATATATAAAGAATGGGATAGATTGTAAAAGGA
>JAJBTC010000027.1 GCA_020861095.1 Bacteroides sp.
AATATGGAGACGCAAATATGCGTCTCTACAGAGGTGTACGATATCTGTAATTTCAATTGTAAATTGTAAATCGTCTAATCGTAAATCATTTTATGTGTTTTCTATATTCCTCTTTCCCACTGTAGGGGATCAGGGTGAAACCGTAGTGGATGGTTTCTAATTTCTCCGGACGCAACAGGTAAGGCTCATTGGGCAGCGCTCCCCAGCTGTCGTCTCCTCCGATACCCATCATGCGGTAATCTATAAAGATATCCACTAATTTTTCCGGTTGGGGATCGGTCCTGTGCTTGTGGTCGGTCTGTTCGGTGCGGGGCGCATCGTTGTAGATACTTTCGCCACCGTCTACACTTTCCAGTGTGTAGTTGGAGACATTCATTTCTATCTGATTGTCGGCAACCACCAGCAGACCTCCCGAACGTTGTGCCAGGGCAAACCAATGTATGTCTGTGCGGTGGCTGTTCTCCTGCGGACGTACATACGCCTCAAACATATCCTTGACCGGGATCCTGTATTCTCCGATGAACTGTGAGGTACGGCGATCCCAGTAGTTCTCTTCCGGTCCTCTTCCGTAGTAGATCAGGTCCCGGAAGCGGTCGGTAGCCTGCATACGCAGGCCGATACGAGGTATCATCGGAGCATTTTTGTTGAATACATCAAACTGGTTTTCTACATGTATGGTGCCGTTCTCATAGATCCGGTAGGTGATTTTCCAGTCGGCATCTACGCCCGGGAAATGATAGCTGGATTGTGCCACAGCGCAATTCTCTCCCTGGAAAGAAGAGTACGCGGCAAATCTGTGCAGCGTAACGTTATCGTAACTTGCTTCTTTCCATACAGCCAATTTGATAGCCAGGTCTGCTCCGTAGTCGTTGTCGTTGGGAGCCCTCCAGAAGAAAGGTTTCGGGCCTTGTCCGTTGTGGAGCAACTCTGTGCCGTTGTATACATAAGAAACCAACTGTCCGCTGCTCTTGTCGAAAACAGCCTTGAACCTGCTGCCGGAGAAGATAGCCTGTGTTTCCGTTTCCTGCAACCGGGCCGGTGCTTTGGGCGTAGCCGGTGCTTTTTTATAAGGATATACCAGGTGTTGCTCCCTGGCGATCACAAATCCTTTGGAAAGGAAAGGCTCCGGGGTGCGTATCGTTGCGTAGAATTCGATCTGTACATCTCCTGTACGGTGGGTATTTTCTGCGATGCTCTGCACAGGTACCGTTACCGTTTCACCCGGCTGTGCCGATACGGTGAATGTCTTTCTGAGGATCTCCCTGCCGTGTTCACGTACCAGGTAATGGAAATCGTATGTATCCAGATTGGTAAAGAAGAAATCGTTGCGTACCTCAATGGTATTCTTTTCTTGGTTGTAATTGCGGAACTTGATATTCTGGTATACTTTCGCCATTTCCGCCATCTGAGGTTTCAGGGTGCGATCGGCATACACCATCCCGTTGATACAGAAATTCCCGTCGGAAGGAGTTCCGACAGCTCCGTAGTCTCCTCCATAGGTCCAGTATTTCCGTCCGTCCGGTGTATATTCTGCCAGTCCCTGATCTACCCAATCCCAGATGCAGCCTCCCTGCAGGAGCGGGTATTTCTCGATCTGATCCCAGTAGTCCTGGAAATTGCCTAAGCTGTTGCCCATGGCATGCGCGTATTCACATTGGATCAGCGGACGGGTGGCCGTCGGATCTGTGGCATATTTCTCTACCTCTGTGATAGGGATATACATCGGGCAATAGATATCGGTGTTCCACTCTTTCAGCGCGCGCTCGTATTGTACCGGACGGCTGTCCAGCTCTTTCAGTAAGAGGTAGGTCTTGTAGAAGTTCACCCCGTTGCCCGCTTCGTTGCCCAATGACCAAATGATCACCGACGGATGGTTCTTATCGCGCTCGTACATATTCAGTGTACGGTCTATATGCGCGTTCAGGAACAGCAGGCTGTTTCCCAGGGAAGCACCCAGATCCCGCTCATACCCCATACCGTGCGTTTCGATATTTGCTTCGTCTATCACATAGATACCGTATTCATCGCACAATTCATAGAAACGTTCCGGTTGCGGATAGTGGCTGGTGCGTACCGTGTTGACATTGTATTTTTTCCAGAGTTCGAAGTCTTTCAACATCAGCTCTTCGGTCACATAATGCCCGGTGAATTCGTTGTGTTCGTGATAATTGACTCCTTTTACTAAGATCGGCTGCCCGTTTACCAGGAGTTGGTTGTTTTTCATTTCTACGGTCCGGAACCCGACCTTGCAGCTGGTTGCTTCGATCGGTTCACCGTCTGCCTCACTCAGGGTAATGAGGAGGGTGTAGAGGTTTGGCGTTTCGGCGGTCCACTGTTTCGGGTCTTTGATATCTTTGCCAAATCCGGTGTAGGTGAGTGTATCAGGTATATGCACGGTGGAAGATGCGGAAGCGATCTCCTGCTGCTTGCTGTCTAACAATTTGTACGCGATCTGGTAAGTGCCATCCGGCTCTTTGTCATTCGCCAGGTGCAGACGCAGTCTGAAGATACCGTCCCGGTAGTTCTCGTCCAGTACCGAGGTCACTTTGAAGTCGGCGATCCGTACTTTGGGCTGTGCATATACATAGACATCCCGCTCTATCCCACTGATGCGCCAGAAGTCCTGACACTCCATGTAGTTGGCATCCGAAAGTCTGTGTATCTGGATGGCCAGTACGTTTTTCCTCGTGCGCACCTTATCGGTAATTTTGAACCGGGAAGGGGTTTTGGCATCTTTGCTCATGCCGATGAACTCCCCGTTGAGGTAATAGAACGCCGCTCCGCGGGTGCCGTCGGCACTCAGGAATATCTCTTTCCCGTCCCAGTCTGCCGGAAGGTCAAATTCTCTCCGGTAAGTACCGGTAGGGTTCCATTCTTCCTGCACGTACGGAGGATTGGGTTTGTCCCAGAAGGGTTCATAGCCCGGAGAGCAGAATTCGTAGGTGGTATTTACATAGATCGGAATACCGAATCCCTGTACTTCCCAGTTTCCGGGTACACGGATATCGTCCCAGTGAGCCACATCTGTGGAAGGGTCCATAAAGTCGAGCGGACGCTCCGGAAAATACTCTGCGTAATTGAATTTCCAGGTACCGTTGAGGTCTAAGCGGTAGGTGCCGGTTTTCCGGTTGTTGGCCAGTGCATCTTTCTCTGTGGTGTAAGAGGTGAATGTGGCGCGTGGTGCCTCCTTGTTGATACTTGTCAGATTGGGATCGGTGATCTGACTGTACCGCTCACTCTGATCCTGAGCGATACCTATCTGTGCCAGCAGGCACAGACCGATGAAAGTAGTTAGTCTTTTCATAATGCATTTTTTATGAGGGGTTTTATTAGGTTAAATGGAATGTCGGAGAGAAGATCAGAACCTGAGGCCTTCGCGAAGCCATTTTTCCAGTTCTTCTGTCCATTGTCGCTTGTAGGTAAAGTTGTCCCGGAACCCCCATCCATGTCCGCCGGTAGGATAAATATGTAACGAGACGGGAATATCGTGTTGCAGCAGAGAGCTGTAATAACGGATCGTGTTCTCTGCCGGCACAGCTTTGTCGTCGGAAGACAGTACGATAAAAGCCTGGGGAGTCTTTTCGTTTACCCGGAGTTCGTTGCTATAGGCCGCTATCAGATGGGTATCAGGCGATTCTCCGATCAGGTTCCCGCGGGACCCGGCGTGGGTATATTCCGCGTCCATCGTGATCACCGGGTAGAGCAGGATCTGAAAATCCGGACGGGTGGCCGCACTGCTGTGCTGTGTGGCCAGCGTGGAGGCAAGGTGTCCTCCCGCGGAGGCTCCCATGATACCGACGCGATCGGGGCGTATCTGCCAGTCGGCAGCCCGTGCACGTATGGTATGTATGGCCTGTTCGGCATCGGAAAAAGGTACTTCGTAGTTGCCGTTGGGCATGCGGTATTTCAGAATGATGTAGGTGATCCCTTGCGTGTTGAACCAGGAAGCCATATTGTGTCCTTCGTGATTCATGGCCAGGTGGGTGTATCCACCTCCCGGACACATGATAATGGCCATTCCATTGGGATCCGGGGCCGGATATACAAACAATACCGGATCGTAGGATTGATCTTCAGAGAGATGATTGCTGTTGGGAGCCCCATCCGGCCACAGAGGGATCTCGATCGGTTTCTGGGCAAACAGAGACAGGGTACTGGCAAAAGCCAGAAATAAGATTAACTTTTTCATAGGTATAGCACTTGAGATACGCGTTTTTCCTGTATAGGGAACAGAGGAAGGATATATATCCTTGCTGCCACTCCTATCTGTTACAAATGTACAACATACTTGTCTATTTTTCTATCCTTTTATATAAATTATAATGAAATTTAAGGAAAACAGAAGGTTCGGGTATGTTTTCAGAGAGGCTTATCGGTTTGTCTGAGAAGGCATCCCACAGACAGCCGGGAGAGATCCGGAGTTCTCCCCGGAACACTTCGGAGTTCAGTGTAACCTGTTCCGGAGTTCTCTTTGTACGGACCCGGATCTTTGCCGGTACCGGATGGCAGAACAGGAAAAGGAGAGTAAGTGAAGGGAGAAGAAATGTATGTGGTGCGGATGTAAGATCTTGATTGTTAGAATTATATCTGGTATATAACCGCAACCGCTCCGGCAGGAAGTACATCCTGCCGGAGCGGTCTGGTGCTACGGTCTTCTATAAAGAATAGGTTTATTTCACTTTCATGGAAGAGCGAATGAAGTAGACGATCAGCAGCGCATATGCACCGAGTGCCAGTACTTCGGAAAGTGAGTTTTGCTGCCAGGCTTCGTTGACCATATCGATGCCACCGAAACGGAGTGCAGCACTCACTACCCCCATCAGTGCCCCTCCGGCAATGAATCCGGAAGCGAGCAAGGTACCCTTTTCGCCTCTTTCTCTGTTAAGTGTCTCGTCTGTGCTGCGGCTGGTTACGTACCAGTTCACAGCTCCTCCCACGATCAGGGGTATATTCAGTTCTAAGGGGATGAACATACCCAGAGCGAAAGCCAGTGCGGGGATCTTGAAATAGGTGAGCAGGATGGCCAGCAGTGCTCCGATACCGTACAGCAGCCACGGAGCCCCTACGCCACTCATCAACGGTTCGATCACAGCAGCCATCGCATTGGCCTGCGGGGCGGCTAATTTGCCGCTGGTAAATCCGTAAGCATCGTTCAGGATGATCATGACCCCGCCCACTGTGGCGGCAGAGACAACAGTTCCCAGGAATTTCCACGTTTCCTGCTTGGCCGGAGTGGTTCCCAGCCAGTAACCGATCTTCAGGTCGGTGATGAATCCGCCTGCCATGGAGAGCGCCGTACATACTACACCTCCCATGATGAGTGCGGCTACCATCCCTTCCGGGCCGCGCAATCCTACGGCTACCATCACTACCGAGGCGAGGATCAGTGTCATCAGGGTCATTCCCGATACCGGATTGGTACCTACGATGGCAATGGCATTGGCCGCTACGGTAGTGAACAGGAAGGCGATACCCGCTACCAGTACAATGGCTACCAGGGTGTGCAACAGATTTCCATGCATCACATCCAGATAGAAGAAGAGGCCGATCAGCAAGATGGTCACGCAGGAGCCGAAGCCGATGATCTTCATGGAAATATCGCGTTGGGTACGGCGTACCTGTACAGAGGCGGTATCGGCTTTGCCTCCCATCTCTTTAGCGGCCAGACCGATGGCGCTTTTGATGATGCTCCAGGAGCGTATGATCCCTATGATACCTGCCATGGCAATGCCTCCGATACCTATGCTGCGGGCGTAATTGCGGAAGATCTCTTCCGGCGACATACTGCCTACGGTGGCGGTGATCTGTGGGTTCCACATATTTAATACCGTATCTCCCCAGATCAGGGACATACCGGGAATGATGATCCACCATACTGCCAGCGAACCGGCGCAGATGATGGCGGCGTATTTCAGGCCGACAATGTAGCCCAGACCCAGTACCGCCGCGCCTGTGTTCACTTTGAATACCAATTTGGCCTTATCGGCAACGGTTTCGCCCCAGGCAGTCACACGGCTTGTAAAATCTTCGTTCCACCAACCGAAGGTGGCAACGATGAAGTCGTATAGACCTCCGACGATACCGGCGATCAATAGGGGTTTGGCCTGACTGCCCCCTTTCTCTCCGGATACCAGCACCTGGGTGGTGGCGGTAGCTTCGGGGAAAGGATATTTTCCGTGCATATCCTGTACGAAGTATTTGCGGAACGGGATCAGGAACAGGATACCCAATACGCCTCCCAGCAGGGAACTGATAAATACCTGGATGAAGGTAACGGTGATCTCCTCGGGATAGCTTTTCTGCAGGATATACAGAGCGGGCAGGGTGAAGATGGCCCCGGCTACGATCACTCCCGAACTGGAGCCTATGGATTGGATGATGACATTCTCTCCGAGCGCGTTTTTGCGTTTGGCCAGTCCGGATACGCCGACCGCGATGATGGCGATGGGAATGGCTGCTTCGAATACCTGACCGACCTTCAGTCCGAGATAAGCGGCCGCGGCGGAGAAAAGGATGGCCATGGCAATGCCCCAGAGTACCGACCAGAGGTTGACCTCCGGATAGGTCTTGTCGGGGCTCATCAACGGGTTGTATACTTCACCGGGCTTGAGTTCCCGGAATGCGTTTTCGGGCAAACCGGTGATCTTTTCGTCTTCCTGCTTCATGTTGTTTGGGTATTTGTATGTTTATCTTTAAATGTGTTTCAGTTTTCTCTTCCTTTCGTTGCTACGCCGGGAGATTTACGATTTACTCCCTTCGGTCATGACCATTATTCGATTCTTTACATTAAAGAATGTTGACGATGTACGATGTACAATTGAAAAAACATCGCCTAACGTATGATTTGTGTCTCTTCGCCACTCTGTTTGCTGTACGCCTCTTCGCAGGATAAACTCGCTCCACTCAGACAAGATCCTGCTCCCGGGTCGGCGTACAACAAACTCAGTTTTACGCTGCGAGACCCAAGGCGGCGGTACGCCTGTGCCAGGCTTGCCAGCGGATGTTTGTGAATAAATCAGAATATCTGAAAAAACGTTCAAAGAAAGCAAAAAAAAGGAGAATCAAAAAGATTCTCCTCCGTGTTGTCGTTTATTTCTCTTATTTTGCATCCTTATTTGTTATATAGCCTTCTATTGAAAAACTCAGAAATTAAAACTTTCCACTTATAACTTATTTCGTGTCCTTACCTATTAGTTCCGTTCCTATTGGAAAAACTCAAAACTTAAAACTCAGAACTTCACACTTAATTCGCATCCTTAGCGGTCATATCGCCTTCGATATAGAGACGCATCATTTCAGTTTTGCCATTGGTACGCAAAGTGATCGATTTCTTGAAATGTCCGGGATATTTGCCTGTACCGTTGTATGTAACGCTTACGGTGCCTTTCTGGCCCGGCATGATCGGCTCTTTGGTGTACTCAGGTACGGTACATCCGCAGGACGCTACGGCCTGGTGTATCACCAGCGGAGCATCGCCGATATTGGTATAGGTAAATGTGGTAGTTACCACCGGATCGTTTTCCGAAAAGGTTCCGAAATTGTGAGTGGTCTCGTCAAACTTTATTTCCGCTTTACCCTGGGCAGCCGCATAACCGACGTTGAGCAGGAGTATAGCCATGAAAAAGAACAGTTTCTTCATTTTACCTTTCTTTATTAAGTTTACGCTGCAAAGATAGGGCATTTTTCTGGAAATAATCCTGTATATTTGCCAAATAGTATTAAATAAATTACAAAAACAGCATGAGCAGTGTACGCGTGTTAGCGGGTGTGATGGTGGTGATGATCCTGTGTGTAGCTTGTAGGCCAAAGGATGAAACTACTTTATCGGGTTTGCGGGTCAGTGATTTTCGTATGGAACTGGATGGGCAACTCACAGATCTTTACATACTGAAAAACAGACAGGGCATGGAAGTCTGTGTGACCAACTACGGTGCCCGGGTGGTGTCTGTGATGGTGCCCGACCGCAACGGTGAGTGGGCGGATGTGGTGGCTGGTTTTCCTGCCATCGGCGCGTACGTGGAGCGGAGGCAGAACTTCGGTGCTACGATCGGTCGGTACATCGGACGTATCCTCAACGCGGAGTTTACACTGGATTCTGTGACTTATCAGCTGACCAAAAATACCGGAGAACATTCTGCGCATGGAGGAGATCCCGGATTTGCTTCCCGGGTGTGGCAGGCAGAGCCTGTCAATGAATCTACCCTGAAACTGAGCTATCTTTCGCCGGACGGAGAGAATGGCTTTCCGGGCAACCTGCAGGTATCTCTTTTCTATACCGTGACGGAGGATAACGAATTGGATATCCGCTACGAAGCGCAGACGGATAAGCCTACGGTGATCAATTTGTCTCATCACTCTTTCTTTAATATTTCCGGTGATTTCCATACTTCCGTAAAAGACCAGATCCTGTATATAGACGCGGACTACTATACCCCTTACGATTCTCTGAAACAGGTAACCGGGGAGATCCTGCCGGTAGCGGGTACTGCGCTGGACTTTACCGAGCCTCACAGGATCGGTGAGCGGATCGATGAAGACTGGCTGCAACTGAACGTAACCGGTGGATATGACCATAACTGGGTATTGAATACAGAGGGCGATCTGAGTTTGCTGGCGGCCCGGCTGGTCGACGAAAAGAGTGGGCGCACCTTGGAAGTGTATACCAATGAACCCGCGTTGCAGGTATATACGGCCAATGGACTGAGAGGAGCCATGACCGGAAAAGAGGGGATAGCCTATGAAAAGCGTACCTCTGTCTGTCTGGAGACACAGCACTTTCCGGACAGTCCTAACCAACCTCAGTTTCCCTCTACGGTGCTGAGACCGGGTGAGCGGTATGACAGCCGGTGTATCTATCGATTTGGGATACTGGATTGATCCGGGGGAAGTGTATAAGAGGCTGCTTTGTTTAAGTTTATCATCGTTTCGTACGAGAAATACAGATTTTCTTTTATGGATCTGTATGCCTGGAGAAAAAACTCTTAACTCTTGTCGGATGTATTTTTATTTATGGTTCCGATGTAATTTAAAATTTCCGAACGTCCGGTGCGATTTTCAGCGGAAGTGATAAAGTAAGGAGGGAGTTCTTCCCATTGTTCCTGCAACTGTTGCAGGTATTTTGTTACGTTATTGTGTAGCCTGCCCGACTTCAGTTTGTCAACTTTGGTAAATACAATGGAGAAGGGAACTTCGTTTTCTCCCAGCCATTCCATAAACTCGAGGTCGATCTTCTGGGGGTCGAGCCGGCTGTCGATCAATACGAACAGATTGGTCATCTGAGGGCGTTCGAGGATGTGGTTCTCAATAATGGTTTTGATCTGTTCTTTTCCTTTCTGACCCCGTCTGGCATATCCGTATCCGGGAAGGTCTACCAGGTACCAGTCTTTGTTGATAAGGAAATGGTTGATTAGCAGGGTTTTTCCAGGTGTGGAGGAGGTCATGGCCAGTCCTTTCTTGTTGGTGAGCATATTGATCAGGGACGACTTCCCTACGTTGGAACGGCCGATAAACGCATATTCGGGCAGATCGCCCGCGGGACATTTGCGTACGTCGGTGTTGCTTATTACAAATTCAGCACTTTTGATTTCCATATTTCTTATTTTTATCTGGTTTTATTTTCTTTTCATCGCATCGGGTGTAGACAGCATCCACATCCCGGCGAAGGTCAATGCTCCGTTGAGCATCAGTAACTCGTATCCGAAACGGTAGCCTGTGGCAGAGGCAGTCCACTGATCCAGTCCATAGCAGAGGACAGGAGAGAGGAGGGCTATCACAGGTATCCACTTGTCGCGGGTCTTTCGTCGGGTGAACAGCCCGAACGCGAACATGCCCAACAGCGGGCCGTATGTATAAGAGGCGATGATGTATATAGCGTCGATCACACTTTTATTGTTCAGCGCGTGGAAGAGACAGATACAGACAATCAGCACCACAGACATGCCTATATGCACTTTGTCGCGTTTCCTGTGCGCGGTCTCTTCGGGTTCTTTTTCCGTGCCGAGAATATCGACACAAAAACTGGTGGTCATAGAGGTGAGGGCCGAATCGGAATTGCTGAATGCCGCGGCAACGATGCCGATGGTGAAAAGGACCAGGACTACCGGCCCCAGATATCCTTGTGTGGCGAGCAAAGGGAGTACTTCATCGTTTACAGCCGGGAGGGCCCAGTCCATCTTTGCAGCAAGTACCAGCAATAGGATGCCCAGACAGAGGAAGAGGAAATTGAGTGGAATGAAAGCAAACCCATACCAATACATGTTCTTCTGCGCGTCTTTGAGATTGCTGCACGTCAGGTTTTTCTGCATCATATCCTGGTCCAGTCCGGTCATTACGATGACAATAAAGATACCACTGATAAACTGCTTGAAGAAGTTTTGCCGGGAAACCCAGTCGTCCAGGACAAAAATGCGGCTGTTGGGGTGTTCCCGGATCGTTTGCACCAGTTCCGGGAATCCCATTTCCAGTTTCTGTACAATAAATACGATGATGCAGATCAGGGCAGCGATCAGACAGAAGGTTTGCAGCGTATCGGTCCATACAATGGTACGGATTCCACTTTTGTGGGTATATACCCACACCAGCCCTACTGCTGCTACAGCGATCAGCCAGAACGGGACATTCATCTCCCGGAACAGGTATATATGCAGAATGGTGCATACCAGATAGAGCTTGACTGCTGTGCCTAACATACGCGACAGAAGGAAGAAAAGGGAGCCTGTGCGGTAAGAATGACTACCGATGCGCGTGCCCAGGTAGCTGTAGATACTGGTGAGCTGCAGCCGGTAGTAGAGCGGCAGAAGCAGATGTGCCACTACCAGATAGCCGAAAAAGAAGCCGGATACAGTCTGCATATAGGTCATATCCATACCCCGTACCATGCCGGGAACGGAGATGAAAGTGACCCCGGAGATGGAGGCACCGATCATGCCAAATGCTACCACATACCAGGGAGAGCGGTTTTCCGCTTTGAAGAAAACGGCATTGCTGCTGCCCCGACGTCCGGTGAAATGAGCGATCAGTAGCAGGGCCGAAAAATAACATACAATGGTGACCAGCATGAGCATGGGTGCAAAGATAGCATTTATTTACGATTTAACGATTTACGATGTACGATTGAAATTACACAGGATGACAGGGTATATAGAGATAGAAGTAGGGAAATTTACGATTAAAACATGTAAGTATTCTATTTGTATCATCTCCATTCCATGTATAGACGCACAGCGTATAGTAGTGACCGGTATAAAATGTTAATAATTACTATAAAGGTTTTTATGTCAAATAGTTACATTTGATTTTTACCCGGAGGATTTCAAGCTATTACTTTTCCGGAAGCTATGCAAATGACACTCATTTACTTCGGTTTCCTCTGAAAGCCTGAAGGGCTTTACTGTCAATAACCCCCAGTGAAGCGGAGCATAGCGGAGTGACTGGGGGTAGTGATCCGTCCTCTGTCTTCAACCCCAAAGTGGGTTGAATGATTTTCTGAGGTATAAAACGAGGTCAAATCGTGCTCATACTATGTAGAATGTAGTTTTTCTCTATTCAACCCGCTTTGGGGTTGACTGTAGATGCATCAGATATACCCCCAGTCGCTTCGTTACGGGCAAGGCCCTTCACTGCGCTTCACTGGGGGTTATGCACAGTAAACCCTCCGGGTTTTCAGAAGAAATCAGAGTAAATGAGTATCATCTGGATAGTTCCGGAAATCTTAACCTATTTTTCCGGATAACACTGTACGGCGTGCCTCTTAGCGATGTAGAACAAACAGTTATGTATAAATCCGATGAGTCAAATGGTTGATTGATCTATTTATATAAATAGTATGGACTCTATGAACAGCAAACAACCTATACATTATAAAAAGAATATATAGTCCGAACGTATATAAGCTGGTGGAAACACCCCACATCATGCAAATCCCCTGTTAAGATCAATAGTAATACATACATCTATATGTAATTTCAATCGTACATGGTAAATTGTTCAACGTTCCTTAGCGTTAATTATCAAAGAATGAGTCATGACCGAAGGGAGTAATCGTAGATAAATCGTATCTTTGCATGAATTTGAAATCGAATAAACAATGAATCAACAATACCCATCCATGCTTCTGGAAAAAGCAGTGGGAGAATTTGCCAAACTACCGGGGATCGGAAAGAAGACAGCCATGCGCCTGGTGCTTCACCTGCTTCGTCAGGAACCTTCTGTGGTAGAGGCTTTTGGGAGTGCTATCGTCACTCTGAAACAGGAAGTAAAATATTGCCGGATCTGTCACAATATCTCTGATACGGAGACCTGCCAGATCTGTGCCAGTCCTCAACGGGATGCTTCTACCGTGTGTGTAGTGGAAAATATACGTGATGTGATGGCTGTAGAGGCTACGCAACAGTTTCGTGGATTGTACCATGTGTTGGGTGGGGTGATCTCACCTATGGATGGAGTGGGTCCCGGAGATCTGCAGATCGAGAGCCTGGTGCGGAGGGTAGAGGAGGAACATGTCCGGGAGGTGATCCTGGCGCTGAGTACTACGATGGAGGGAGATACAACGAATTTCTATATATTCCGAAAATTAGAAAAGACGGGTGTCAAGATCAGTGTGATAGCGCGGGGAATATCGGTCGGGGATGAACTGGAATATGCCGATGAGGTGACACTGGGACGTAGTATTGTGAACCGTACCGTATTTACCGGTTCTAATTGAAAAAAGGATTTGATGATAAAACCTGAATAAAGAGATCGTATGGAAGAGGAGATCCGACAGATTGCGCGCAGACTGAACATTTACTATGCTTTGTTGTGGATCGTACCCCTGATCGGGATGATAGTTTTTGAAACAGATATCCTTCCGGCAGGGGCATGGGCCGATAATGGTTCTGCCATCTATGTGGCGGAAACCGTGGGCATCCTTCTGGCCGTGGGCTGTATCCCGTTATCGCTGCGGTTGTTTAATCTGGTCCTGATCAAAAAGATCGATCTGATCCCTTTGACAGATGCGATGCGGTTGTACAAACGCTGGGCGGGTATCAGGCTTTTGTTGCTGGGTGTGGCTGTCTGTGTGAATCTGCTGATCTACTATCTGACGTTGAACTCAACAGGAGGATTGGCGGCGTTGATCGCGCTGACGGCTTCCCTGTTCTGTCTGCCTGGCAAGCAGAAAGTACGTTCCGATCTGCATGTAACAACGGAGGAGGTATGAAAAGTTATCTGACGGGCAGGCAGGTCTGTCTGCGTGCTATGGAGCCGGAAGACCTGGCTATTCTGTATGAGATAGAGAACGATCCGGCGATGTGGGAGGTAAGCAGCTTCACTGTGCCCTATTCCCGGTATGCGCTGAAGCAGTATATTTCTTTGTCGCAAAATGATGTTTTTTCCGACAAGCAGTTAAGGCTGATGATTGCGGATCGCGCGGACCGGAGGGTAGTGGGTACTATTGATATTACCGATTTTGTTCCTTTGCACGGCAGAGGAGCAGTGGGAATAGCTGTTCTGGCCCGGGAGCAGGGGAAGGGGTATGCCGCAGAGGCCTTGCAACTTCTGTGTGAATACGCGCTGGGCTTCCTGCGTTTCAGGCAACTGTACGCTCATATCCCGGTTTCTAATGAAGCCAGCCTCCGGCTGTTTAGCAAAGCCGGATTTGTCCGCTGCGGACTGCTCAGAGAGTGGATCTACCGGGAAAACAGGTTTGAAGACACTGTGTTGATGCAACTGCTGGCGGAAACTCCCTCAGAGAGCAATCCGCAAATTAGTTGAGTGAGGGGTCCTGCGGGAACCGCGACCACGTCTGGTACTTGCTGCCCAGCTTCTCTAATGTATGCTTCCACATGGTTTTGGAGTCTTCGTTCATCAGATAAGTCGATTCTTCTTTAGAGAGTATCCATGTATTCTCACGGATCTCCTGAGAGAGCTGATCCGACTCCCAACCGGAATATCCTAAAAAGAAACGCAGTTTTCCTTCCGTGGAATTGCCTTGAAGGATATACTTCTTTACCACTTCAAAGTCTCCGTTGAGAAAGAGTCCTTTGCTGACCTGGAAGGATCCGGGTATATCTTCCAGCGTATGCAGGTAGAAGAGGGTGTCTCCTCCTACCGGTCCACCCTTATAAAGAGGTATATCTTCCAGGTATTTAAATTCCTGGATAATGTCGTTGAGAAAAAGGGGGAGTTGCTTGTTCATGATAAGCCCCATGCTGCCTTCCTGCGAATGGTCTATCAATAGTATCACTGAACGGCCAAATGTAGCATCACTGAGGAATGGTTCGGATATGAGAACCTTGCCCCGGGAAGGTATTAGGTTATTCGATTGAATTTTAAATATGTCCGTATCCATGTTCATGCCTCTAATATAAGAATTTTTTTGCAGGAACAAAGAATTCTAAGCATTATTTTTCTTTAATTTATCAATTTTTTTTACGGAACAGGATTATTTTTAGCAAATAGTTCCATACGGCCTTCCAATTCTTCATACTGGTGATCCCCGATGAAGGAGGTACACGCGCGTAGCCCTTCCTGCTGGCTACCCGTGGTCATCAATGAGATGGCGCTGACTCCGTAATACATGAATTCTCTGGCCAGTTCGCCTCCCGTCATGTCGGGGTAACTTATTGTAAAGTAAAATCCATCGGCCACCGGATCTCCCAGGTCGTTGTCATAGACCAGGCGAAAACCGTGGCGTAAAAATATATCTTTTAGTCTTTTCGCTCTCTCTCCATATATGCGTACTTCACGCAGGAAATTGTATGATCCTTCGTTGGCAGCTTTCAGTATAGCAGCCAACGCGTATTGTGCGGAATGGCTGGTACCCGATGAGAGGGCATAGAGCACCCGGTGAATGAATACGGTGCCGAATGTACCTCCTCCGTAACATTCGTCGAAACCTGTATAGTGACGGTGATAGAGTGTATCGGAAATACAGGTGACCCCGATGCGTTGTCCCGCATAGCTGAAGGCTTTGGAACCGGAGATGAGCAATACGTAATTGTCTGTGTAGCGTGCCACCGTAGGCTGATAAGGAGGGGCGAAAGGAGTACTCAGGTCCTGACGGAAATCCATGGCGAAATAGGCCAGATCTTCCAGTACGATCACGTCGTAGCGGGTAGCCAATGTCCCGATGATCTCCAGCTCTTTTTCTTTCAGGCAGATCCAGCTGGGATTGTTGGGATTTGAATAGATGATGGCCGATATATTTCCCTGGCTCAGGTAACTCTCCAGTTTCTCTCTCAATGCCTCACCCCGGTAGTGGTACACGTCGAACGTCTCGTATTTCTGTCCCATCACCACTAACTGCTGTTTCTGTACAGGAAAACCCGGGTCGATGAACAGAATGGTGTCTTTCTGCGGGTCGCACTGACTACAGGTGAGGAACGAGGCAAACGTACCCTGCATGGACCCGGTAACGGGGACGCACCCTTCCGGTTGCAGGTCGATGTTCATAAACGCCTTGATGAAACGCGCGGTTTCCTCTTTCAGGGCAGGCAGTCCGTTGATATCCGGATACAGACTGGCTATCCCCTTTCTGAGAGCTTCTATTTCCGCTTCCACACCTATCTGTGAGGGAGAAAGACCGGGAACTCCCATTTCCATCTTGATAAATTCCACACCGGACTCTTTTTCTGCTCCGGCAGCGATGGCTTTTACTTCGCGGATGGTAGCGCGACTGAAATCCTGAATACCGAATTCTTCTATTTTCTGATCGATCAGTGACCGGGGGATGGGAGTATTTTTCATCTGTCTGTACTTTATGATATATATAATAGGTATCTGTCTGTGGCTTTCTTATCCTTTATCAGGATAGGCAGACATAAGGTTACAAATATAGGAATTATTCCTTTTGATCGGTCTGCAAGCTGTTTTGAAATACATATAAAAAAGCAGATGGATATATCTATCTGTGTATGTGTTTAGAAATCAGTTAGCTATTAAATATTTTGCAAAATATCTCTCCGGATTTTTGCAAAATAGATATTAATGCCTATCTTTGCATCCGCAATCGAGAGAGATGCGAAACAAAATAAAATTCTGGTCCGGTAGTTCAGTTGGTTAGAATACATGCCTGTCACGCATGGGGTCGCGAGTTCGAGTCTCGTCCGGACCGCTAAAGAGAATAGCTTTTGAGTTGTTCTCTTTTTTTGTGCCTTAACTTTTTATTGTGATCCGCTAAAGAGCCTTTTCTCATTGTTTTATTCAGTTTCCAGAACTATCACAAAGGGTTCATCCAAACTTGTGTTTACCGGTAATTCTATTTTAAACAATAAATTTCTTTTTTCGTTTTGCCCCCGTCAATGATCTTCAGGGAAGTGCCTACCTACATAAATAATCTGTTTAATCGTGTAAAATCATCCCTGGTTGCATATCATGAATGTCTGAAAAACCGGTTCTTCTTTTCATTAGTCTATTGACAGATCCCATTGTCCGGAATAAGGAATGACTTTTGAGACTTTGCATAGATTCTGAGAACTTTTTTCTATTTTTGTCATTCCATGCCTGCTTGTCTGGTTTTAATAGGGTGCATGTGGCCTGACTATGACTTTTTAATGAGAACTATTTAAATTCGGTCTGATATGAGAAGATATGACATTTACTCCGTTTGTATGGTACTGATGGGTTGTATACTGTTTTCCGGTTGCTATATTCGTAATCCGGAAAAAGATACAACGATCCGATCCGGAAGAATAGATGTGGGAAACGGTTCGTTGTGGTATGAAGAGGGCGGCACAGGTGAAGCTGTTATTCTTGTTCACGGGCATTCGCTGGACCATCGCATGTGGGACGAGCAGGTGGAGACTTTTCGTGAGAAATACAGGGTGATACGTTATGACCTGCGCGGTTATGGGATCTCATCTTCACAGACAGAGGATTATCAGTTTACACATGTAGAAGACCTGGTGCGCCTGATGGATGCCCTGCAGATAGATCAGGCACATATTGTAGGTTTGTCTTTAGGTGGATTTGTCGGAGCGGATATGTTGGGATGGTTTCCTGAAAGGATGAAGTCGGCTGTATTGGCATGCGGGAATATAAGAAAGACTCCCGGACCCAGTCAGCCGATGGGAGAGGAAGAATCTGCCCGTAGAGACAAAGAGATCGCTGCTCTGAAAGAGAAAGGAGTGGATGTAATGAAGAAGGAGTGGTTTGAAGGATTGATGAATTCCGGAGGTTCCCGGAAGCAGCGTATGGAAAAACCTCTCTGGGAAATGATCGAAGCCTGGGATGCCTGGCAACCTCTGCATAAAGAAGTGCGTGTGATAGCTGGTCTGGATGCCTGGGAAAAGTTACAGGAAAAATGCCCGGAAGTTCCGGTATTGCTGATTGAAGGTCGTTCTCCACACAACCGCTACTCTGAAAATCCCGGGATCCTGGACTATTTACCTCAAGGCAGACAAATTGTATTGGATGATTGCGGACATATGTGTAATATGGAGCAGCCGGAATTGTTCAATGAAGCGGTAATGGAATTTCTTGGCAATTTATAGAAATCAGACAGATGTATGTGATCCGGTTCTTTTCTGTGTAGTATGGTATGAATTGTACCTCATTTCGATGAGTTCTCTGTATATAGGGGTAAAAAAATAACTTTTCCATCTGTTGAGGTATAAAGATTTGCTACTCATCCGATCTGAGCTACGGAAGTAGGAGAAGAGAGAGAATTTAACTCCTCTTACGAGTAGGAGCATGTTGGTCGTATTATATAATTTTACCCAATAAATATTAAGTTTTTCCCAAACCCTCTGCTGTCTGACGGCTTTTTTAATTAAATTTGTCAATTTAAAAACAACCTTTAATGTACAGATAATACATGCTACTGATCACACAACTCGACGGAACGGAAAAGAGACTTTATTCTTGGGTCGGTCCTCTTGTCATGGACCCGGAAGTACTGAAAAAAAACTATAACTATCCCTTTAAGACATCACAGAACTATGAGTGGTTGGTGGCTACGGATGCAAAAAAGGTGGTTGGCTTCATGCCGATAGAAAAACGCAGCATGAATTTTATCATTAATAATTATTATGTGCCAGAAAATAGGGAGGATGTATTGGAGAGCCTGCTGGTAAAAGCTATCGACCTCTTTTCTTCACAGGTTCCCCTGGTTGCTGTAGCTTTTACCGAGCATGAAAAGCTGTTCGAAACATATGGTTTTGTTGTAGAGAAGAGGTGGAAGTTGTATGTAAAAATGCGTAAAAGCTTAATGACGAATGAGTAATACTGTTTCTAAGAATGTGTATGAGTTGGCTCTGGAGAGGCTGCGAGTTGTATTTAAAGAATTTGATAATATCTATCTTTCCTTTTCCGGAGGTAAGGACAGTGGAGTGTTGTTGAGTCTTTGTATAGACTATATCCGGAAAAATCAGATCCGGAAAAAACTGATCATCTTCCATATGGACTACGAAATACAGTATAAAGTAACGCTGGACTATGTGGATCGGGTGCTGGAGAACAACAAAGATATTCTGGAAGTGTACAGGGTCTGTATCCCCTTCAAAGTGTCTACATGTACTTCGATGTTCCAGAGCTATTGGAGACCCTGGGACGAGAGCCTGAAGGATATGTGGGTGAGACCCATGCCCGAGGGGTGTCTGACTAAAGAGGATTTTGACTTCTATACTCCGGAGATGTGGGATTATGAGTTCCAGTTCTATTTTGCCAACTGGCTGCACGAAAAGATGGACGCGGTACGTACCTGCTGCCTGATAGGCATCCGTACCCAGGAGAGTTACAATCGCTGGCGGAGTGTGTATCAGAATAATAAATACCAGATGTATCACAACTACCGGTGGACCTCCAAGATAGGAACGGATGTGTTCAACGCGTATCCTTTGTACGATTGGAAAACGACGGATATATGGATTGCCAACGGCAAATTCAAGTGGGATTATAACAAGTTGTATGATCTGTATTACATGGCCGGGGTGAACTTAGAAAGGCAACGTGTAGCGAGTCCGTTCCTTTCGGAAGCGCAGGAGAGCCTTTCGCTCTATCGCGCTATTGATCCGGATACCTGGGGCCGGATGATCGGCCGGGTAAACGGAGTGAATTTTACCGGGATCTATGGGGGTACGTACGCGATGGGATGGCAATCCATTAAACTGCCTAAAGGATACACCTGGAAAACCTTTATGCAGTTTCTGCTTTCTACACTTCCGGAGCCTGCGCGACGGAATTATCTGAAAAAACTGATGGTAAGTATTGATTTTTGGAGAAACAAAGGAGGTTGTCTGTCTGATGATACCATTCGGAAATTGAAAGATGCCGGTATTCCTATTACTGTGATGAACAACAGTAATTACAAGACTACCAAGAAGCCGGTCAGGATGGAATACCTGGATGATATCAATATTCCTGAATTCAAAGAGATACCTACCTACAAACGGATGTGTATCTGTATCCTCAAGAACGATCATGTGTGTAAGTATATGGGATTTGCCATGACCAAGGATGAAGTGAACCGGAAGAAAAAAGTACTTGAACAATATAAAGACCTGTTGTTATAATGATGGAAAAAAGTCCGATATATAATGTGATAGCAGTACCGGTAGAAAAGGTCACTGCAAATGATTACAATCCGAATGTAGTGGCACCTCCGGAGATGCGACTGCTTGAATTGTCGATCTGGGAAGATGGCTTTACCATGCCTTGTGTGTGTTATTACGACAAAGAGAAGGAACTGTATATTCTGGTAGATGGGTTTCACCGGTACACGGTGCTTAAGACATCCAAGAGAATATACCAGCGTGAAAATGGAATGTTGCCTGTGGTGGTCATAGACAAAGACCTCTCTAACCGGATGAGCTCGACCATCCGTCACAACAGAGCCCGCGGGACACACAACATAGAACTTATGTGCCACATTGTGGCCGAACTGGACCGCGCGGGTATGTCGGATCAATGGATCATGAAGAATATCGGAATGGACCGCGACGAGTTGTTGCGTCTGAAACAGATCTCCGGGCTGGCCGAACTTTTTTCCGATCATAATTTCAGTATTCCGGAGATGACTGCTCCGCCGGTAGATCTGTTGTAAACCAAATACCTGGCCCGAATGTTAATCTTTCATGGGACATTAAATAAAAGATATGGATAAAAACGCAACAAATTACTTGCAGATTTTGTCCATAACTTCTATTTTTGTCCAGTCAATAGCGGGAAGGAATATTTCCGGGATTCGAACGAGTAATAAAATGGAATGAAAAGAATATTAGTAAGTGGCGGAGCCGGATTTATTGGCTCACACCTTTGTACAAGATTGATCGAAGACGGGCATGATGTGATCTGTCTGGACAATCTTTTTACCGGTTCGAAGGAAAATATACTTCATCTGATGGACAATCCTCATTTTGAATTTGTCAGACACGATGTTACTGATCCGTATAGTGTGGAAGTAGACGAAATATACAATCTGGCTTGTCCGGCCTCTCCGGTACATTATCAGTACGATGCGATCCAGACCATCAAAACGTCAGTGATGGGAGCGATCCATATGCTGGGACTGGCGATGAGGGTAAATGCCAAGATCCTTCAGGCTTCTACCAGTGAGGTATACGGCGATCCTATGATCCATCCGCAGCCCGAAAGTTACTGGGGCACGTCAATCCCATAGGGATCCGCTCCTGTTACGATGAAGGAAAACGTTGCGCGGAAACTCTTTTCATGGATTATCATCGTCAGAACGGTGTACGTATCAAAGTGATCCGTATCTTCAATACATACGGTCCGCGTATGCTGGCCAATGATGGAAGGGTGGTATCCAATTTTGTGGTACAGGCGTTGAGAAATGAAGACATAACGATCTATGGTTCCGGTAAACAGACACGTAGTTTTCAGTATATTGATGATCTGATCGAAGGTATGATCCGGATGATGGCGACAGAAGATGACTTTATCGGTCCGGTGAATATCGGTAACCCTAACGAATTCTCTATGTTGCAATTGGCAGAAAAGGTAATTGAACTGACCCAATCACATTCCAAAATCGTCTTTAAACCCTTGCCACACGATGATCCTAAACAGCGTCAGCCCGATATCACACAGGCAAAAGAAAAATTACGTTGGGCACCAACCGTAGAGTTGGAAGAAGGATTGATCCGTATGATTGAGTATTTCAGAGAACACCGGGTTTAATATGTAATTTATAGAAAGGAAAAAAACAGAACTATGGAAATCAATCCTTCGGAGTACAAACTACTTATTGTGGACGATGTCATGTCCAACGTATTATTGCTGAAAGTCCTGCTTAAAAATGAAGGATTTACTATTATTACGGCAAACAACGGCCAGCAAGGATTAGACGCGGTGGAACAAGAGAGACCGGATCTGATCCTGTTGGATGTGATGATGCCTGATATGTCTGGTTTTGATGTGGCACAGGTGCTGAAAAGCAAACCGGAAACCGCTGAGATTCCTATCATATTTCTGACAGCTCTGAATAGTACCGCGGATATCGTCAAAGGGTTTCAGGTGGGTGGAAATGATTTTATATCCAAGCCTTTCAATAAGGAAGAACTGATCATTCGTATCACTCATCAGGTTTCCTTGGTGGCAGCCAAGAGGATTATTCTGGCTCAGACGGAAGAATTAAGAAAGACCATCATGGGGCGTGATAAATTGTATTCCGTGATCGCACATGACCTGAGATCTCCGATGGGATCCATCAAAATGGTATTGAATATGCTGATCCTTAACCTGAAGAGCACGGTGATCGGTCCGGAGATGACAGAGATGCTGGTCATGGCCAATCAGACTACCGAAGAAGTGTTTGCGCTGCTGGACAATTTATTGAAATGGACAAAGAGTCAGATCGGTAAACTGAAAGTGGTTTATCAGGATATCGATATCACGGAGGTTGTAGAAGGAGTGATTGAGATCTTTACGATGGTTGCCGGTCTGAAGAAAATAGAAATCAAGTTTAATGCTTCGGAATCTTTGCAGGTGTGCGCCGATATTGGTATGATCAAAACAGTGGTGAGAAATCTGATCAGTAATGCGATCAAATTCAGCAACGAAGGTAGTGAAGTATTAGTCAGTGTGGAGAAGAGAGGAAATGACGCGGTAGTCAGTGTACGCGACTATGGATGTGGTATAGATGAAGAGAACCAGAAAAAATTACTTCATACCGATACGCATTACAGTACATTCGGTACCAACAATGAAGAGGGCTCCGGATTGGGACTGCTTTTGTGCCAGGATTTTGTAATGAAGAACGGGGGAAAGCTCTGGTTCGAATCGGTTAAGAACGAAGGTTCTACTTTCTACTTCTCTATTCCTCTGAAAAACTGAGGGATTCCCGGACTTTTACCTGTTTGATATTTAAATCATTGCTGCCTGGTTTATCTTTACGGATAAACCAGGCAGTTATTTTTTGCATAGGCCTCTGAAATCGCAATAGATACAGATTGCCGGGAACTCCGTTTGTGTGAATGCCTCTTCTTCATTAAAGATCTCTTCCAGGAGCTGGTTTAATGACTGGCGGAAATCCTTTTCTATCAGAGTGAAATCGGTAACAGGACTTTTTTTCTTTGCTTCTCCGATCTCTATCACCGGCGAATAATCTTCCGACGCGGCTTTGTGTATATAGAGCAGAGCCGGTGCTACTTTAAGATCCGGTTGCTGCCTGTTCATAATGGCCGCATATAAGAATGTCTGGAACACATACCCAGGTCTTTTTTCGGCAGGCGTGAATAATTGTCCGATGTGCGCCGGAGATTTCGGGCTTCCTCCGGTTTTGTAATCTACTACGCGTATGGTATCTCCTTTACGATCTACCCTGTCGATGGTTCCTCCTATACACAGCTTTATCTCTCCCCGGCTGCGGGTCTTGACAGTCAGGGTTTCGGATACTTTTTTTTCCATGGATACCATCTCGAAGGGTGCGTACATCAGGTCGTTGCGGAGCAATTGGCGCAGGTAGAATACGATCACTTTCGAGTTTATGAGTTGTATGCCGTTGTAGACCGTTTTTTCTTCTTCCGGAGAGAAGAAAAATTCTTTTTTGAACGCTTTGTCTACCAATCTGCTGAGACTGATCTCATCATGGAGCATGCGTTCTATATCCTCTTTCCGGATTTCCGGACCGCGTACTGTCAGTTCCTGGTAGAGCCATTCGGCGGCTTTGTGGAAGATGGTACCGAACTTCGCGGAATCTATCCCGGCGGTTACCTCCTGTGGCGCACTCAATCCTGCTACGTAACGGAAATAAAATTTCATCCGGCAATCCAGGTAGGTATTCAGGGCGGAAGGAGAGAAGATCATAGGTTTCTCTCCTTCCGTACCATAGGTCTCGTGCAGGTGACAGAGGATGGCAGCGTCTTTCCGGACAGTCAGGTAGGGAGCACTTCGCAGGCTGATGGGAGCATTGAGGTAGTAGCGTTGGATATCGTGAGGCCATTCGAGCAACAGTTGCCACATATAGCGCGAACTTTCTCCCTTATTGATACCATCCGATCCGGTATGGTATACTAAGGAGATGTGTTCGGCGCGCTGTATCATCCTGTAGAAATAATAAGCATATATGGCATTCTGATCTTCTACAGTAGACATGCCAAACGTACGTCGCAGGGAATAAGGTATGAAGGAAGATTCTCCTCCTTTTTTGGGAAGCGTGCCTTCGTTGAGCGAGAGTATGAGGAGATTGCGGAAGTCGAGATTACGGGTTTCCAGTACTCCCATGATCTGCATACCTATCGCCGGTTCTCCCCGGAAAGGGATAGAGGCACTCCCCAGCAACTGATTGAGCAGGCGACTGAATGTTTCGGGCATGACCGATAACTCTTTTTTCTCTATCAGCCCCAGCATTCTGTTGATGAGGGTATATGCTTTGAACAGAGACTCTTTGTAGAGTTGGGTAAAGATCTGTTTCTCCTCTTCTTTTTCCCGGTACAGAGGGGTGATCTCACGGATCAGTTTCAATAAGATCCGGCACAATTTATCCGAATGGGATACAGGGGTAAAGAGGATCTCCAGCAACTTGTCTTTTTTCAATTCCGACGGATAGGGATAGAAGCGGTTGGTACGAGTCAGTTCCTGATCCAGCGACAGAGCGGCAATGGACAACTGGCGCAGGTAGGGGTGTCGGAGGACTTTCTGAACATATTCATAAATAAAATAGCCTGCTTTCTTGTCATATCCCCCTATGTGTAGTTCCAGTATGCTGTTTATAAAACTGTGTATCGGAGTCTGCGACAAGGGGAACCCCATGGTCAGGTTAATGTTGTTTATCTCTTCGGGCAGCGCGTGCAACACAGGCAAAAGCATATTCTCGTTGCACAATACTACGGCGTTTTCATTTTCATTTCCTTTTCGTAATTCCTTGGCCCATTGGGTCATGTATCTGGCCTGTGCATTTTCTGTAGAGGAAGAGATGAAAGAGATCTTTTTCGGCTTTCGTAGTGAGTCGAACCATTTTTCCGGCAGTTCATTGGGAAACTCCTTCAGGTTACGTTTGAGAAAAATACCCGCTTCGTGCCGGGATTCCTGCATTTGTGTATAGAATATATCATAGTCCCAGTAGAATAGTGCTTTTCCCTGTTGGTGCAATTCTTTGAAAAGCCTGGTCTCTACCCGATTGAGGGCATTGAATCCTACAAAGATATACGTTTCGGCCCCCAGGCTCTCTATATTCAGGGTATCTATGGCCATTCGCTGGATCATCCCTTCGTAGCCGATCTCCTGCTGCAGCAGATTTTTCCGATACTGGTGATAGATCGCTCCCAGTTTGTCCCAGAGGGAAATGAATTTTTCTTTGATATGACTACGTTTTTCCAGAGAGAAATTGTCGAAGAACTGTTGAATGGCCTCTTCCTGTTCCTGTTCCAGATGCTCATCCGGATCGCCCAGTTCTTTCAGTTCCTGCAAACTCCTGAATAGTTTATACGCAGGTATCAGGTTCTTATCTACATCATCAAAATCTTTCAGCAGCAATTCGCCCCAGAAGTAGAAATCATCCAGCGATTCCTGGCTTTGTGTCTGTTGGCAAAAAACTTTGTGTAGTTCGCAGATCAACTTTATCGGGTCGGCCTCGCGAATGGGAGAGAGGGAAGTGAACAGTTCGCTGATCGTCAGATAAGAAGGTGCCCAGATGGGCTTGTCTGACAATTCGGAGAGGTAACGGTTAAAGAACAATCCTGCGCGCTTGTTGGGAAATACAACCGCTACATCGGAAAGATCCGTTCCCATTTTGGAAAAGAGGTCACCTGCGACCAGTTTGAGGAAAGTTTCCATGTGTGTCTGTCTTTAGCAGTTCATTTCTTTTATCTTTTCTATCTGGTGGTTGTCTACATACCAGACGTAACCTGCGATGTGCTGGTAACCCATGCGTAGAAGCAATTCGACATAGGTCTCTATTTTCCTGCGGTCATTTTCTTCCTGCTCACCGAATTTGAAATCCACCACCACAGCTTCTCCTTCGCGGGTCATTACCCGGTCGGGGCGTTGACTCTGGGATCTTCCCTGTTCTTTGTAAAGGATGGTACATCCGTTGAATAATTTCCACTCCTTTGTATACCATTCCATAGCCTCGGGCAGGGTGAGTGATCTGTGTAGCAGGTCCCGGATCTCTTCTGCCGGGTGTTCGTTTCCCAGAATGCCTTCTTCTTCCATCTGCCGGATGGCAGGATCTGCTTCCTGAAGGGTATGAATGGAACAAAGCAGGGTGTGAAGGATCCGTTTCCTGTCTAAGAACGGATGGGGCGCCGGCTTGTCGGATATAAAATCGGCAGACCGGTTTGACTGGCGGAAACGGATATCCAGTCTGTTGGAACGCATCCGGGAGGGCAATGCGTTTGCCTGCTGAGTGAACTTATTGGTTGTGAGTTTTTCCGATCTGGCTTCGGAAAGGCATACTTCTCCTTCTTCGTAAGGATTTTCTATGTTCCATTCTTTTTTATCTGCCGCAGACACTTGCATCAGTGCGTTTGCCAGCAACTCCGAAACCGTATTCCGCTGGTCTTTTCGTGCCCATACGATCAGATTCTTCTCCGCGCGTGTGAAGGCTACATAGAGAAGATTCAGATTGTCGACCCATAGCTGCAGCCGCTCTTTGAGGTATTCCGGGCGGTATATGGATTCTGCCATGGAAGACGAGTAGTTGACAGGTACCAGGTCCAATTGGTTGTAAGGGGAATTCTGCGGAGCGCACCATACCAGTTGATTGTTGGTCTCATTTTCAAGTTTCCAGTCGCAGAAAGGGAGGAGCACGGTATGGAATTCCAACCCCTTGGATTTGTGGATGGAGAGTATGCGTATCCCTTCTATGCTGTTGCCGGGTATGGTCTGGTTGCGGAGTTTCTCCTCCCAATACTTGATGAATGCGTCGATACCGGAAAAATGCTTTTGCACATACTGGATGACCTGATCGAAGAAGGTAAACAGGTAGGCGTCCTGTCCTTCCATACTCTCCATGTGGAAGATCAGATATAGTTCTTCCAGCATTTCGTAAAGTGGAAGCATGCGTATCCGATCGGCTTTTTCGATGAAGCCGGCAGGGAGCATACTCGTATCGGATTGAAAAAGAAGTTCATGTAAAACTGTATCGGCTTTTCTAATATCGCGTTGGTAGTTGAGAACCAACTGGCTGATTACAAGCTTGTTCTCTGGGTCCGATAGATAACGCAAAGCATCTATCAGCATACAGACTGCCGGTGAGGCATCCAGCCGGAATGCTTCGTCCGATACCACTTTATATCCGAGGATTTTGTAGAAATAGTCGGCGATGTGAGGTATGTTTTTGTTTTTCCGTACCAGGATGGCTATGTCTTTCTCAGCAACTCCTTGCGCGATCAATCTGTGTACCTCTTCACCCAACTGCCGGAGTGTCTCCTGCGTATAGTTCCTCTCTTCGTCCGGTTGCACGAAAGAGACTTTTATATATCCCTTTTCGGTCTCTTTTACAGGTTCCTGCACTACATCGGCATACGCCTTCGTAAGTTCTTCGCAGTTTTCTCCCAGATGATTGCGGTGAAGCTGATTGAGAAATTCAACTCCCGCGTTGAAAATGGAATTGTTGAATTGAATGATACGTGCTTCGCTGCGGTAATTCTGTTGCAGGGTCTCTATCCGTATCTGGTAGGGGAAAGCGGGGTTATCGCCAGTCAGTGAATGGAGAATGCCCCAGTCGCCGTTTCGCCAGCGGTAAATGGATTGTTTGATATCACCTACGATCAGGCTTCGCGATCCTTGTGAGAGGCCTTCCAGCAACAACAGACGGAAATTACTCCACTGCATCCGGCTGGTGTCCTGGAATTCATCTATCATGATGTGTCGCAGGGCAGACCCGCTCTTTTCGAACACAAAAGAGGAGTCTCCTTCCCCGATCAGCTTGTGCAACAACGCCGTGGTATCGGATAACAGAAAGCGATTGTTCTCCCGGTTCAGTAGCCGCAACTCTTCGTCGATATGTGCCAGCAACTGCAACTTGTTGAGATGCTTGAGAGAGAGAGCACAACTGTTGACGATCATGTTGTTCTGCCTGCGGTGTGTCTCCGCTTCCTCCAGAAGAGGCATCAGTTGCGAGCGTGCCAGGGAGAGGATCTGTTCGTAGTGGGCTGAGGTTTTAGTTGCCCACTGGGTCTCATCGGCTAAGCATTTTTCTACGGTGGTATTCCTTATTTTTTCTTTCAGATCTCCTTCCGACAATTTACGGAAATAGCTGCCTATACTTCGGGAGCCACCTTTTAGGTCATCTCCGGTCAGGGAATGTGCAGACAGAATATTTGTAAAGCGGCTGCTATAGTTTTTCATCTCCTCCAATGCCTTGTCCTGTATCTCTTTCAATGCCTGGCGATACATGGGAATGGTTCCGGAGACTTTTAGTTTTCTGCGCAGTTCTTCTCCTCTTTCCAGATATTCCTCGTTCAGGATGTTGCGCCCGAATTGCTTGATCTCTTCCGATACGTTCCAGCGTCTGTCGGCATCGATCTGTTCCTGGATATAATCCAGCAACCAGCCCAATACCGGAGAAGAGAAAGTGAGCTTTTCGAGCATACGATCTACGGCTTCGTTGAGAACTTCTACATTGTTCAGCTCTATATTGAGGTTGGGACTTAATTCCAGTTCCCGCGCGAGATTTCGCATGACGGATTGAAAGAAAGAGTCTATGGTCTCTACCCGGAAATGATCGTAATCGTGCAACATATTCAGGAGCGCCTGTCGGGACTGCTCTTTGATGTATTCATCTGTCCACGATGTCCCGGCTCTGACCTGTGAGAGATAGGGAGCGGAAGCCGGATCTCCTGTCCATATTCCATACAACTGGCTCAGGATACGGCTTTTCATCTCTTCCGTAGCCTTGTTGGTGAAGGTAACAGCAAGTATATGTTGGTATGCTTTGGGGTTCCGGATCAGGAGTTTGATATACTCCACGGTCAGGGTAAAGGTCTTACCTGAACCGGCCGAAGCTTTGTATACTGTAAGTTCCATGCAAGCAAAGTGTGTTTCTTGCAGGCAAAGATACGATTTCCGGGATAACATACCGAACCTCTGTATACAAAAAGAATCGGATTTTTATTGTAGCCGCGTGATCTGGTATGATCCGTGGCACAGGAATCTTCCGATAGAAGGGACAGATCATCGTACCGGATCTTTCAGGGGATCTTTACTCCGACAGCAACAAAGAGAGAGGAACAGAGATCCTTATTCCTCTTTGCTTTTTTCAGAGATCAACAGGAGTTTGTCTCCGATGCGGAGTTCCAGAGAACCGTTGGGGATCAGAAATTCAGTTTCACGTTTCACGATCATTACCAGTGTGCCTTTGGGAAGGCTCATATCTTTCAGGGTATTCCCTTTCTCGATCATTTCCGGAGTAACGGTCATATCAGAAAGGTCGCTATCTATCTCTTCCGGCAGTTCTACACCGAATTCATTGCCTGTCTTCTCAAGCGGAGTAGACAGATTCAGCAGGCGCGCCATGCCGGACACGGTAGTACCCTGGATCACTAATGACAGGATCGTAATGAAAAATACGATATTGAATATCAGGTTGGAGCCCTCTACCTCTTTTACTACAGGATAAGTAGCGAAAATAATAGGTACAGCCCCGCGCAGACCTACCCAGGAGACAAATATTTTGGAACGAAGATTTATCTTCCGGAAAGGGAGCAGACAGAGGAATACACTGATCGGTCTTCCGATGAAGATCATAAACAAACCTATCAGGGTAGCTACCAGCGCTACATCCAGCAATTCATGCGGGTTGACCAGTAACCCCAGGGAAAGGAACATCATAATCTGGAACAGCCAGGAAAGTCCGTCCATAAAGGTGGTAATTTCTTTGCGATTAACAAGCTTGCTGTTACCTACCATGATGCCGGCCAGATATACAGCCAGATAGCCGTTCCCATGCAACCGGTCTGTCATGGAAAAGGTGAAAAATACAAACGCCAGTAGGAGGATCGGGTAGTAGGCCTGATTGTCTATATTCAACCGGTTAATCATAAATACAGTGAATTTACCGATCAGGAATCCGCAGATGCCTCCGATGATAAATTGTATGGCGAAGGAGCCCAGGATCTCTCCGGTCCCCATTCCTGTTGACTGGATAAACTGGATAAGTACGATCGTAAGCATATACGCCATCGGGTCGTTACTACCACTTTCCAGCTCCAGCATGGGGCGCATATTATGTTTGAGATTCATTTTCTGTGACCGGAGGATGGCGAAAACAGAGGCCGAATCCGTAGAGGACATGGTAGATGCCAATAACAGCGAGGTAATAAATGGCAGATAGAGATGTGTCCAGCTCATGCCGGAAAGAAACCAGATAAAGACCCCGGTCAGCAGTGCTGTGAGAAATACTCCTAAGGTAGAAAGTACGATACCCGGAACCAGTACAGGACGTATTTCTGAAAATTTGGTATCCATACCACCGGAGTAGAGAATGACACTCAGAGCAACCATACCGATGGATTGTGCCTCTTTTACATTGTTGAATTGCAGTCCCAGGCCATCGCTACCGAAAAACATTCCGACAAATAAGAATAGCAACAGTGCCGGCACTCCGAAACGGTAACCTGTTTTGCCGGCCACGATGCTGATGAAGAGAATAATAGAGCCTACGAGTAGAATATTTTCTGTTGAGAATGGCATATGTACGCTTCTGAATATATGGTGGATAAAAAATAACAGTCTCTTCTGTTTTGATTGTGCGAAGATACACAATTTTTATAACAAAAAGAATAGTCTTTTCGTTTCAATTTAACCTGGATTAATTTTTATTGAATGCTATTTACTGTTCAATCTTTACATCCGGTTCCTCGTTCTCTGCCTCTTTCTCCATTTGCTGTGGAGGTTGAAACATTTTTATAGATACCATGAAACAGGGTATCGTATGGCTTTATCTGAACATTAGTACGAACTTCGTTTCTCTGCCACTGTGAAGTTCAATACTTCCGCCCGATAGACGTATGATCTGTCGGGAAACACTCAGACCAATACCGCTACCTCCTTCTTTGGTGGTAAAGAAAGGGACAAAGATATGATGAGCGATCTCTTCCGGGATGGGCGGTCCGTTGTTGGTTATCTCCAGGATCACCTCCTTCTGTTCATTGCTGTAAGCATTCAACAAAATCTCTCCGCCCGGTTGAGTGCCGATAGCCTGTATGGCGTTTTTTAAGATATTGATGACAACCTGGGCGATCAGATTCTCATCCGCGTACAGAAGCAGATCGGAAGGCGTCACGTGTGTCCGGATGGTAATATGACTGCTCGGTTCCTGATGGCGTGCCAGTTCGGTCATTCGTTCCGCAAATCCTTTTACGTAGAACAGGGAGGGTTGTGGGGTAGGGATGCGGGTAAATTTACGATAGGAGTCTACAAAGGTGAGCAATCCTTTTCCTGTATGGCTGATGGTCTGTAAGCCTTGCCGGATCTCTTCATTTTCGGTATCTGCTCTCTGTATTAATGTCTCGCTCAGGGAGGTAATGGGGGTTACGGAATTCATGATCTCGTGGGTCAATACCCTTGTCAGCCTTATCCAGGAATCTATCTCCTTTTCATTCAGTTCGCTGTTGATATCATTCATTGCCAGGATACGCAGTTCCTCCTTACGTATCCGGATCTCCGATGCTTCGTTTGCCCATAGGGTGGTCCATCTGTTCGATGGCAGTGTGGTGGCCAGCGTAACAAACTAAATACTTCCGTATGATGAGTAAACTGAATTATACATTTAAAACATTGATCCGGGGAAAAGGGTCGAATGTGATCAAGACCCTTTCCCTTACCCTGGGATTGGCTGTTTCTGTAATCCTGTTTGCCCGGATCGCTTTTGAAATGAGTTATGACTCCCATTATTATGAGGCAGACAGGCTGTATGTGATCCAGAGTATCTATCATATGAATGGTGAAAAAGCAGAGCCGCATTTCATTATTTTCGGTGCTGTACCAGGAGGGATTGTCGAGAATCTGACAGATGTGGTGGAGAGTGCTACTGTGGTGCGACAATTGGGGGCAGATCAGCCATTTTTCTATGAAGAATTCAGATTACAGCCGCAAACCATTATTTCGGATACCCTGTATTTTCAGACCATGGGTATCCAGGTTCTGAGTGGTGATCCCAGGGAACTAACCAATCCGGATGTGTTGTTTGTTTCCCGTGAATTTGCCAGAAATACATTTGGTGATGAGTCTCCTGTTGGCAAAACCTTGTCTTTGAATAAAGAAATCTCTATGACGGTGAAGGGCGTATATGAAGACATTCCGGAGAACTCTACGTTCAGACATGATGTAGTAATCTCTCTAGGTAGCCTGATCAAGTATGGTTGGGGACGTATCAGTTGGGATCGGGGAGATATGTATAGAGGGTATGTCAGACTACGCCCGGGAGTAGCTCCGGAGCAGGTAAATAAGCGTATCAATGTAATTGCTCATCAGCATTACCCTTTTGAGCCGGAGTCAGGTATTGCTGTGGAGTATCAGTTAGCTCCTATAAAGAGTGTGTATACCAATAATAAAGAGGTACGCCAGATGAATATCCTGCTGTTTATGTTAGGATTTTCTTTACTATTTGTCGCTGCTATGAATTATGTACTGATCGCCATCTCTTCTCTGTACAAAAGAGCCAAGGTAGTAGGGGTACATAAATGCAGTGGAGCTACCGGAGGAGATATATTTCTGATGTTCCTGCAGGAAACCGGCATTTTATTGGGAGTCTCTGTAATATTAACTTTTGTGCTTTTGTTTACTTTCCGTGAAGGTATAGAAGATCTGATCGGCGTTTCTATGTATGGCCTGTTCAATTGGGATACAAGTTGGTTACCGGTTTGTGTGGTGCTGTTGCTGTTGCTGTCCGCAGGAGTCATACCGGGAAAGATCTTTTCCGCTGTACCGGTCACTCAGGTATTTCGTCGGTATACAGAGACAAAGAGTGGCTGGAAATGTCCTCTACTGTTTGTAGAGTTTGCGGGAGTAGCTTTCATTTTCGGACTGATGTGTATGATCATGCTCCAGTACCAACAGATCATGAATAAAGATCTGGGATATGAACCGGATCATATAGCTACTGCTTATCATCAGTTTTCGGATGCGGAAACAGGCAGAAGCCTTTTGAAGCGTCTACCTATGATAGAAGATGTGGGAATTGCCATGATAAGTCCTTTATGGGGATATGCAGGAGATGGGGTAGTGAATGAAAGCGGGGTCAGAATATTTACTTCCAGTGGAACATTATAGATTATAATTACCTTCCGGTAATGGGTATTGAATTGGCAGAAGGACGGAATGTACGCTCCGAAGATGAGATCTTGGTCAATGAGGAATTTGTGCGTGCAATCGGTTGGACCGATGGGGCGATAGGCAAACAGGTACATGGTGAAAGAAGGATGTTCGGGACCATTGTAGGGATAATGAAAGACTTCAGTTTCAGTGGTGCGTATGCCCCTATGCAGCCTGTTGTGTTCAACGCGGATGATACGTATCAGGCACAATATACGGTTCGGTTGAAAGAACCTTTCGATGACAATCTCCGGGCACTGAACCGGGAAATGAAAGAGATGTTCCCCCGGAATGACATTGTATTCCGGTCGTTGCGAAAAGAGTTGGACGAACGCTACGGATCGGTGAGACGCTTCCGAGATTCTGTGATCATTGCCTCTTTATCTATCTTTCTGATCGCTCTGATGGGACTGTTCGGATACATCAACGAAGAGATTCGCAGACGCAGCAAAGAGATCGCTATACGCAAAGTGAATGGAGCGGAATCTAAGGATATATTGATTCTTCTTTCGTCCAATATATTCTGGACAGCACTTATTTCGGTTTCACTGGGAGCTATGGTAGCCTATTTCATCGGGCAAAAGTGGCTGGAACAATTTGTTGATAAAATAAATCATACTGTGTTCATGTATATCGGTGTAATTCTTGTATTGAATATGGTCATCCATCTGGGGGTTATGTTCAAATCCTGGAACATAGCTAATGAGAATCCGGCGGATAGTATAAAGGATGAATAATATATTTTCCGGAGGTTACCATTCAACAGGTAAAATTCTTATATGATAAATAGCTATCCGTAACCCTTTTGTGGTTGCGGATAGTTTGTATACAGGCATTGACAATCACATCATGCACAGTTCCTGTTCCTCTCTTTTCAGATCGTCTTATTGATATCTGCCTGTTTTTTCCATCCTATTCTTTTTCTGTAATAAGTCAGATAGAAGATAGCAGTAACAAAAGCAAGAAAATCTGCGATGGGTTGGCTGGCCCATACTCCGTTGATCCCGAAATACCTGGGCAGGATCAGCAGACCGGGAAGCAGATACAGCAACTGTCGGGTGAGGGAGAGAAAGATGCTGACTTTGGCCTTTCCTATGCTCTGAAAGAAGTTGGAGATAACGGTTTGTGCTCCTACCAGCGGGAACATCAATACACAGATCCGCAGACCGGACGAGGCAATTTCTATGAGTTCATCGCTTCTGGTAAAAATCGAGGAGACCAGATGAGGCACGGTCTCACAAATGATGAAACCGCTGCTGGTGATTAGGATACCAGTTACGATCCCTATCCGGAGCAACTTCCATACCCGGTCCATTTTCATCGCGCCATAGTTATACCCTGCTATAGGTTGCATGCCCATAGTCAGTCCCAATACGATCATTATATACAGGGTAAGCAATCGGTTGATGATACCATAGGCACCGATGGCCAGATCGCCACCATAAGATTGCAAGGTGTTGTTGATCACGATCACGATCATACAGGCACAGACATTGATCAGGAAAGGAGACATACCAATGGAATAGATGTTTCCTACTACCCTGGCGCGTAGTTTCCACATTCCCGGCATGAAATGTACCAGGCTGTTTGTGCGGGTAAAATGATGGATCACCCATACCATACCGATTGCCTGTGAGATCACAGTCGCGGTAGCTGCGCCGCGAATGCCCCAATGAAAATAGAATATAAATGTCGGGGCCAGAATGATATTAGTGATCACTGTTACCAGCGAAGTCAGCATGGCTTTTCTGGGATAGCCGGTAGCTCGCATGATGTTGTTCAGAGAAAGCATGGTGTAAGAAACGGGAGTGCCCAGCAGGATCACCTGCATAAAGTCTCTGGCATAGGGCAGCGTCTCTATGCTGGCACCGAAAAAACGTAATACAGGATCTAAGAACAGGAAAGCGAGAAGACCGAAGAACACGGCATTTGTCAGGCACAATATCAGTGTAGTACCCAATATCTCCTGTGCTCCTTTGAGGTCATTTTGTCCCAGACGGATGGAGGAGATCGTAGAAGCACCTGCCGAGACCAATGTACTGAAGGCCACAACAAGGTTCATCAGAGGAAAGGTGATCGCCAGTCCGGCAATGGCTAAAGGACCTACTCCATGACCGATGAAGATACTATCGATGATGTTGTACAGCGAAGTGATCGTGGTACCGATGATAGCCGGCAGGGAGTATTGCAACAGCAATTTCCCTACCGGTTCCGTTCCCAGAGCCATCGTTTTATTCTCCTGTATCATTCTCAGCCAATGTTATAGATTTTTAAGTGTGACATCCGCGCAGATCATTTGGCGCGTCCGGTGATTATTCGGATATTTGCCAACAATTCGTATTGGGTAACGTTTGTAGGTAAAATAAAGTTTATGAAGAAGGATATACAACCGGCAGCATTGTTTGATCTGGATGGAGTGATCATGGATACAGAGTCTCAATATTCCGTTTTCTGGAACAGGCAGGGAGAGAAGTATCTGGAAGAGAAGGACTTTGGCAGACGGATCAAAGGACAGACACTGAAACAGATCTTTGATGGATATTTCCAGGGAAGAGACGAGGTACAGGAACAGATCAGGTCGGAACTGGAACGGTTCGAACAGGAGATGTCTTATGCATATATTCCGGGATTCCCTGAATTTCTGGCCGACCTGCGTCGGCAGGGCGTACGGACGGCTGTGGTCACCAGTTCCAATACGCGGAAAATGGAAAATGTCTATCGCGCACATCCCGATTTTACTTCTTTATTTGATGTCATCCTTACCGCGGAAGATTTTACCCGTTCCAAACCTGATCCGGAATGTTTTCGGGTGGCTATGCAGTGTCTGGGATGCTCTCCGGAAAATAGTGTTGTTTTTGAAGACTCCTTTCACGGACTCACCGCTGGTCGTGGATCCGGTGCCTGGGTAGTTGGGTTGGCCACAACGAACTCCCGCGATTCGATATCGGAAAAATGTGATCTGGTCTGGGACAACTTTACCGGGAAAGACTGGAATAGTTTAAAACAAGAATTGCAAAGATAAACGACAAGTCGGGACTCTTTTTGCGGTCTGCCCGGAGCAGACAATGGATGGTCCGGACAATGGAACGAATCTTCCATCTTCACCTCCCGGTTGAGGTCTCCCCGAAGTTCCCTGTCACAGGGATCCGTTTTATAAGTATGGTAAGGTGTATGGAGAGATGTATAGATCTTATTCATACAGCCGGTTTGTATTTCTGTTCGATAAAGGTAGGAAAATGAATATTCTTTTCATAGCCCTTCCCTATACCGGAAATGTAGATGGCATAAGAGGGTTATTGTCATTTAACTCCCTCTCAACGACCGGTGTCCGGATGTGTATCCGTGTAGAGAAAAAAGGTGGATAAAATCTTTTCAAAAGGTGGCTATTGTCCGCATGAACTGTTTTTCTGCCTTTTCTACCAATTTTTTCCCCTTCCTTCTGCCTTTTAAGCCTATCATTGTAGCCGGTAATTGTTTCAAGGAAAGAAAGGATTGTATATGGACAAATTCTATAAAAAGAAAATGTATCTCTTGTTGTTTCTGTTGAGTGTGGTACTGCTGTTATGGGGGTATATCTCTGTAAAGTTATTGTCCACTCTGATCAGATAACTACCTGTGACAAAAAACTCAAAACAATATGAAAACACTGCATTTATTCATTTTTCTTCTGTTCTTTCCTTTTCTGCTCAGCTGTTCGGATGCCGGCGAAAAGCCTGAACCCGGGGAACGGGAGCATCCCGGGTTACCAGAGGTCCCGGAAGCTCCGGAAGAAGAGCATACTTATCCTGTGAATCCGGTAGACGAGATCGCTTATGCATTTCCGGGAGCGGAAGGCGGTGGCCGGTATGCCACAGGTGGTCGTGGAGGGAAAGTATATGTGATCACTTCCTTAGAGGATGACGGAAGTCCGGGCACTTTGCGTCATGCTTTGCTGCAATCGGGCAGACGGATCGTGGTTTTCAATGTCTCAGGTACTATCTTTCTGAATTCTTCCCTTTCCATCCGGGAAGGGGACCTCACCATTGCCGGACAGACAGCTCCGGGCGATGGCATCTGTGTAGCCAGCTATCCGGTAGTGGTGAACGCCAGCAATGTGATCATACGATATATGCGTTTTCGTATGGGAGACAGAGAGGGAGAAAAGGTCGGAGCCGACGGTGCCGACGGTCTGGAAGGACGCAAACAGGAGAGGATGATCATTGATCATTGCTCCATCAGCTGGTCTACCGATGAATGCGCGTCTTTCTACGATAACAAAGATTTCACCATGCAGTGGTGCCTCATTTCTGAGAGTCTGCGCCTTTCCGGACATTCGAAGGGACCACACGGATATGGCGGTATCTGGGGAGGGGTGAATGCCTCTTTCCATCACAATCTGATGGCTCATCACGATAGCCGTACACCTCGTTACGGTCCGGGAGCCAAATATGTAGGAACAGAAACAACAGATGTACGCAACAATGTATTTTACAATTGGAGTGGCAACGGGTGTTACGGAGGCGAAGGCATGTCGGTCAATATCGTGAACAACTATTACAAGCCTGGACCGGCTACGGACAGTGACAGGCTTCGTTCGTTGGTCATGGCCATTGATATAAAGAGGGAAGAGACCGGAGATTTCGCTTCTATCAATGATGTACCTGGTAGCTATTACCTGAGCGGTAATTATTTTCCGAATGATCCGGAGGTGTCGGCCAACAACTGGAAAGGAGTGCGTGATAATACCGGATGGGGCGAGGCGGCTCTTAAAGCGCAGGCTCCCTGTACAACGGAGCCACTAACGGTTGAACATACAGCACAGATAGCGTATGAACGGGTTCTTTCTTATGCGGGTTGCAGCAGATCCAGAGATGATATAGATCGGCGAATCATACAGGAAACTGCTACAGGTACAGCCACTTATAAAGGATTGAGTGAGCACAACGGAAAAGAAGGCGACTGGAAAAGTGCCAGCCACCCTAAAATGGGGATTATTGATAGTCAGGACGATCTCAAACCGGCAGCAGCAGGAAGTGACTGGAGTCCCTGGCCTGTGTTGAAGTCTGAAGAACCTCTGTTGGATACAGACGGAGACGGAATGCCGGATGCCTGGGAAATTGCCAATGGGCTTGATCCTTATACTCCGGATGCCAATGGACGGCACCTGAGTACGGGGTATGACAATATCGAAGTATACATCAACAGTCTGGTAGAGTATATTACCAGATTGCAATATCAATGAGAGTGAGATGAGGACCACTGGTCTGTGTCGCTCCTCTGGGGAATATGGGCTGTGCGCTTTCTACCAAATTCGTGGATCGTTGATCAGGCAAAGCCGATTTCTTGTTTTTTTGTTGTACTATCCGGATTAAATATTATAACTTTGCAGCCTGTTTTTTCGGACTCCTGTTTCCGGAAGGAAAAGGTAAATGATTAATTATCAAAAGAAAAAGTTATGACTGGTTACATATCAGATGACAAAAGAAAGGTGACTACTCACCGTCTGATCGAGATGAAACAACGCGGAGAAAGAATATCTATGCTCACCGCGTACGATTATACAATGGCCAAGATCGTGGATGGCGCCGGGGTGGATGTGATCCTGGTAGGAGACTCTGCTTCGAATGTAATGGCCGGAAACGTGACTACTCTTCCCATGACTTTAGATCAGATGATCTATCATGGCAAATCCGTGGTGCGGGGTGTGAACCGTGCTATGGTGATTGTGGATATGCCTTTTGGCACCTATCAGGGCAACTCCAAAGAGGGGTTAGCTTCGGCTATCCGCATCATGAAGGAGAGCCATGCCGACGCGTTGAAACTGGAAGGAGGAGAGGAGATCATCGAAACCGTGAAACGTATCCTGAGTGCCGGTATCCCTATTATGGGACACCTTGGGCTAATGCCTCAGTCCATCAATAAATACGGAACCTATACTGTACGCGCCAGGGACAAAAACGAAGCGGACAAACTGATCCGGGACGCTCATTTACTGGAAGAGGCCGGTTGTTTCGGCATCGTTCTGGAGAAGATACCGGCCGAACTGGCTGCACGTGTAGCCAGCGAACTCACCATTCCTATTATCGGCATTGGTGCCGGGGGGCAGGTAGATGGCCAGGTGTTGGTTGTGCAGGATATGCTGGGTATGAGTAAAGGATTCAGTCCACGTTTTCTGCGTCGCTACGCAGACCTTCATACGGTAATGACGGATGCTATCAGTCAGTATGTGGAAGATGTGAAGGAAAAAGATTTCCCCAACGAGCAGGAGCAATACTGATCCGGTATTCATCATATGGGTGTATAAACGTTTTCAGGAAGTAACTTATTTAATATATTTATGGAATCAGACAGGATGCCGGGCTTATGGACTCCCTCCTTTGTACGGCTTTCTCTGGGCAATTTGTTTCTCTTTGTCTCTCTCTATATGTTGCTACCTGTATTGCCGGTAGTTATGGGGAGCCGGCTGGGACTTCCGATCTATCAGACAGGAAGTATATTCCTCTTTTTCACATTGGGTATGTGTATCGCAGGACCTTTCTACAACTACCTGATAGATACCTATAAGCGCAAATCACTGGCACTCCTTTCTTTTGCTCTGTTGGGGGTGGGCACCGTAGGATATATGTTTGTAGCTGGTTTCGGGGAATTCCTGTTGCTTGCTTTATCACAGGGTGTTATGCTGGGTGTGGTGACCACGATGATCATTACACTGGCTATCGATATTTCCGCTTCCCATTGCCGTAGCGCGGCCAATATGGCATTTGCCTGGATCGCGCGGCTGGGTATGATCCTGGGCATTTCCGTGGGATTGATCCTGGATCAGATACAAGGATTTGAGACGATCATTTATTCTTCTGTAGCGATAAGTGCTTTGGGGGTAGTTTGTCTGATGGGAGTGCATGTACCTTTCCGTGCTCCTATCGGAGTGAAGGTTTGCAGCCGCGACCGTTTTATCCTTCCTCAGGGTTGGCTGCCTGTGATCAACTTAGTAATGATCGCTGTGGTACCGGGGATCCTGATCCCTGCCGTACCTCAGTCTTATACCCATATCTCTCTCTGGTATGTACCGATCCCTTTCTTTCTTTTTGTGGGGTTTGGCTTTTTGTTGTCGGTGATGCTGGCGCGGCTTTTGTTCCGGAATGAAAAGACATGGATGCAGATCGTATCCGGATTGTTGCTGATCGTGGTCGGACTAGCCATACTGGTCGATCCGGACCGTACCATCGGAGCTGTTGCCGCTGCTCTTTTGATCGGGCTCGGGATCGGGCTGACCACTCCGCAGTTTCTTCTGCTTTTTATTCGTTTGTCCGATCACTGTCAGCGGGGTACAGCCAATACCACTCATCTGCTGGCATGGAAGCTGGGTATCTCCCTGGGTATACTCATTACCTGTTATTTCACCGTCTATCTTACACCACAGGTAGCTTTTCAGGCAGCTCTTCTCTCCGCGGTACTGGCACTTTTGTTTTTCATGGCGATCACCTATCCCTATTATAAGAGGAAGAAAGTCAGATGAAAAAGATGGATTGATTAATAGTTATTTACGATTAGACGATTTACTATTTACGATTGAATATTAATCGGATGATCAGAACTATGTATATATCCACTTGTAGGAGACGTACGGCGTGCATCTCCGCGGCGTATGTCCAATATAACGTGCATATATCATGATGTATCTATATAGTACCTATCTCCACCATACATTCAAATTCCTGGAAGTATCTCTGGCATAGTGTATGTTTTCATGCAATAGATCACTCTATTTATACATATATTAAACATACACCACCTTATATTGAACCTATACCGCGAAGACGCACGGCGTGCAGTAGTGTCCGGAAAAATAATGTAAGATTTACGGAACTATCCAACGGTCACTCATCTACTCTGAAAGCCCTCCGGGCTTTCATGTGTATAACTCTCTGAAAGCCTGAAGTGACTTTACGGTACACAACTCTCTCTGAAAGCCTAAAGGGCTTTAATGTGACTAACCCCCAGTGAAGCGTAGCATAGCGGAGCGACTGGGGGTAGTGATCACATCCTTGTCTTCGACCCCGAAGTGGGTTGAATGATTCTATCCTAAATAAAACGATGTCAAATACCATTCATACTATATGGGAAGGGGGATCTCTATATTCAACCCACTTCGGGGTTGAAGAGATTTGTACACCCTGATACCCCCAGTCGCTTCGTTAGGGTTCTGCCCTTACTGCGCTTCACTGGGGGTTATTGATAGTAAAGCCCTTCAGGCTTTCAGAGGAAATCAGAGTACATGAGTGTCATTTGGATAGCTTCCGGAAAAGTAATAGCTTGAAATCCTCCGAGTAAAAAATCAAATGTAACTATTTGAAATAAAGCATATTATTTGAAATACTAACGGTTTATTCCGGACACCACTGCACGCCGTGCGTCTCTACAAGTGTTACTATAACCTTTACCATACGATGTAATTTCAATCGTAAATAGTAAATCGTCTAATCGTAAATAACTATAAATCAATCTTCCTTTTCATAGTGAAATGTAAGGTCGATCCGTTCTCCCGGTGCAAAGACTATCTTCGTATAAGTCTCAGCAGATTGCTCATTCTCTTTTCCCTGTCGTTTGATGGTTACTTGAGAAGCCCCCGGAGGCATTTTAATGGTGAACTTCTCTGTCTGGCGGTCTTTGAGGACAGGTGCCTCTACAGAAGCCGCTACGGCTTTGCCTTTTTTCCAGGTGAGGTTCACGGTAGCTCCTCCACGTACCCGGAATCCTTTCAGTTCTCCCTGAGACCATACATCCGGCAAAGCAGGAAGAAAATCGATAAATCCGTCGTGACTTTGCAGCAACATCTCACTGATACCTGCTGTACCTCCCCAATTGCCATCCATCTGGAAAGGAGGATGTGAGCAAAACAAGTTGGGGAACGTACCGCTTCCATGCCGGTGCGGATGTTCCGGGGTATATGCCGGTTCCATCAGATTACGGAAAAGTTTATAAGCCCGGTTACCATCTCCCAGGCGGGCCCAGAAATTGATCTTCCAGGCACGGCTCCATCCCGTACCGCCATCCCCCCGGCGTTCCAGTGTCCGGCGGCAGGCTTCGGCCAGCTCCGGTGTCCGGGTCAGAGTGATCTGATTGCCCGGATGCAGTCCGTACAGATGCGATACATGGCGGTGGTGGATATCCTCCTCTTTGTAATCTTCCAGCCATTCCATCAGGTATCCTTCTTTACTGATCTGATAGGGAGGAAGCTTATCACATGCCTGGGCCAGTTGATCCCGGAATTCACTGTCTACACCTAATATATCCGAAGCCTCCATCACATTCGTATACAGTTCCCGCACCAGCTGGATGTCCATCGTAGGACCCATACATACACTCACCGGAGTCGGGTCGTTACCTATATAGAACAGATTTTCCGGAGAAGAAGAGGGGGCAGTTACCAGCCAGCCATGTGCAGGCTCTTCTACCATGGTAGAGTGGAAAAATTCGGCAGCACCTTTCAGTACCGGATATACTTCACGCAGATAATCCGGATCACCTGTATACAGGTAATGTTCCCACAAATGTGCGCATAGCCACGCTCCTCCGGTATTTGTAGCCCCCCACGACGGATGTTCGCCGGGAGCTGTGAAGTTCCATACATTTGTCATCATATGTGCCACCCATCCTTTGGCATCCGCACCGTAAAAAGCCTTTGCTGTCTTTTCACCGTCTTCTACAAGTCCCCGGGTCAGCTCTGTCAGGGGCAGGTGCAGTTCGGACAGATTACCCGGTTCCACCGGCCAGTGGTTCATCTGTACATTTATATTCAGGTGGTAATCTCCATTCCACGGAGTCGCGCATTCGTTGGCCCAGAGACCTTGCAGGTTAGGAGGCAGAGAGCCCGGACGGGTAGTGCTGATCAGTAGGTAACGTCCGTAGTTGTAATACAGGGCTGCCAGAGCAGGATCTTCTTCCTGCTGGAACCGCAGGATACGTTGGTCTGTAGGCAATTCCCAGGGAGCCTTTCCCTCTGGTTCTGTTTCCGTTGTAATGGACAGTGAGGCCCGGTCGTACAAACGGCGGTAACTCTCTGTATATTCTTCTTCCAGCTGCTGATAAGGGATAGTAAGTGCCGTTTCAAGCAAGCGGGTGGCCTGTTCGCGGTAATTTTCCGGATAAAAGAAATCCGTAGCCGCGGATAATATCAGCGTAGCCTCTTCCGCATCCTGCACCTGTATGCCTTCGGGACTTACAGAAGAAGTACCTCCGGTGGTCACCACCTGCATCCGGCAGGTATAGGCTACTCCGTCTTGTCCTTCCTTGCCGCTATCCAGTATGCCTTCGATCACCAGTGTATTCCCTTCCGCAGAGATCTGAGCGCGCTCCGGACGGCTGAGGGTAGCCTGGAAAGAGATGGCTTTGTCACGCTTGCCGTTTTCTGAGGTGAAATGTACTACCATCACATCGCGGTCACGGGATACAAAATAGCGGCGTATATAATGGGTGTTTTTTCCTTTGAACAGCATTCCGGCCAGGCCGCTTCTCAGATCTAAGTAGCGGAAATAATCTTCTTCGGAAAGAGTCTCTCCGTCGTACCTGTAACGGATATCCAGATCGGCCAGCATCTGATACTTGCCATACGTGCCTCCTTTTTCCGGTTTCACCGGTACAAAGTGTCTGTACATTACTTCCTGTGCTTCTACATTACGTCCTTCGAAGAGCAACTGACGGATGCGTGGCAGATAGCGCGCCGCTTCCGGATTGTTGTAGTCGGCAACCGATCCGCTCCACATACTGATGTCGTTGAGAACGATTTTTTCCTGTGTGATCCCTCCGTCGGGCATCATACCGAGTCTGCCATTTCCCACAGGAAGGGTCTCTTCCCATTGTGCAGCGGGCTGATCAAACCAGATCAGGTCGTGTTGTGCGCCCTTGTCAATGGATTTGTCTGGTAAGGTACAGCTTGCCAGACAACTTGCTATCCATGCGGCTGCAATCAGGTCTTTTCCAAAAAGTGTTTTCATGGTATGGTATAATAAATTTTTTTAGTTTATCTTTATTTCTCTTCATTTCTTTGGGCCGCCCAAGAAACGAAGCAAAGAAAGGCGGCGCCAAGAGATTTACGATTACTCCCTTCGGTCATGACTCATTCTTTGATAATTAACGCTAAGGAACGTTGGACAATTTACGATGTACGATTGAAAATACATCCTATCAAGTATGATTTACGTATCTTCGCTACTGCGTTTGCTGTATGCCGACAACAGAGCAGGAAAAACCCGCTTCGCTCAGACCGATTCTGCTCTGTTGTCGGCTTACATCTGCACTCCGCTTGACGCTGCGAGATCAAAGGCGGCCCAACGCTTGTCCCAGGCGTGTTGCGGATGAGTGTGATAGCCGTTAGCTTGTTCATCATTGATTCGTTGTTTGGCTTATTTATTTCTCTCAAGCGTGTTGCGAATAAGTATGATAACCATTGGCTTTACTCATCTCTAATTTTCTTTTTATCTGTTCATCTGTCTCAGATGGATTGCCAATGTCTGTGATTGCCCGCTATTCCTTACGACCCAATGGATTGCATTTAAACCGTACCTCGTACATCCGTACCTCGTAAATAGCGAAGCGTCCCCGTACATCATTCATCAGTACATCGTACATCCTATGATGTAAGGTACAAAAACGAGGCAGCCCACGATTGCCGCGGTTACGGCAGTGATGAGAACAGCCCCTGCCGCCACATCTTTGGCTTTTCCCGCGAGGGGATGGGGCTCAGGGGATACCAGATCCACCAGTACTTCAATGGCGGTATTCACTGCTTCTGCCGCAAGCACCATGCCACAACACAATACCACGGCTATCCATTCGCCCCGGCTGATGCCGAGGAGGAAACCGGCTGTCACCACTGCAGCCATTGCTACGCAGTGTATCCAGGCATTATGTTGGTTCCTGATCAGACAACCTATCCCTTTACAGGCATATGTGAAACTTTTCAGGCGTTTGTTCAGGCTGAATTTTTCCATATCGGATATCTTCTGAGTATGTATATATATGTATATATTTCTTTGTGGCACTCTGTTATTTTCTCTGCAACGTATAGGTCGCTGACCATCAGTTTCTGTTCACCTGTTTTACCCCTTTCACCGTGCGCAACTTCCTGATCAGCGCCTCTAAGCGTCCCGTGTCTCCGACCATGATCGTCAGCATGCCCGAGAACAGTCCGTCGTTTGAGTCGATCCCGATGGAGCGCAACGTGATGTCGTTCTCTTTGGAAATGATAGAGGTAATATTGGTTACGATACCTATGTCATCTTGTCCCACAACACGCAAAGTAATGGGATAATTCGTACCTTTGGATTTTCCCGCCCAACGCGCTTTCACGATCCGGTAAGGGAATCGTTCTTCCATCTGCGGCGCGTTCGGACAGTTTTTGCGGTGTATCTTGATCCCTCCCATGACGGTGGTAAATCCGAAGATATCGTCTCCGTAGATGGGATTGCAACATTTGGCTAATTTAAACTCCAGGCCTTTCAGGTTCTCATCGATCACAAGCACATCCTCTTTCTGGGTCACCTCGTCCAGTTCGGACTGCAGGTTATACTTTTCCGCGCTACGGTAAGGGATCTCCTCGTTGGGTTCATTTTCCCTTTTCTGCTGTTCCAGGTATGTATCTATTGCCTGGTTCACATCCAGTACGTCATCTGCTATGGCCTGATAGAATTCGGACACAGTCTTGTAGCCCATCCGTTTGATGGTGCGCATCATCACTCCTTCGTCGTATTCCAGTTTGCGGTTGCGGAATTTACGTTCCAGCATCTCTTTGGCAAAATCGTGATACCTGGTGGCCATCTCTTTCAGAGCCTGACGTATCTTAGTGCGTGCCCGTGAGGTGGTCACGATATGCAGCCAGTCCTGCTTAGGGGTTTGCGTGTTGGAGGTCATGATCTCTACCTGGTCTCCGCTGTTGAGCTTCTGCCGGAGCTGTACGTTCTTTCCGTTCACCCGGGCACCGGTACAGCGACAACCCAGGTTGCTGTGGATATGAAAAGCAAAATCGAGCACGGTCGCTCCTTTGGCCAGCTTGAACAGATCTCCTTTGGGGGTGAAGACAAAGACCTCGTCTTCATACAGATCCATCTTGAACTGATCCATCACCTGCAGGGAATCGCTGTCCGCATGTTCCAGCGCTTCGCGCACCGAGGTCAGCCAGTCGTCCAACCCACTTTCACCTTTCACTCCTTTATAACGCCAGTGTGCGGCCAGTCCTCTTTCGGCAATCTCATCCATCCGGCGTGTACGGATCTGTACTTCCACCCATCTCCCTTCCGGTCCCATCACAGTGGCGTGCAACGATTCATAGCCATTGCTCTTGGGGATAGAGAGCCAGTCCCGCAATCGCTTCGGGTTGGGCTGATACATATCCGTGATGATCGAATAGACCTGCCAGCATTCCTGCTTCTCCTTTTCCGGATCGGAATCCAGGATGATGCGGATAGCAAACAGGTCGTATATATGCTCGAAACTTGTCTTCTGCTTTTTAATCTTGTTCCAGATCGAGTGAATAGACTTGGTACGCCCTTTGATATCAAAGGCGAGTCCGGCTTCACGTAGCTTCCTTTCAATGGGTTCGATGAAAGTAGCGATGTAAAGATCGCGCGAAGCTTTTGTTTCACTCAGTTTGTCTTTCAGAAAATAATACGTCTCCTTCTGGGTGTATTTCAGGGACAGGTCTTCCAACTCCGATTTCAGTTTATAGAGCCCCAGTTTATGTGCCAGCGGCGCATAGAGGTATGCGGCTTCTGTGGCTACTTTGAGCCTATCTTCCTCATTCGGTGAATCCTTGATCTGACGCATGATATTGACACGGTCGGCGATCCGGATCAGGATCACACGCATATCTTCCGCAAAAGAGATCAGCAGGTTGCGGAAATTCTCCGACTCGATCGCCGGACTTTTATCATACAACTCATTGGTTTTTACCAGACCCCGGATAATAACGGCTACATCCTCTCCGAATTCGGTTTTCACCTCCTCAATGGTCATCGTGTTTGTCTTCACGATCTCATGCAGCATGATGCCGACCAGGCAGTTTCCCTTCATACCGATCTCTTCCGCCACGATCACTGCTGTCTGCAGATCACGGATCACCGGATTCATTCCGAAATTATTTCTCTGCAGATGATGAGCACGGGCGGCTCTGACCAGATTGCGTTTCAGATTGAGTACCTCTTTGCGAGCGATACTGTCTCCGGCTGAAACGAGTAATTGCCTGTATAGTGAGATAAGTTCCGCTTTCTCTTTTTTTGTAAAAAATGAAATATCCTCTATTGTCATTTTCTCTGTATTTGTAGATATAATGAAACTGCTACCTGATCGTATACAAACGGTTCGCGGATGCGATCCGTATATCCCAATGGTGGAATAAATTTATCCTGTTCTCTTTACATATTTTGCCGGAAACCGGCTTTATAAGATACAGGCAGGGCAACCTTATATTTCCGTTTACCTCTCTTTTTACAAAGAGATACGACTTGTCTCTGTATCGTTATGACAGACATCTTTTTGTAACATCCATCGTAAATGGTAAATCGTCTGAGCATACATATTTTATTTTCCCTCTTTATTCGAGGGTAAAAATAGTTTTTTTTACCGGGTTTTCCGTAAAAACTAAATAACATTTTGTATTTTTGGACATCAAACTTTGGAATTCTTAAAAATCGATAATATGATCACATCACAAGACAAGGAATTGCTGGAGAAAAAAGGCATTTCCGAAGCACAGATTGAAGAACAACTCTCCTGTTTCCGCAAGGGTTTTCCTTATCTCCGACTGGATAGTGCGGCTTCTTTGGAGAAGGGAATCCTGGCTCCCGCAGCAGGTGAACAACAGGCCTATCTGAAGGCCTGGGAAGAGTATATCAGCGGCGACAAAGTGATTGTCAAGTTTGTACCGGCTTCCGGAGCCGCCAGTCGTATGTTCAAAGATCTTTTTGAATTTCTGGCAGCCGGATACGATACCCCTACTACCGCGTTTGAACAGACCTTCTTTGATCAGATCCATCGTTTTGCTTTTTATGACGACCTCAATGTTGTTTGCCTGAAAACCACAGGCAAAGACATTCCCGCTCTCCTCGCAGAGGGCAGCTACAAAGCGGTAGTGGAGATGTTGCTCAAAGAAGCCGGACTCCATTACGGCGCTTTGCCTAAAGGACTGCTCAAATTCCATGCCTATCCGGAGGGCGCCCGTACTCCGCTGGAGGAACATCTGGTAGAAGGTGCTTTGTATGCCGCGGGCAGCAGGGGCAAGGTCAATGTGCATTTTACCGTATCTCCCGAACACCGGATGCTGTTCAAAGCGTTGGTGGAAGAGAAGGCCGGACAGTTTGCTGCGAAATACGGAGTAGACTACAACGTTACTTTCTCCGAGCAGAAACCCAGTACCGACACTGTGGCAGCGGATATGGACAACCAACCTTTCCGGGAAAACGGAAAGATCCTGTTCCGTCCCGGCGGACACGGTGCACTCATCGAGAACCTGAATGATCTGGATGCCGATATCATCTTTATAAAGAATATAGACAATGTAGTGCCCGACCGTCTCAAACCGGATACCGTGCTATACAAAAAACTCATTGCCGGCGTGCTCGTCAGCCTGCAGAAGAAAGCGTTTGAGTATCTCGAACTGCTGGATAGCGGACAGTATACCCACGACCAGATCATGGAAGTGCTGCAGTTTGTTCAGAAAAAACTGTTCTGTAAGAATCCCGGTACAAAGGATCTGGAAGATTCCGAGCTGGTACTCTATCTGAAAAAGAAACTCAACCGGCCCATGCGCGTCTGTGGTATGGTGAAGAATGTAGGTGAACCGGGTGGAGGCCCCTTCCTTGCTTATAATCCCGACGGGACCATTTCGTTGCAGATCCTGGAAAGTTCCCAGATCGATATGGACGATCCGGTAAAGAAAAAGATGTTCGAAGAGGGTACCCATTTCAATCCTGTAGACCTCGTTTGTGCCGTACGAAGCTACAAAGGTCATAAAATTGATCTGGTCAATTATGTAGATAAAGCCACGGGATTCATCTCCTGTAAATCCAAAAACGGTAAGGAACTCAAAGCACTTGAACTCCCAGGACTCTGGAACGGTGCCATGAGCGACTGGAATACCGTTTTTGTAGAGGTCTCTCTCTCCACATTCAACCCGGTGAAAACAGTGAATGATCTGTTGCGGGAACAACACCAATGAAGAGATTTACGATTTGACGATTTACGATTTAAATGGCATGGGATTGCATGTAAATGATCTATCCATGCTGTTACATACATGTAGAGACGCACGGCGTGCGTCTCCGCGGTATAGGTCCCATACAGATATGAATTTATATATCTGATGAAACATTTCTTTTATTACCCGGTCTCTGTCAAACAAATCATTAAGGTCAGTTTGTCTGAGATCGGGTTATATATTTAATAAGGTTATGATATATTGTATGAAAACACACGTGGTGGTGCACACTATCATGAATATGTATTCCATTACAAAGATATATATGGATAAATTGAAATATAGCACGTACATGTAGAGACGCACGCCGTGCACTGGTGTCCCGAATAAATCGTTGACATTTGATATAACATGTTTTATTTCACTTATTTATATCCATTTTTTACCCGGAGGATTTCAAACGGTTACATTTTCATAAGCCATCCAAATGACATTCATTCTCTCTGAAAGCCCGGAGGGCTTTACTGTGACTAACCCCCAGTGAAGCGTAGCATAGCGAAGCGACTGGGGATAGTGATCCGTCCTGTATCTTCAACCCAAAGTGGGTTGAATAATTCTATCCTGAAGATAACGATTTAAAATCGTGCTCATGCTATGTATAATGGAGTTTTTCTATATTCAACCCACTTTGGGGTTGACTGTAGATGCCTCAGGTATACCCCCAGTCGCTCCGTTACGGGCTATAGCCCTTACTTCACTTCACTGGGGGTTATGCATATTAAACCCTCCGGGTTTTCAGAGGAGATCAGAGTAAATGTATGACATGTTGATAGTTCCGGAAATCTTAACCTATTTATCGGGACACCCGTGCACACCGTGCGTCTCTACATGTATATGATAACATATATCGTTTATATAAATCCAATGCAATTTAAATCGTACATCGTAAATTGTCAAATCGTAAATCTCTTTATCTTTGTGCACACAATCTATTAACACATATTATTCTCTACAATGAAAAAAATACTTTTACTCGGTTCAGGTGAATTAGGAAAAGAGTTTGTGATCTCGGCACAGCGCAAAGGGCTGCACGTCATAGCTTGTGATTCATACGCGGGAGCGCCTGCCATGCAGGTGGCCGATGCCTGTGAGGTGATCGATATGCTCAATGGGGATGAACTGGCCCGGGCAGTGGAGAAGCACCAGCCCGATCTGATCGTTCCCGAGATCGAGGCCATCCGTACAGAACGTCTGTATGATTTTGAAAAGCAGGGCATACAGGTGGTTCCCAGTGCACGCGCGGTCAACTTTACCATGAACCGCAAAGCGATTCGTGATCTGGCAGCCAGAGAACTGGGACTGAAGACCGCGAAATATTTCTATGCCACTACGTTTGAACAATTGAAGGAGGCCTCCGAAAAGATCGGCTTCCCTTGTGTAGTAAAGCCGTTGATGTCTTCCTCCGGCAAAGGGCAATCGTTGGTGAAAAGCCCCGATGAACTGGAACAGGCCTGGGAATACGGATGCAGTGGCAGCCGGGGAGATATCCGCGAACTGATCATTGAAGAATTCATTCATTTCGATAGCGAGATCACGCTGCTCACCGTCACTCAGAAAGAAGGACCCACACTCTTTTGTCCGCCCATCGGACATATACAAAAAGGAGGAGATTATCAGGAAAGTTTTCAGCCTGCGGTGATCGATCCGGCCCATCTGAAAGAGGCACAGAATATGGCAGAAAAGGTGACACGCGCGCTCACCGGTGCCGGACTGTGGGGAGTAGAATTTTTCCTGAGCCACAAAAACGGGGTGTACTTCTCCGAACTCTCTCCGCGTCCGCACGACACCGGTATGGTGACCCTGGCAGGTACGCAGAACCTGAATGAATTTGAACTTCATCTGCGTGCTGCTCTCGGATGGCCCATACCCGGAGTGAAGCAGGAACGTATGGGAGCCAGTGCCGTGATCCTATCTGCCATTGCATCCGCAGATACACCCCGCTTCCGTGGCATAGAAGAGGTAATGAAAGAAGAAGATGCCTACCTGCGTCTGTTCGGCAAACCCTTCACCCGGCAGAAAAGACGTATGGCAGTTGTATTGTGCTATGCTCCTCTGGGCAGTGATATGGAGGCTCTGCGCGATAAAGCCAAGCGTCTGGCGGCAGAAGTGGAAGTCTTTTGATTTACGATTTACTAATTTACGATTTACGATTGAAATTACAGAAAGAATAGGTTTGTAAATCCCTATGCGTACCATTTTATATATAAACATACCAAACGCATAGTTGCACTGATGTCCGGAATAAATCGTTAATATTTGAGATAATGAGGTTTATGTCAATTATTTATATTTATTTTTTTACTTGGAGGATTTCAAACGGTTCCATTTGTTCAGGCTATCCAAATGATATTCATTCCCTTCTGAAAGCCTGAAGTGACTTTACGGTACATAACTCTCTCTGAAAGCCTGAAGTGGCTTTCATGTGCATAACTTTCTCTGAAAGCCCGGAGGGTTTACTGTGACTAACCCCCAGTGAAGCGAAGCATAGCGGAGCGACTGGGGGTAGTAACTACACCTTTGACTTCAACCCCAAAGTGGGTTGAATGATTCTATCCTGAATAAACGATATTAAATTGTGCTCCTGCTATGTAGAATGGAGTTTTTCTGTATTCAACCCACTTCGGAGTTGACTATAGATGCCTTAGATATACCCCCAGTCGCTTCGTTACGGGCAAGGCCCTTCACTGCGCTTCACTGGGGGTTATGCACAGTAAACCCTCCGGGTTTTCAAAGGAAATCGGGGTAAATCAGATAAAATTCGAGTAAATCGCAGTAAATGAGTGTCATCTGGATAGTTCCGAAAATCTTAACCTATTTTTCCGGACATCACTGCATATTTGTGTCTTCGCAGTGTATGTGGTATATTTCCATTCATTTGAATGTGTCTTTATGGGAAGAACCACCAATGAATTGTAGGTCTTCTCAGATACATATCTGAGATATATAGCTGTGTTAAACCAAAACAGAGATGCAAATATGGAGACGCAACTATGCGTCTCCATATTTGCATATAAAATGTTACGCATAAGGATTTACAAACATATTCTTTCTGTAATTT
>JAJBTC010000200.1 GCA_020861095.1 Bacteroides sp.
TTTCCGGAAGCTATGCAAATGACACTCATGTACTCTGATCTCCTCTGAAAACCCGGAGGGTTTACTGTGCATAACCCCCAGTGAAGCGAAGTAAGGGCCATAGCCCGTAACGAAGCGACTGGGGGTAGTAACGCATACACCTCTCTTCAACCCCAAAGTGGGTTGAATATAGAAATGCCCCTTTCCACATAGTATGACGGGGCTTCCACTTCGTTTTATTCAGGATAGAATCATTCAACCCACTTTGGGGTTGAAGACACAGGACGGACCCATACCCCCAGTCGCTCCGCTATGCTACGCTTCACTGGGGGTTATGCAAATTAAAGCCTTTCAGGCTTTCAGAGGAAATCAGAGTACATAAGTGTCATTTGAGATCCATTTCCACCCCAGTTGCTCCGCTATGCTTCGCTTCACTGGAGGTTATTAGCTTCGCTGACCGTTGGTTGACTTCGTCGACCGCTGGTTCACATGAAAGCCCTCCGGGCTTTCAGAGTGGATCAGTGACAGTTGGATAGTTCCGTAGATCTTAACATAGTTTTCCGGACACTACTGCACGGCGTGCGTCTCTGCGATGCAGGTCCAACCGCCATACAGGTTATTTGTAATTTATTTGATTGGGTTGGGGATAAGGTTTTTGTCTGGGCGTTGGATGTGCATTCTGTATGGGGTATAGAAAGGTATCCCTATCCTGATGGATACCTCCCGCCATGCATACGTATACCGCGCAGACGCACGCCGTGCGTCTCTACGAGGTAGAGGATGAGATCAGGGTATGAGTATAGCGTCAGAGTATTTGTCTTTTCAATCGCACATCGTACCGTGCAGATCGTCCTGTCGTTCCTCTCTTCGTGTTTTTACATTTTAACCCCGCTTTTTCAGTAAATCTATATTTTTATTACAATTTATTCGTAAAAAGTGATAGAATGAACCGTTTTATTGTTATTTTTGTCGCACTTATCAAATGAAATGATAGAAACAACGACTATGATCAGGTACTATTCATATACCACGACCACCTTCATGTGCACCACGACCCTTAGGGGTTAAGGATAGTATTGTGTTTCTACGTGAATCGCGCCTGCAAGGACAGGCAAAATCAAAACCACTTTTTTTATTCAAACAACCCGTTGTCCGTTCGGGCAATCCGTTAAAATACAAACTTGCATGAAAGTAATGAAATTCGGCGGAACATCCGTAGGTTCCGTGAACAGCATTTTAAACGTGAAGAAAATTGTTGAGTCGGCCACAGAGCCGGTAGTCGTAGTTGTTTCTGCCCTGGGAGGTATCACAGACCAGATGATCGCGACCTCCAGACTGGCTGCCGTGGGCGACTCTGCCTATGAGAATGAATTCCGTGAGATCGTCTATCGCCATGTAGAGATGGTGAAAGGAGTGATACCGGAAGGCGAAAAACAGACCGAGTTGCAACGCCGGGTGGGAGAACTTCTCAACGAACTCAAAGACATCTATCAGGGTATCTATCTGATCAAGGATCTTTCTCCCAAGACAGCCGACACCATTGTCAGCTACGGCGAGCGTATCTCTTCGCTGATCGTAACCGAACTGATCGACGGAGCGCAGTGGTACGATGCGCGCGCTTTCATCAAAACCGACCAGAAACATGGCAAGCATATCTTAGATGGCGATCTGACCCATCAGCTGGTAAAGGAAACGTTCAGAGAACTGCCCCAGGTAGCACTGGTGCCGGGCTTTATCTCTTCCGATAAAGCTACCGGAGATGTGACCAACCTGGGAAGAGGGGGCTCGGACTATACGGCGGCTATTCTGGCCGCTGCGCTGGATGCCGATATCCTGGAGATCTGGACCGATGTAGACGGATTTATGACGGCCGATCCGAAAGTGATCTCTTCGGCCTATACCATCAGTGAACTCAGCTATGTAGAAGCCACCGAACTTTGTAACTTCGGGGCCAAAGTGGTATATCCTCCCACGATCTATCCGGTCTATCACAAGAACATTCCTATACTCATCAAAAATACCTTCCATCCCGAAGCGGCTGGTACCATCATCCGTCAGGAGGTATGCGATCCGAAAAGCAAAGCGATCAAAGGGATCTCTTCGATCAACGATACCAGCCTGATCACCGTGCAGGGACTGGGTATGGTAGGGGTGATCGGGGTCAACTACCGCATTTTCCGTACACTGGCTGCCAACGGCATCAGTGTGTTCCTGGTGTCACAGGCCTCTTCGGAAAACAGTACTTCCATCGGCGTGCGCAACGCGGATGCCGATCTGGCTTGCCAGGTGCTGAGCAAAGAGTTTTCCAAAGAGATAGAGATGGGAGAGATCTCCCCGATACAGGCCGAGAAAGACCTGGCCACTGTGGCGATCGTAGGGGAGAATATGAAGCACACTCCGGGCATTGCCGGAAAACTGTTCGGTACGCTGGGGCGCAACGGAATCAATGTGATCGCCTGTGCGCAGGGGGCTTCCGAAACGAATATCTCTTTTGTGGTAGCTGCGAAGTCATTGCGCAAATCCCTGAATGTGATCCACGACTCGTTCTTCCTGTCCGAATACAAGGTACTTAATATATTCCTGTGCGGGATTGGTACAGTCGGAGGCAGCCTGTTGGAACAGATCCGTACGCAGCGTGAAAAGCTGATGAAGGAAAACGGATTGAAGATCAATGTGGTGGGTATTGCCGATCATGAACATGCTATTTTCCGCCGGGAAGGATTCGATCTGTCCAACTACGAAGAGGAACTTCGTGAGCGGGGCATGGTCTCTACGCCGGAGTTGCTCCGTCAGGAGGTGATCGGTATGAATATCTTCAATTCGGTGTTCGTGGATTGTACGGCCAGTCCGCAGGTCGCGGATCTGTATAAAGAGTTCTTAGAACACAACATATCCGTGGTTGCCGCCAACAAGATCGCAGCATCTTCGGCGTATGACAACTACAAAGAACTCAAGACCATTGCCCGCCAGCGTGGCGTGAAGTTCCTTTTCGAAACCAACGTAGGAGCCGGACTTCCGATCATCAATACCATCAACGACCTGATCAACAGTGGCGATAAGATCCTCAAGATCGAGGCGGTATTGTCGGGAACCCTGAACTATATCTTCAATAAGATCAGTGCCGATATTCCTTTCAGCCGTACCATCAGGATGGCACAGGAAGAGCGCTATTCGGAGCCTGACCCGCGTATCGACCTCAGTGGAAAAGATGTGATCCGCAAGCTGGTGATCCTGGCCCGTGAAGCCGGTTACCGGTTGGAGCAGGAAGATGTGGAAAAGAATCTCTTTGTACCGGATGATTTCTTTGCCGGTAGTCTGGAAGAATTCTGGGAGAAGATCCCTTATCTGGATGCCGGATTCGAAGCGCGCCGACAGGTTCTGGAAAAGGAGAACAAGCACTGGCGGTTTGTGGCTAAGCTGGAAAATGACAAGGCTTCCGTAGGGTTGCAGGAGGTAGATGCTTCGCATCCGTTCTACGGTCTGGAAGGCAGCAACAACATCATTCTGCTGACTACCGAACGCTACAAAGAATATCCGATGATGATCCAGGGCTACGGAGCGGGGGCCAGTGTGACCGCCGCGGGGGTATTCGCGGATATCATGAGCATTGCAAACGTGTAGAGATTTACGATTTAACTATTTACGATTTACGATTAAGATTACAACTTTAGTCTTTATTCGTACATGGAAGATCTGACCTGTGGCTTGAATGACTGATTTTATGCATATATCTTTTTATGGATGAGTCGTTTGATAAAGACAGGTACTTTCAATAGTAAATAGTAAATCGTCCAATAGTAAATTCCTTTATGAAACATATTATTATCCTGGGTGATGGGATGGCCGACTGGCCCGTGAAAGAGCTGGGAGGGAAGACCCTCCTTCAGCATGCTCATACTCCCTATATGGATTTGCTGGCCCGTCAGGGACGTTGCGGTTTGCTGAAAACCGTACCCGACGGATTTCATCCGGGAAGTGAAGTAGCCAACCTGTCTGTACTGGGCTACGATCTTCCGACGGTGTATGAAGGCCGGGGTTCGCTGGAGGCAGCCAGTATGGGCATCGGATTGCATCCCGGAGAGATGGCCCTCCGTTGCAACCTGATCTGTATAGAAGACGGGAAGATCAAAAACCATTCGGCGGGTCATATCACTACCGAAGAGGCTACGCAACTTATGGAGTATCTGCAGCAGGAGCTGGGAGACGATCAGGTCTGTTTTTATCCGGGTATTCAGTACCGGCATCTGCTGGTGATCCGCGGCGGGAACAAAGAGCTGGATTGCACTCCTCCGCACGATGTTCCTTTGCAACCTTTCCGCCCGCGGTTGGTGAAAGCCTGCTCTGCTGAAGCACAGCAGACGGCAGATCGCATCAATGAGCTGATCCTGAGATCACAGCAACTGTTGAAAGATCATCCGGTGAATCTCCGACGGATAGCTGCCGGCAAAGATCCTGCCAACAGCATCTGGCCCTGGTCGCCGGGATACCGTCCGCGGATGAAGACGCTGGCCGAGACGTTTCCGCAGGTACGGAAAGGAGCAGTGATCTCCGCGGTAGATCTGATCCAGGGGATCGGGCGGTATGCCGGGCTGCGTACGATCGCTGTGGAAGGAGCTACCGGTCTGTACGATACCAACTACGAAAACAAAGTGGCTGCCGCGCTGGAAGCGTTGCAGACAGACGATTTTATCTACCTGCATATAGAGGCCAGTGACGAAGCCGGACACGAAGGAAATGTAGCGTTGAAGTTGCGTACCATTGAAGATCTGGACAGTCGTGTCGTAGGGCCGATCTACGAAGCGGTGAGAGAGGCAGCCGAACCGGTGGCCATTGCCGTACTTCCCGATCATCCTACCCCCTGCGAGTTGCGTACGCATACTTCCGAACCCATCCCGTTCCTGATCTGGTATCCGGGTATAGAACCCGATGCGGCAGACCGGTACGACGAAAAAGCAGCGGCTGCCGGAAGTTACGGTTGTCTGGAAAAAGATGGGTTTATACAGGCATTTATGGATCCGTTGAAATAGGTAAAGAGTAAATAATCTTTCCGGAGAATGATCGTACTTGCGGGCTTCTCAGCGCAGGCAGGTCTATCTCCGGAACAAACCAATAAGAACCCATGAAATACTATAGTACCAACCGGATAGCTCCGGAGGCAACTTTGCAGGAAGCTGTGGTCAAAGGGCTGGCTTCCGACAAGGGGCTGTTTATGCCCGAACGTATCCAACCGCTGCCCGCGGAGTTCTACGATACCATCGATCAGCTCTCTTTCCGGGAGATCGCCTGCCAGGTGGCGGATGCTTTTTTCGGTGAAGATGTACCGGCCGATGTATTGAAAGAGATCGTCTGCGATACCCTTTCGTTTGACACCCCTCTGGTGCGGGTAACAGACACGATCTACTCCCTGGAACTTTTTCACGGACCTACGCTGGCTTTCAAAGATGTAGGCGGACGTTTTATGGCCCGCTTGCTGGGCTACTTTATCCGCAAAGAGGGCAGAGACCAGGTCAACGTGCTGGTGGCTACTTCCGGCGATACGGGAAGTGCGGTGGCCAACGGTTTTCTGGGTGTGGAAGGCATTCACGTGTATGTACTTTATCCGAAAGGGAAGGTCAGTGAGATACAGGAGAAGCAATTTACTACCCTGGGGCAGAACATTACTGCCCTGGAAGTAGAGGGTACGTTCGACGATTGTCAGGCCCTGGTGAAGGCGGCGTTCATGGATGCGGAACTGAATGAAAAACTGTTGCTGACATCGGCCAACTCCATCAATGTAGCCCGTTTTCTGCCGCAGGCCTTTTATTATTTCTATGCGTATGCCCAGTTGAAGAGGTTGGGCAAAGCGGATCAGGCGGTGATCTGTGTGCCCAGTGGCAACTTCGGGAACATCACTGCCGGCCTGTTTGGCAAACGCATGGGACTGCCAGTGAAACGTTTTATCGCGGCCAACAACCGGAACGATATTTTCTATCAGTACCTGCAAACAGGTGTATATACTCCGCGGCCTTCGGTAACTACCCTGGCCAATGCAATGGATGTGGGCGATCCGAGCAACTTCGCCCGGGTACTGGATCTCTACGCGGGATCTCACCGGGACATTGTTTCGGAGATCACCGGAAAGAGCTATACGGATGAACAGATCCGGGAGACGGTGAAAGAGGTATGGGAACAGACCGGATACCTGCTCGATCCGCATGGTGCCTGTGGGTACCGTGCGTTGCACGAAAATCTGCAATCCGGTGAGACCGGGGTGTTCCTGGAAACGGCTCACCCGGCTAAGTTCTTAGAAACCGTAGAGGAGATCATCGGTGAGAAAGTAGAGATCCCCGCGAAGTTACAGGCTTTCATGGCGGGAGAGAAAAAAAGCCTGCCGATGAGTAAGAGGTTCGAAGATTTTAAGGACTATCTGCTCTCGATCTGAAAACGATTATCAGGTATTCACAAGTGCTGAATCGCAGATTGACCCAGCACACCAGGCGGTTGAGGCAGTCCTGAAGGGAGGACCGATTCTAATCCAGGGCAAGGAAGACTACACTACGTTTCGTCTTCCTTGCCCTGGGGTACGAACCGTACACGAAAGTGAGTGCTGCAAGTACGACCGAAATATAAGTTACATCATTTTCCTTCGGTCGTATTTACAGCACTCCTTATTTCTCATCATCTTTTATACCCAGGGTGGCGGTTCGCTGGGTTTCATCTGACCCTGGGCCAGAATCGATCGTCCCTTCAGGGCTGGAAGAATCACTTACTCACGTAAAAAGGTTGAAAAAGGTCAGATCCTTGTAAAGGAAGATCTCTGGTGAGACACCCTCTCGTATACTTACCTATAGAATACTATGTAGAGGAATTTACGAAAAGATCCTTTCTGTATAGTGAATCCTTACTTTCAAACATGTTATCGACCCCATAATGGTCCTAACGCAGGAGCAAATCCGTCCATCCTAACTCTCCTTATGCCTCTACAAAGAGACTACCACCCCGGACGGTACATTCTCTGCGAACCCGGTTTTCAGAAAGAATATTGCACCAGCAGGCTCAGTCGGTTGGCTGTATAGGAAGTAGCATCAAATCCCGTTTTCCAGCCATGCAGATATTCCATACCTCCCAACATATTCGACGTGATATTCCAGAACATATTCGCAGCCAGGTATTGCCCGTACCTGTACGACGCACTATCTGTCGCCGGATAGCCATTCCGGCCATATACCCGTGACTGGCTGTAGGTAGAAGAGACAAACACCACCGGGCTCAGGTTATACTGCAAACCGGCATACCACCCCAGCATCGGCAGCACCTGCATTTTGCCCTCTTCTCCTCCATGGGGCACCAGATCGAGGCTCTGGGTACTCAGGTCATTGATAAAATTGCCGATCCCCTCTCCGTAAGTCACCTGTCCGAAAGCCTTCCATTTTTTGATGGTCGTAAATACCGTAGAAGCCTGCACGCCCCAACCGGTTTCTGTAAAAGCCTTCTCATACAGATCGCTGCTATAGGTCATCGGCCGCACTACCCCGGCCACACGGAAGTGGCTTTTGGCATTCCAGCTGTATTGCACAAAAGCAGGCACATTCGGAGCCCGTTGCGTATTCACCGCCAGATAGTCGTCCGTAGTGGCACTCACCGATGGCATCTCTATCCCCAGCCCCGCGCTCCAGCGGGAAGAAAAAGTATGTGTATAGTACAACAGATTGGTACGGTAGTTCACCTGTCCGGCCGGCCCTTCATAGTCTATATTGGGCGGACTGCTCGCCGGGTCGGTGAAAAGTCCGTAGTCCCACCCCGCCCGGAAACCTAAGAAAGAGACATACGCGTTGTGCATCCTCAGCGTGCTGCTACTGCCCCGGAAATAGGTATTTATATACACCACGAAATCTCCCAGACGGGAAGTACGTCCCAGCAATTTGACATACACACTGGAACCGGTAGGATCCAGCTGAAAATTGTTGCGCGCGTAATTGCCCGTGCCCGGCACACTGATCAGCGAAGGATAAAAATCCAGATTATCCACCATTCCATGAAAATCATACTCCAATGCCGTACGTACATTTCCCCCGATCCCCAGGGTAAACTTCCCCTGGCTGTCGCTCAACTGGAACCGGGGAGCCTGCGGATCCTGGAAACGCGTCCGCCGCTCCGGGTTCATACGTTGGTCCATCGAAGCAGTGGAAGATCTGCCGTAAGAAACCACTGCTCCGCTTCTCTGATATTCATCGGTACCGATCTGTTGGGCACATCCCGGAAGTATATATACACCCCAAAAGGAGATCATCAGCCACCACCTGAGTGTTCGTTCCATAAACTCATAAATTTAAGTAATATTGTATTAACAAAATAAAACTCAAATGGTTTTTCACAGAAAAGAGAAAAAACAAAGACTCCAGATTCTTCAGAAAAACAAAGATACTTACGAAGGACCGATTCACGATTTGAAAAACAAATTCCAAAGGATAGTATCCCCTGTAGAAACGCAAAGAGATTGACGATTACTCCCTTCGGTCATGACTCATTCTTTGATAATTAACGCTAAGGAACGT
>JAJBTC010000049.1 GCA_020861095.1 Bacteroides sp.
ATGCGGATGCGGTAGGACCTATCCTGCAAGGTATGGCCAAACCGGTGAATGAACTTTCCAGAGGATGTTCGGTAGATGATATATATAAAATGGTAGCTATTACGGCCAATCAGGCGATCGCCGCAAAAAATAATTAAACACACATATTCGCAAATGAAAATTTTAGTATTGAACTGTGGTAGTTCATCTATCAAGTACAAACTGTTCGATATGGACAGTAAAGAAGTGATGGCGCAAGGAGGTATTGAAAAGATTGGTTTACCGGGTTCTTTTCTTAAATTGACGCTGCCCAATGATGAAAAAGTAGTACTTGAGAAAGATATTCCGGAACATACTGTCGGTATTGAGTTTATCTTAGATACGCTGGTAAGCAAAGAATATGGATGCATCGGATCGCTGGATGAGATCTCTTCCGTGGGCCACCGTGTGGTACATGGCGGCGAAAAGTTCAACTCTTCCGTATTGATAACCGACGAGGTGATCCAGCAGATGGTAGAATGTTCGGATCTTGCTCCTTTGCACAATCCGGCCAACCTGAAAGGTATATATACTATTTCCAAACTGCTTCCGGAAGTTCCTCAGATCGGGGTATTCGATACAGCTTTTCACCAGACTATGCCGGAGCACGCGTATATATATGCCCTTCCGTATGAGTTTTATCCTAAATACGGTGTACGTCGTTATGGCTTTCATGGAACCAGTCACCGCTATGTTTCACAAAGAGTATGTGACTTCCTCGGAGTAGATCCGCAAGGCAAGCGTATCATAACCTGTCACATTGGCAACGGTGGTTCGATCACTGCTGTAAAAGATGGAAAGTCAGTAGATACTTCTATGGGGCTGACTCCGGTAGAGGGATTGATGATGGGTACCCGTTGTGGCGATGTGGATGCCGGAGCATTGATCTTCCTGATGGAAAAAGAGGGATTGGACACGAACGGACTATCTGATCTGATCAATAAGAAAAGCGGTGTGCTGGGAGTTTCCGGTGTATCTTCTGATATGCGTGAACTGGAAGCAGCCTGTGAAGCAGGAAATCCACGTGCTCAGCTCGCCCATGCTATCTATATCTATCGCATTAAGAAATATGTAGGTGCTTATGCGGCAGCTATGGGTGGTGTGGATATCATTGTGTTTACCGGAGGGGTGGGTGAAAACCAACAAAATTGCCGTGAAGAAGTCTGTGAAGGACTCGAATTTATGGGAGTAGAGATCAATAAAGAACTAAATGCCCGTATACGTGGGGAAGAGGTGTTGATCAGTACCCCGGAATCACGTGTAAAAGTAGCTATCATTCCTACGGACGAAGAGTTTATGATCGCATCCGATACCCTGGAGATCCTGAAGCAGATGAAATAAGAAACCACGCTTCTATTTATATAAAATGGGTCGTTTGAGGGAAAGGCCGGAAGCAGTAAATCTGTTTTCCGGCTTTTTCTTTTATTTTTCATGGATTCTTCATCTCAAATATAAAATACGGTTCGGTCAAATTAGTTATCTTTGTTTGTGTTAACCAAGTAAAACTTAAAGGATGAAACGAATAATTAATGCCTTATTATTTGTCTTGTTGGTGCAGGTAGCTGTATATGGTCAGCAAGCAAAGTATGTATTTTATTTTATTGGTGATGGAATGGGAGTCAACCAGGTGAATGGTGCAGAGATGTATCAGGGAGAATTGGATGGGAGGATTGGTGTAGAACCTTTGTTGTTCAGCCGATTCCCAGTCGCCAGTATGGCCAGTACATTCTCTGCTACAAATTCCGTTACAGACTCTTCCGCGGCGGGTACGGCTCTGTCAACCGGAGAAAAAACCTACAACGGTGCTATAGGAGTAGACATGGACAAGGCACCCCTTATGACCGTGGCCGAGCGGGCAAAGAAAGCAGGTCGCAGGGTGGGAATAACTACCAGTGTGAGTGTGGACCATGCTACACCTGCTGCTTTTTATGCACATCAGCCCGATCGAAATATGTATTATGAGATAGGTCTGGACCTGATAGCGGCAGGATTTGATTTTTATGCGGGTGGTGGATTCCTTAAGCCGGAAACCCATGCCGATGGAACAAAGGCACCCCATCTCTTTCCGATCTTTGAAGAGGCTGGCTATACGATAGCCCGTGGTTATGAAGACTACAAGGCAAAGTCTGGTTCGTCAGACAAAATGATCCTGATCCAGAAAGAAGGAGCACCCACTCATTCTATTCCCTATGCAATTGACCGCAAAGAGGATGATCTGACTCTGGCGCAGATTACGGAAAGTGCTATTTCTTTCCTGACCAGGAATAATAGAAAAGGGTTTTTCCTGATGATAGAGGGCGGTAAGATCGATTGGTCCTGCCACAATAACGATGCGGCTACTACCCTGAAAGAAGTGGTAGATATGGATGAGGCTGTGAAGGTAGCTTATGAGTTCTATAAGAAATATCCGAAGGAAACTTTGATTGTGGTGACTGCCGATCATGAAACGGGAGGTATGTCTCTGGGTACCGGACGTTACGAAATGAAATTGAACTCTCTGGAATATCAGCAAGGCTCACTGGAAGTACTTTCTGCCCGTATAACGGATCTGCGCAAAGCCCATAACAACCAGGTAAGCTGGGAACAGATAAAGGAATGGCTTGGTGAACAAATGGGATTCTGGACAGAACTGCCCATAAGCTGGGAACAGGAGAAAAAACTCCGTGATGAGTACGAAAACTCTTTCGTGAAGAACAAGCAGGAGTTTGTGGAAAGTCTTTATTCCAGAACCGAACCGTTGGTCGCCTGTGCCAAAGATGTAATGAGTGAGATTGCTCGTGTGGGATGGACCAGTGGCGGACACTCTGCCGGATATGTGCCGGTATATGCGATCGGTGCGGGAGCCAATCTGTTTATGGGAACTATGGACAATACCGATATTCCCAAACGCATAGCAAAAGCAGCCGGATATTAATCGGATATAAAACAGCAAAATTCCAGTTCAGGGGTATGGGATTTACATCCCATACCCCTGAACTGAATAAGATCGTTCCTTAAGTTATAGATCAGGGAGTAAACTGGTATTCTGTGCATAGCATGTCTGAAGAATAGCAGTGTTCTTTCGCCATTGAAGGTAAGCATACATCCGATTAGACCCGGATGTAATAACCAATTACACCCGGATATAATCCATTGTTACATCCGGGTGTAATGAGATATTAGATCCGGGTGTAATTGGATATATCACATACAGATATAAAACCTGGCAATGGTATTGTATCAGGACGACACAGTAAATAAACAGAAAAGATACCGGGCAACATTTGATTATATCCTTGAAACCGGAATTTTATGCCGGGATATATCAGGGAGCTATCAGGGTTTGCTTTCTCCTTCTATGTAGTTCTCCAGGAACAGGTTCTCACCATCGAATACAACATACGAAAAATAGCTGATCCAGTCGCCCAGGATCACCATGCGGCAGGTGGGGCTTAACATCAGATCCAATTCGATATGCCGGTGACCATACATAAAGAAGTTGATATTGGGATGTGCCCGGAGATATTCTTTGGAATAGAGAACCAGGTGCTCTTTGTCTTCTCCCATGTATTCGGGTTCTTTGCCACCTTCCCTTTTGAGACGGCTACGCTTGGCCCAGCTCAGTCCCAATTCCATACTCCACCGGGGATGGATGGTAGAGAAAAGTGTCCGGAGGGTGCGGCTGTGAAACATACGGCGCAAAAACCTGAATTTAGGATCCGGATCTCCCAGGCCGTCTCCATGAGCCAGATAGAACTCTTTCCCATGAATTTCCGTTGTCAGAGGTTTTCTGTGCAGGATCACTCCACATTCCTGCTCGAGATAGTCTCCGCACCAGATATCATGATTCCCAATGAAGAAATGTATTTCCACTCCCATGTCTGTGAGTTCGGAGATCTTACCCAAAAAACGCGTATATCCTTTGGGTACGACCATGCGGAACTCATACCAGAAGTCGAACATATCACCCAGCAGATAGATCGCATCTGCTTTGTGTTTGATCTCTTCCAGGAAGTTTACCAGTCTGCGCTCCTGGGTGCGCCCATGTTTAATGGCACGCGAACCCAGGTGGGCATCGGAGAGGAAATAGGTATTTTTCATAAGAAACCTAATTCAAGTTTTGCCTCTTCGCTCATCATATCTTTGTCCCACTCCGGTTCGAAAACCAGATTGATGGTAGCGGAGGTCACCCCTTCTACCGATTCTACTTTCTGGCGCACATCTTCCATAATAAAATCCGCGGCCGGACAGTTGGGAGCAGTCAGTGTCATGTCCAGGATCAGTTCACCGTCTTCCTGCAGATCAATGTTATAGATCAGACCGAGGTCATATACATTGACTGGTATTTCAGGGTCAAAGACCGTTTTGAGCGTCCGGACGATCTTTTCTTCTGTTTCTAATTTATCCATAATTGGTATTTGTTATCTATTTTGTAAGACAAATTTAAGAAACTGATTTGATTTTCCACGAATAATTGATTTTTTTATTCTTCGTTCTGCACTCTTTTTACCACACTTCTTTCTATTGTAAAAGGTACCTATGCGTCTTGTATGTTAGCATATAGAATATTGCGTATGGAGATTTGCGAGAAACCACATTCTGTACTTTCAATGGTATATCGTACGCCCCTTTGCTGACCGCCTGGTTGGCTACGCCGATCTTCGATTGACTTCGTCGACTGTTGGTTCAGTACATCGTAAATCTCTTTGTGTCTCTACCTACGCCGCCTGTTATTGCATCGGAGTCAGAAAAACGGACTTAAATTGAGTCTGAACACAGAAACGAGCAAAACAAACAGCTCCTGAGAAAAAACTCTGAATGAATCTTTGAGTGTATAGTGGGAGAGAGAAGGGATACTTCTGTCAGATCAGCCCTTCGTCAGCAAAACTGAAAAAACTCCCGTCGCACACAATAACATGATCCATCAGACGAATGTTCATCGCCTCTGCTCCTTTCAGCACGGCGGCGGTTACCCGTCGGTCTGCCCGGCTGGGCTGGGGATTTCCGGAGGGATGATTGTGGATGATCGCGATCTGAGGGGCCTGTGCCAGTAATGCCTCCCGTAAGATGGAGCGTACATCCGCATACGTTCCGTCAATGCCTCCCACACTGATGCGTGACTGTCCGGATAACCGGGAAGATTGTGTCAGGAAGAGTACCCAGAATTCTTCTTGTGTCAGGTCGCACAGGATCGGATGAAAGAAGGAATAAATGTCTTTAGACGTATGGAGGAATTTCTTGTCGGCAACCGTTTGTTTGGTCCGTCGCTTCCCTAATTCCAGTGCGGCCATGATCATGCAGGCTTTGGCCTCACCTATACCTCTGAATTTCTGGAAATCCAGATGGTTCCATTTCCCCAATGTGTTCAGGTTGTTGTTACACTCTTTCAGGATACGCCTCATCAGGTCTATGGCACTCTCTTCGGTATTGCCTGAACCAACTAAGATGGCCATTAGTTCGGCATCGGTCAGTACATCGGGACCTTTCTTCATCATTTTTTCACGCGGACGGTCTTCTTCTGCCCAATCTTTGATAGGCAGGTCTTTGCATTTTTTTGTGTCTTTCATGGTTATGGTTTATTTATTTGTTGGAACGTGGAGGTGGCGGACTCCGTTTCCAGTTCAAGTTAAGGTCGTGCAGATGGCTATTGCACATTGATATGCCGATTGTCAGAAATAAGATTGTTTTTACATACAGGCTTGATTATTTATAGGTTGATGGTTCTTTTTTCCAAGGATGCAACGTTTCCACCAGGCTTCCCAGAAGCCAACTCCATATCCCACCAGTTGAATGTATGCTGCAGCTACGGAGTATAGCCCGATCTTCACACTCCGGTTGCGAAGAGAAGAGTCGACACAGATTACCAGGGCGAAAAGCAACAGAGGAAGCAATGTCAGTGGACATAAGAAACTACTTAGCAGCAATAGAACTGCTCCGGCTGTAAACAAAGCAGGAAGCAAGTGTACAAATTTAAGTGATTCCGGATAAAGTTTGTACAGATTGATACGTCCGATCCCGAAATGATTGGTCTGATGGAAAAACTTTTTAAGATCTGTGCGGCGTTTGTGGTATACCCAGGCATCGGGAAACAACCGGCAGGAATATCCCCCTTTGAACAGCCGGATGCTGAAATCAATATCTTCTGCGTATTTCATCGCGGGAAAACCTCCGAGTTCCTCATATACATCTTTCCGGATCCCCAGATTGAAACTGCGCGGATAAAATGTATCCAGCTTCTTTTCCCCTCCCCGGATGCCGCCTGTAGTCAGAAATGAGGTCATGCTGTAATTGATCGCTTTCTGAATATCTGTGAATGATTCATGTGCCCGATCCCTACCTCCGAAAGCATCTGCCGGCGCTTCGGTCAGTTCCTTTTCCACCGCGTCGAAATATCCCTCCGGAACGATGCAGTCAGAATCCAGTATAATAAGGAATTCTCCGTTGCTACGCGCTGCACCGTAGTTGCGGGTCAGACCTGGTCCGGAATTCGGTTTGAAATAATAATGTATATCCAACCGATCTCTGTATTTTTCTATGACCTCTTTACAAGGCGTGGCAGAACCGTCTTCTACAACAATCACTTCAAAATCCTTGTAATGTTGTTGTGTCAGACTATCCAGGAGTTCGTCTACTTCGTCAGGGCGGTTGTAGACAGGGATGATCACCGAATAGAACATAGCGGATGAAATAAAAACGGATGATCCGGAACAGTCGGGTAAACTGTACGGATCATTCGTATAGGGTTGGTTGTATGGTCTGTTCGTCTGGTTATGCTTTCACACGACCTACGTAAGAGCCATCACGGGTATCCACTTCGATGGTTTCCCCTTCATTGATAAACAGAGGTACCCGTACGGTTGCCCCGGTTTCCAGTGTTGCGGGTTTGGTCGCATTGGTAGCGGTATCCCCTTTCAGGCCCGGCTCTGTATACGTGATCTTCAATACCACTTTGGTAGCGACTTCCGCATAGAGAACGGTTTCGGATTCGGCGTGTGAAACCACATCCACCACATCTCCTTCTTTCAGAAAGTCTACACCAGTGATCAGGTTTTTCTCGATAGAGATCTGTTCGAACGTCTCCTGATTCATGAAATTGTATCCCATATCATCCGCGTACAGATATTGATAAGGACGACGTTCGATCCGTACTTCGTTGATCTTCACACCTGCGTTGAAAGTCTTGTCGATGGTACGTCCGTTGGTGACGCTCTTCAGCTTGGTACGTACGAAGGCTGCGCCTTTTCCGGGTTTTACGTGCAGGAACTCAACAATGAAATAGAAGTGCCCGTCCAGGTCGATACACATCCCGTTTTTAATGTCTGATGTAGTAGCCATATTTTTTGATTTAATATATTGTTTTCAATACATACAATGGATCTATGTCCGTGAATTTGCTTGCAAAAGTAATCCAATTCGATAAAAATCACAAAATCTTTTGAGTAAAAAAGGGTTATCTGTTGGTTAATTTAAAAAAAGTATCTATTTTTGCAACCCGATTTGTGAGAATAATAACGTAAAAACAAGATATCGTAATGAAGAGAACATTTCAACCCTCTAACAGAAAGAGAAAGAACAAACACGGATTTCGTGAGAGAATGGCTACAGCCAATGGTCGCAGAGTATTGGCTTCCCGTCGTGCGAAAGGCAGAAAGAAACTAACTGTTTCTGACGAATACAACGGAAATTAAGTTCGTGACGCCGCAGAGCGTTCACCGAAGAATAAACAAAAAAGAAGTAAAGGGCACTTTACTTCTTTTTTGTTTGATATAAGGTGTATATATCCTCTCCTGACAGATCGTATGCCCCATCTTTGGCGGGTCCGGGAAGAAAAAATGCTTTGGAAGCAGGCAAAAAAGTTTGCCGGAAATTAAACACACTTCAAATATTGGTGTTAAAGAGTTAACAGACAGGCTTAATTTCTTTTTAAGCCTGATGGAAAGTACCAACAAATGTTGTATCTTTGAAACCTAATAGAATAATTAATCATGACAATAAAAGAGTTTTTTTCTCTCAGGACCAATAAGCTTTTCTGGCTGAGTATAGTAGCTATGGCTGCCATTTCTGTCATGTTGTTCTTTATTGTTTTTAAAGGACTGGATGTATACACCCGTCATGGAGAGGCTATTGAAGTTCCTGACGTTAAGGGAAAAACAGTGAAAGAGGCTACTGAAATATTTAAGAAGAATAAATTACAGTGTGTAGTCTCTGATTCGGTTTATATCAGTGATAGGGCTGCCGGGAGTATCCTCGACTATAACCCTCCTGCCGGTCAGAAAGTAAAAGAAGGACGTACGATATATATGACTATCAATACGATGAGTGTGCCCTTGGTAATAGTTCCTGATGTCGCGGACAATAGTTCCTATCGTCAGGCCCAGGCCATGCTGATCGGTGCCGGCTTCCGTATGGGACCCTCTGAAAATGTAACGGGTGAGATGGATTGGGTATATGGTGTAAAATATCAGGGAAACATTCTTCGTGCCGGAGATAAAGCCCCCATGGGAGCTACTCTCACCCTAATGGTAGGAGATGGTTCTACCACGGAAGAAGAATACGAATCTCCTTATAATGTAGATTCATTGCGGAACGATACGACAGAAGAATCCTGGTTTTAAAGGTAAACATGACAGAAAAGTGTATAGAGGAACTTCCCGGGTGGGATGAAAATCCGGATGATATAGAGCCTGTTCAGGAAGATGGCGACGGGCTCTATGAGCATTTCCGTGTGGTAGTTGACAAAGGGCAATCGTTGATGCGTGTAGATAAATTTCTTTTCGAACGCATCGTCAATTCCTCCCGTAACCGCATTCAGCGGGCTGCGGAAGAAGGATTTGTTCTTGTAAATGGCTATCCGGTAAAGAGCAACTACAAGGTGAAGCCACGGGATGTGATTACGGTGATGATGGATCGTCCCCGCTATGATAATCTGATCCTGCCCGAAGACATTCCTCTTCAGATCGTATATGAAGATGATTTCCTGATGGTGGTCAATAAGCCGGCCGGAATGGTAGTACATCCCGGACATGGGAATTACACAGGGACCCTGGTGAATGCCATAGCCTGGCACCTGAAATACAACCCCTATTACGATGCCAATGATCCTCATGTAGGATTGGTGCACCGGATCGATAAAGATACTTCCGGATTATTGGTCATTGCCAAGACACCCGATGCCAAGACCAATCTGGGTATCCAGTTTTTTCATAAAACCACCCGTCGCAGATACCAGGCCCTTGTCTGGGGTATTGTAGAGCAGGATTCGGGTACCATTATCGGCAACCTTGCCCGCAATCCGAAAGACCGGATGCAGATGGCTGTCTTTTCAGATCCTGATATCGGCAAATATGCCGTCACTCATTATAACGTATTGGAACGATTGGGGTATGTAACGCTGGTCGAGTGTGTGCTGGAGACAGGAAGAACCCATCAGATACGTGCCCACATGAAGCATATAGGTCATGTATTGTTCAATGATGAAAGATACGGGGGGCACGAAATACTCAAAGGAACTCATTTCAGTAAGTACAAACAGTTTGTGAATAATTGCTTTGACATTTGTCCGCGGCAGGCATTACATGCTATGACATTGGGGTTCAGACATCCCGTATCCGGTGAAGAGATGAATTTTACTTCCCCGCTCCCGGAAGATATGACCCAATTGCTCGGTAAGTGGAGAAGCTATCTCAGCAACAGAAATATAGAATGAAACGAACCATTGCTATTGTAGCCGGAGGAGATACTTCGGAACTACCCGTCTCACTGAAAAGTGCCCGGGGCATCTATTCTTTTATCAGCCGCGAGTCATACGATACGTATGTTGTGGAGATGCAGGGAACCCGTTGGGAGGTATGTATGCCCGATGGGGAGAAACTCCCTATAGACAGGAACGATTTCAGCTTTGTGACCGGAGGAGTGCGGAAGAGGTTTGATTTTGCTTATATTACGATCCATGGTACTCCCGGTGAGGATGGACGTTTGCAGGGTTATTTTGATATGATGCGCATCCCTTATTCCTGTTGCGGAGTTCTGGCCTCGGCACTGACTTACGATAAGTTTGCCTGCAATCACTATCTCAAAGGTTTTGGAATACGTGTGGCAGAATCCCTGAAACTCCGTAAAGGACAGCACATCACCGATGAAGAAGTGCAGGAAAAGATCGGTCTTCCCTGTTTCATCAAACCCAACCTCGGAGGGTCCAGTTTCGGAACTACCAAAGTGAAGGAAGCCGGTCAGATACAGCCTGCTATTGAGATTGCTTTCCGGGAGGCCGGAGAAGTGATCATAGAAGCTTTTATGGATGGGACCGAGATCACCTGCGGATGTTACAAGACGAAGCAGAAGTCGGTCGTATTCCCCATCACAGAGGTGGTCACTGCGAATGAGTTCTTTGATTTCGATGCGAAATACAATGGTCAAGTAGAGGAGATCACACCGGCCCGGATCCCGGACGAACTGACCCGAAGGGTACAAACCCTTACTTCTGCCATCTATGATATCCTGGGATGCGCGGGTATTATCCGGGTAGATTATATCATTACCGAAGGAAATAAAGTAAATCTGCTGGAGGTAAATACAAATCCCGGAATGACTGCCACCAGTTTCATCCCTCAGCAGGTGAGAGCGGCAGGTATGGATGTACAAGAGGTAATGGCTGATATTATTGAAGATAAATTCATCTAATAAGAGATCTTATGAGTACAACGGAATTTGACGAGATCCGTCCGTATGACGATGAGGAACTCCCGCGGATCTATGAAGAACTGATTGCCGACCCTGCCTTCCGGAAGGCTGTTTCCACTGTTTTTCCGGATGTACCTCTGGAACTATTGGCCCAAAAGATGCGGGGCTGTGAAACCAAGCTGGATTTTCAGAAGGCATTCTGCTATCCGGCTCTTTACAAATTAGTCAGAGATCACAGTGAAGGCATCTCTTTGGATCTTTCTGCGATCACAGACCGTACGAAGGCTTATACCTATATATCCAACCATCGCGATATCATTCTGGATTCGGGTTTTCTCTCGGTCCTGTTAGTAGATCAGGGAATGGATACGGTAGAGATCGCTATCGGAGATAACCTGCTTATCTATCCCTGGATCAATAAATTTGTACGCCTGAATAAGGCTTTTATTGTACAACGGGCACTTACCATGCGACAGATGCTGGAGTCCTCTGCCCGTATGTCGCGTTATATCCATCATACCATCACCCGAAAACATCAGTCGATATGGATCGCTCAGCGTGAAGGGCGTGCCAAAGACTCTGACGACCGTACCCAGGAGAGTGTCCTGAAAATGTTGACCATGGGTGGAACGGGAGACAGTATAGACCGGTTGCTCCAACTTCATATAGTTCCGTTGAGCCTTTCCTATGAATATGATCCGTGTGACTACTTAAAAGCGCAGGAATATCAGTTGAAGCGTGACAATCCCGGATATAAGAAAACCAGGGAAGATGATCTGAAAAATATGCAGACCGGACTGTTTGGCTACAAAGGCCGGATCCTGTTTCGCGCAGCTCCCTGTATCCAGGAAGAATTGAAAGCGTTGGACCGTTCCTTATCCAAGCCGGAACTTTTTGCTCAGGTCGCTGCGCTGATCGATCGTCATATCCATCGGAACTATCAGCTCTATCCCTGCAACTATGTAGCGTATGATCTGTTGAATGCTTCTCAGGAGAAGTCGTCCTTTTATACTCCGGAAGAGAAAAAGAACTTTGAAGATTATCTGCATATTCAGCTGGAGCGTATCGAACTTCCGGAAAAAGATATCCCTTTCCTGCGGGAAAAACTTCTGTCGATGTATGCCAACCCATTGATCAATTATTACAAAGCACACTCATGAATAGAACATATTATATAGCACTCCTGCTGGGAACATGTGTGGGTTTACTGGGAAGTTGCAGCAAGGATAAATATGAGTATCCTTCTGTAAAACTGGAATTGATAACCATAGAAGCAGGAAACACGGGTAGGATACAGACCTTTGTCACGGACGACGGTGAAAGACTGACGGTTGCGGAAGATAAATCTCAGACAGTCATAGATCCCGATTCACGGATGCGTGTATTGAGTAATTATCAACCTTTGTCTTCCCAGAACGGTACACTTACGGGAGAAGGAGTGATCTACGCGGTAGGAAGTGTCGTGTCGGCCGAACCGATCCCTGTATCGGAAATAGAGGGAGACCTGAAAACCGATCCTGTCACGCTGCAAAGTATATGGATGGGAGCAGATTATCTGAACCTGGTGGTCTTAGTGAAAGCTCAGTCCGGAGTTCATTATTTCCGGTTTGTAGAGGATGAGATCGTTACAGATGACGAAGAAGGCGTCACCCACATATATCTTTCGCTGTATCACGATGCCTCAAACGACACGGAGGCTTATACCCAAAAAGCCTATCTCTCTATTCCGCTCCGTCAGTATGTTTCTGTAGCGGATGGCCGGGAGATACAGATCTGTTTCCGGCTGAATACGTACGACGGTGAGGAGTGCCGCCGGTTTGAATACATCCCTTCAGACCTTTACTGATCCTGTCTCATTTTCGCCAGAGTAGTGCACTGACTTCGGCACCGAAGGTGAAACTGTGCATGTGATATTTGTCTTTTCCATGGATAGGGTTTTCCGCCAGCGGATAATAGCTATAGTGGTTTTCAGAAAATCCCAGGTTGTAGTTGAAAAATAATTTGACTCCCATGTGGGTGTCAACGAAACGTTGTATGTAGCAGTTCAGATCGATGTTGGGGACGATGTGGGAATGTGCTTTGAAAAGGGTACGGGTGATGGAAAGATCAGTTTCTTTTACCAGGTCGATCCGATAGCTTCCCGCCCACGCGACTCCTCCCATTACGCTTCCGCCGGCGTTGATGCCGGGAATGACCTGAGTGGAATATTCCATTCCCAGTACCAAATTACTATAGGTGAGAGATTTCGATAATACCTGATTGGTTCCTGAACCGGCTTCGGGGTGTAAGGCGAAATATTTTTCATATTTGAAGTCCGGAGCAGCCTGAGAGAAGGCTAATTTACCTGCTACTCCCCAGTGGTTGCTGAAGTAGCCTGCACCCGTCAGAGCGGCGTATGCCCCTTGCAGTTGTCCGATCTCAATATCATGAGGGAACTCGATGTTTCCTTTGATCCCGTATCCGGTTTGTAGTCCCAGGTATCCGTACTTCTTATCTATTACATAGGGTTTGTATTGCTTGTTCTCGCGTATTCTTCCCTTATTGCCAAATATCTAATCGGCCAGAAAATACCCCATTTCAGTAGAAACAATACCAATACCTGCTCCGACAAGCACATCTGAAAACCAGTGCTTGTTATTGAGCTGGCGACTCAATGCCGTTGCTGTGGCCAGAGAGTAGCCTGCGATGCTATAAAACGGACTGCGTGTCAGCCCATATTCTTTATGCAGCATGGTCGCTGTCATGAAGGCGGTAGCTGAGTGGCCGGAAGGAAAAGATTTATGATCCGTTCTGTCTGGGCGGAGCCGGTTCGTACTCAGTTTCAAAGCGTTTACTGTGATGGCCATGATTCCCACAGAGAAAGCATCTGCCGTGAGCATCTTGCCCCATGTACTGGATCCTTCCACACCTGAGACCTTCAAACTCACTAACAATGCTGCAGGCGCGTATTGCAGATAGTCATCGTGGTGATAACGAAGAGTAGGTATGTACGAATTCCGCATAGAACGGAATCGCTTGTCCCTATTGATCGTAGATAGCCCTACCACCATGAGAGGCAAAGATATATGTGTCATGCGGTAGGCTTCGCTGTTGACAATGGGATCGGGCAGGAAATGTCTCCGGGTGTAAATCGTGTCCGCTACCTGTGCCGTGCTGCTTTGTATACAAATCAACAGGAGGAGACAAAAACAGATGATATACTCCTTCATGTAGGTAAGAAGAGGAAGAGGCTGACCAAAAAGTCTGTTCGTTCTTCGGATAAGTTATAGATCGGAGATGGTTCCGTGCGGAAAATTTGCCGGACTTCTTCCCATGCATACTGTAACTTGTCAAAGAATACAGCGACTTTTTAGTCAGCCCTCTTGTGAATAGTTATATGATATCCATAAAAAGATCAGAGAGATTGTAGCATACGTTTCAAAACAACTGTCGCAGAGATCTCTCTGTTGGCTGCCTCCGGTATCACCAAAGACTGAGGACTCTCGATCACATCATCTGTTACGATCATGTTGCGACGAACGGGCAGGCAATGCATGAAATAAGCATTGCGTGTCAATCCCATCTGACGGTCACTCACCGTCCAGCTGCGATCCATGCTCAGCACCTGTCCATACTTATCTCCTGTGTAGGCAGCCCAGCTTTTCGCATAAATAAAATCGGCTCCTTCAAATGCCTTCAACTGATCGTATTCCACCTTGGCTTTCCCGACGAAAACCGGATCCAGTTCATATCCCTGTGGGTGAGTAATAACAAACTCATAATCTGTTTCATTCATCCATTCGGCAAAAGAGTTCGGAACGGCTTGTGGCAATGGCCTGGGATGGGGGGCCCAGGTCAGAACAACTTTGGGACGCTCTACCTTCTTGTATTCCTCAATGGTGATCAGATCAGCGAAACTCTGTAAGGGATGGCGGGTGGCTGCTTCCATGGAAAATACGGGTCTGCCTGAGTATCTGATAAACTGATTGATGATGATTTCGTTGTAATCATCTTCCCGGCTTTCAAAACGCGCGAAAGAACGTACGCCGATGATATCGCAATAGCATCCCATTACCGGAATGGCTTCCAGCAGATGTTCGGGCTTGTCACCGTCCATGATCACTCCGCGCTCTGTCTCTAATTTCCAGGCTCCCTGGTTGATATCCAGAACAATCACGTTCATTCCCAGGTTGGTTGCGGCTTTCTGGGTACTCAGGCGCGTCCGAAGGCTGGCGTTGAAAAAGATCATCATCAAGGTCTTGTTCCGACCCAGTTCTACGTATTTGAATCTCTCTTTTTTAATTTCAAAAGCCTCTTTCAGGGCTTGTTGCAAATTACCGATATCATGTACATTGGTAAAATTCCTCATAAGTATATCCATTAAGTTATTTATTTCTGATCTGTCCGTCTCCTTCGATGATCCATTTGTAAGAGGTGAGCTCTTCCAGTGCCATAGGTCCCCGCGCGTGCAGTTTCTGTGTACTGATACCGATCTCTGCTCCCAGACCGAACTGTGCTCCATCTGTGAAGGCGGTAGATACATTGGTATAGACGCAGGCCGCATCTACTATTTTCCGGAACAGTTCCGCGTTTTCTACATTTTCCGTGATGATACATTCGCTGTGTCTGGAACTGTGTTCGGAGATGTGACCGATGGCTTCTTCTATATCCTCTACTGTTTTGACAGAGAGGACATAGTCCATCCATTCTGTTCCGTAACTGGCGGGGGTGGAGGACTTCAGCAGTTCCTGCGGATAATTTCCCTGAAGGGCCTTCAGAGCAGGCGCGTCTGCGTAAATAACCACATTGCTCTGGATCAACTCCCGGCACAACGCAGGCAGATCCTGTATGCGGTCTTTGTGTATCACTACACAATCCAATGCGTTGCAGACGCTCACACGCCGTGTCTTGGCATTGTTGATGATGGCTGCTCCTTTCTGCAGGTCTCCGTCTTTATCGAAATAGGTATGGCAGATCCCCGCACCCGTCTCTATAACAGGAATGCTGGCATTCTGGCGCACATATTGGATCAGGTTGCTGCTCCCTCGCGGGATGATCAGGTCTACATACCCTTCTGCATGTAGCAATGCTGCTGTTGCTTCCCGCTCCACAGGCAGAAGTTCCACAATCGCCGGATCGATACCTGCTTCTCCCAGTACCTGATGGATCACCCGGAGGATAGCACGGTTTGAATATTCGGCATCGCTACCTCCTTTCAGGATACAGGCATTCCCACTTTTCAGACACAGCGAGAATACGTCCAGACTTACATTCGGACGGGCTTCATAGATGATCCCGATGACCCCGAAAGGCACAGTGACCTTAGTGAGTTTCATGCCGTTGGGTCTTACGGATTCGGAAAGGATACGACCGACAGGAGAGGGGAGAGTGGCCACATTCCGTATGTCGGTCGCAATGCCTTCCAGTCTGTCCTCCGTAAGCATCAGACGGTCGTATTTCGGGTGGGCAGGGTCCATTCTTTCCAGGTCCTTTTTGTTCTCTTCGAGAATGAAAGCCGTATCCCGGATGACTGCGTCGGCCAGGAGATTCAATACTTCATTGAGCTGCGCATCTTCTATCTGCAACAGTTGCTGACTGGCTGCGCGTACTTTTCTGAAAATCTCTTTGTATTTCATAAAGTCTTTTTATGATTCAATATAAAGATAGTCGTAATGTACTACCGGTTTTTTCCATGTTTTCCCATGGCCTGACGGGCCTCGGCAGAGCTATAGTTCGCTTTTCCTATCCCTATGGGTTCGCCCTGGTCGGTAATGATCTTTACAATATCATCCTTTTCGAAGTCTCCTTCTATACGAGTGATCCCTACAGGAAGGATGCTGATTACTTTATCTGAGTTCAGGATCTCACTGGCACATGTATTGAGGTGAATTTCTCCTTTGGCGAAACCTTCGCTGTGCGCGATCCATTTTTTCACACTGGATACGGATCCTGTTGCCGCCTGGAAGCGTGTACAAGGTGTTTGCTCCGGATCGTATAGCAGATCTACCAGGATATTGTCCCGTTTGCCGTTGGCAATGATCACCTGTATGCCTTCATCTGCTACCTTACGCGCGATAGAGGTCTTGGTCAGCATGCCTCCGCGTCCGAAGCTGGATCGGGAAGTCTGTATAAAGTCGGATATATCCTGTCCGGTAGCTATCAGGGGGATGATCCGACTGGTTGGTTCAGAGGGCGATCCGTTGTATATACCGTCTACATTACTGAGAATGATGAGAACTTCCGCATCCATCATAGAGGCGATCAGTCCCGATAATTCATCATTATCTGTGAACATCAGTTCTGTGACAGATATGGTATCGTTCTCGTTGACGATCGGGATCACTCCATTCTCCAGCATCACCGTCATGCAGTTTTTCTGATTGAGATAATGCCGGCGGCTCCCGAAATTCTCTTTGGTTGTCAGTACCTGTCCTACGGTAATGGTATGGTCACGGAACAGTTCATAATACCGGTTGATCAGCTTGGCCTGCCCAACGGCAGAGAATAGCTGTCGTTGGTCTACACTATCCAGCTTCCGCGGAGAAGACTGTATTTCACTGCGGCCGGAAGCTACGGCACCGGAGGAAATGACGATCACTTCTATTCCTGATTTGTACAACTCCGCTATCTGGTCTACCAGGGCAGATATACGTGTCACATCCAGAGTCCCGTCTTTCCGGGTCAGGACATTACTTCCGATCTTCACAGCAATACGGGATAAACGTCGTTCCATTTCTAAAAAATAAGAGAACAAATATACGTGTTTTTGTCATACAGATAGCCAAACGTGTGTATAAAAGTCACATTGGGAATGTGTATGTGCTTATGGGTGTAAATAGGTAAGTCAGATTTATAGCTTTGTTCGCAAACAGACAGCATAAATCCCTCCGGACCCCTGTCCTGTTCGGCGTGAGTCCGGATCGTGTGAGACTTCGGAAGAGGAAGTCTACCTGGCCCTGTCCCGGTTACGGATCAGTTCCATCGCGGATTCATAGTTCTCCTGATTCACCAGAACAGCCACCTCCGGACTGATATAGGGAGTGAGTGTTCCCAGAATACCATCTTTCAATACGGCTGGTACGCCCTGACTTTCCAGTAATCCTTTGATGAGTTCAGCTTCCCAGGGTGAACCGGCGAAGACTTCAACCAGAGTTTTATCTACGGACTTTTTCATATATTTTGTTTATTTAGGGTAAAAACAGGATAGAATGCGTTTCAGTTTCCTGTGTAAGAGAAATTACATTCTATTCAAGCGTGATACGCTGCACGGTGATTTCCTGATGCAGGAAGATGGAGGCAGACTCTATAAATTTGTCTTCCGCTTCTGTGGTATAGAACGTACATTTCCCTGACTTTGTACATTGACGATCGATTTCCGGATGTCGGTTCAGATAGTCTTTTAAGCTATCAGCCACATATTCCCCTTGCGCCACCACCTGGATGTGGGGAGGCAGATGTTGCTTTATTTTGGGCAGCAACAAAGGATAGTGTGTACATCCCAGGATGAGTGTATCTATATCCGGATCTTTTTGAGTCAGATTCTGCAGATGCTTGTCTATAAAATAATCTGTGCCGGAGTTTTCTGCTTCATTGTTCTCTACCAGCGGGACCCACATGGGACATGCTTCCTGACTGACAGTGATCTCCGGAAATAATTTATGTATTTCCATCGGATAGGAACAGGAACGTACAGTTCCGGCTGTAGCCAGTACGCCTACGTGTCCATTGTGGGTCAAGGTACCTATACTTTCTACGGTCGGTCGTATAACCCCCAATACTCTCCGGTTGGGGTCGATGTGGGGCAGGTCATTCATCTGTATGGTCCGCAGCGCCTTGGCCGAGGCTGTATTGCAAGCCAGAATGATGAGGTGACAGCCTTCTGTGAACAGCCTGCGGACAGCCTGGAGAGTGAATTCATACACCACTTCGAACGATCTGCTTCCGTAGGGAGTACGCGCGTTATCTCCCAGATAGATATAATCATATCCGGGCATGGCCTCCCTGATCTCTTTCAGGATCGTGAGACCTCCGTAGCCGGAATCAAATATTCCGATAGGGCCGGGATGGGAAGATAACAACTGTTCCATATACACTCTCTATAGAATAGGAAAAGGGAATGACAAAGGAGAAATGAATTGCTCCTTTACCGTTCCCTTCTCCCGGATGGATGATATACTTATCTGATTCCTAACTGAGCTTTTACTTTATCAGTAACATCCGAACTCATGGACTCATTGATATACGGGATCTGGGTACGTACCACGTCAAAGATATAGACCAGGCCTTCTGCCTGTCCTACGGATCGGATGGCATCGTCCAATTTCTGATAGATCGGCATCATCAGATTGTTCTGTGCCTCCTGCATGCCCTGGTAAGCGTCTTGCTGGAATTGCTCCTGACGCTGGTACATATCCTGGAGTTCTTTTTGTCTTCTTTCCGCGATGTTTGCCGGAAGAGTTTCCGCCTCTCTCTGGAATTCTTCGTATTTACGGTTGAATTCTTCCTGAGTACGTTGCAGTTCTTCCGAATATTTTTTGTCCAATGCCACTAACTCCGCCTGAGCTTTTTCATATTCCGGCATAGCCAGGATCACATCCTGAGAATTCATGTGGCCGAACTTTAAGGTTTGTGCAAATGCGCCCAAGGGGAGGGCTAACATGATAACGATTGCAATTTTCTTAAGCATAGTTTTATTGTTTATTTGAATGATTATTTTATCGTTGTTTGTTGCAAATGTATGAATTTAATTTGAATATCCTAATCTGTTGAGTACTTCATCGCTTATATCTATGCTGGGAGACGCGTAAATGATACTGGTGGCTGACGCGCGATCTACGATCACCGTATAGCCATTTGTCTCTGAGATCTCTTTTACTGCCTGATAGATCTGGTCCTGAATCGGACGCATCAGATTTTCCTGTCTTTTATAAAGCTCACCTTCCGGACCAAAATACTGTCGGCGCAGTTCAGATGCCTCACGCTCTTTAGAGATAATAGCTTCTTCTCTGTCGGTACGCTGTGCGTCCGTCAGAGAACCTGCCTGAGACTGATACTCCTGATACAATCTCTGTGCTTCCTGGGCAACAACCTCTACTTCTCTCTGCCATTGCTCGGAGGCCTGGTTAAGCTGTTCGTTGATACGGGAATAAGCCGGGATATTCTCCAGGATATATTCCATATCGATCAAAGCAAACTTTTGCGCGTTCGCGGCTATACTTACCGCAAACAATAATACAATACTTAGAACAGACTTTCTCATAACGTTTAGCTTTTTTAAGTGAAACATTTAAAATTCTTGTCCCAGGACAAAGTGGAACTGTGAACCACTGTATTGCCTGCTACCGAATACTTTGTCGAAACCGTAGGCCCAGTCAATCCCCATCATACCGATCATGGGCAGGAAGATGCGAACTCCTACCCCGGCAGAACGCTTCAGTTCGAACGGGTTGAAGTTCTTGATATCGTGCCAGGCATTACCGGCTTCCAGGAATCCTAACGCATAAATACTGGTACTTGTTTCCAACATAAGCGGATATCTGAGTTCAACGCCCAGTCGGGTGTAGGCATAGCCTTCCGTACCACGGGTGGGGGTCAATGAACTGTTTTCGTATCCACGCAGACCGATACTTTCTGTGGCATAGGTCGAATATCCGGTCATACCGTCTCCCCCTACATCGAAGGTTTCAAACGGAGATTTTTTGTATTTATTGTAATGTCCCAGCAAACCAAACTCCACGCGGGTCATTAATACCGGACATTTCACCGCACTGCTCAGGGCCGTATAGGTCTTTGATTTGAATTTCCATTTGTGGTATTCGATCCAGCGATACATCTTATTTACGTCGTTCTGGTTGTTCTGATTGTATTTGCCGTAGTCTACTCCGTCAAACAAGGAATAAGGAGGGGTCAACTGCACGGAAAGTGAGAATTCAGATCCCTGACGGGGGAATATCGGATTGTCTATCGAACTTCTGCCCAGGGTGAAGTTGATACTGATGTTGTTACACTTTCCATCTGTTACGGGGAAATACATCCATTCTTTCAGCACATACCGTTGGTAAGAAAGCTCGGCAGAAAATGTAAAATAGTCGTCCGGCCAGCGGAGGCGTTTTCCCCACATAGCTGCAATCCCGTAGATCTGCACCGATTTGTCCGGATCGTAATAGTCGGCATAATTGTTGTAATTGTAGTTGCCATACCCTCCGTAATACATACTGTTGTAATAGTTGTTCATGTACGACTGATTGTAGTACCGGCTGCTGATATCCGTCTGTCTGGAATAGAAGAGCGAAACCGAGAACGAATTCGGACGTTTTCCGCCAAACCAGGGATCAAAGAAGGAGAGACTATACGATTGATAATATTTCGCATTGGTTTGTCCGCTGAGTGTCAGTGTCTGTCCGTCTCCCTGAGGCAGTATCCCTCTGTAATTTTCTCCCGGATGCAACAAGTTGGCGAGTGAGAAGTTGGTAAATCGCAGACTCAGTTTACCAATAATACCTGTTTGTCCCCATCCGGCAGAAAATTCTACCTGGTCATTGGCTTTAGATACCAGATCATATCCGATATCCACCGTTCCGTTGACCGGGTCGGGCTGAATATCCGGACTCAGGTTTTCCGGGTCGAAATGTCCCATTTGCTGGATCTCACGTAAAGAACGCATCAATTCTTCTCTGCTGAAGAGTTCTCCCGGACGTGTACGGAGTTCGCGTCGGACCACATTTTCGTACAGACGATCGTTCCCGTTGATGATGATCTTATTGATGGTCGCCTGTTGCCCTTCATAAATACGCATTTCCAGGTCAATAGAGTCGCCCACAATATTTACTTCCACCGGATCTAAGTTATAGAATAGATACCCGTTGTTGTAATACAGGTTACCGATCGCATCCTCATCCATAGAGAGACGTTCATTCAACAACTTCTGATTGTATACATCTCCTTTTTTCATGCGGAGCATAAAATCCAGCTGATCCGAAGGGTAAAGCGTATTTCCTACCCAGGTTACGTTTCGCAGATAATACTTATCCCCCTCTTCGATCTGTAAATAAACATTTACTGTCTTTTCGTCGTAGTTCCATACACTGTCTACAAGGATCTGGGCATCTCTGTAACCCAGTTCATTGTATTTTTCCACGAGAGCCTCTTTGTCCGCTTCGTAGTTCTCCGGAACAAATTTCTTGGTACGGAAGAAGTTGGCCAGTTTTCCTTTCTCATTGGTCTTTTTCATGACCTTTTTGATCTTGGCCGTTTTCAGGGTCTCATTTCCTTCAATGATGATCTCGTGAACCTTGATCTTCTCTTTTTTATCAATATCCACATCTACCAATACCTGATTTTCATTGTCCGGATCATCCCGCTGAGTAATAATTACTTCAGCATTCTTAAATCCTTTGTCATCAAAGTAACGTTTGATCAGGGTCTTGGCACGGTCTACCAGGTTAGGAGCGATCTGGCTGCCCTTGACCAACCCCAGGCGCGCGGTCAGATCTTCACGTTCCGATTTTTTCACACCATGATAGCGTATATCGGAGATCCTCGGACGTTGATTCAGCTTGATCTTCAGGTAGATCTTATCTCCTACGATCTTTTCAGCTGTGATCTGAGCATCCGAGAAGAGTCCGTGTCGCCAGTAGCGTTTGATAGCTCCTGTGATCTCATCACCAGGTACAGTAATCACCTGGCCCACCCCTAATCCGGATAATCCGATCAGTGCATAATCTTCGTAATTATCCACTCCTTCTACCTGAATGTCGGCTATTTCGTATTTTTTGGGAGTACCTGAATAGAGGATCACCGGTTTCGGACTGTCCTCGTCCATTTCCACCAGGTCGATTTCCTGTGCCCGGGTGTTGGCAGAGAATCCCAACAGGCCGATGATCATCACAAGTATGGAGAAAATTCGATATTGCATGTATGTTGTGAATTTTGGTTTTTGATAAATGTACTTAACTGATTATCTGTTCGCTGGTTTGTCCGAAACGTCTTTCACGCTGCTGGTAGTCCAGGATGGCACGTTGCAGCTGTTCCTGATTGAAGTCAGGCCAGTATGTATCACAGAAATAAAGCTCGGAATACGCGCACTGCCACAGCAGGTAATTGCTCAGCCGGATCTCTCCTCCCGTGCGTATCAGAAGGTCAGGATCGGGCATGAAAGAGGTAGCCAGGTTCCGGGCTATACATTCCGTATCGATGTCGGATAGAGCAATCTCTTGCCGTACGGCTTGCCCGGCAATCTTCTTAGCTGCTTCCGCTATTTCCCAACGCGAGGAATAGCTCAATGCCAGCACTAAGCATAGGCCGGTATTCTGTGCCGTATGTTCGATGCAGGCTGTCAGGCGCGTCTGTACTTTTTCCGGCAGCTTTGCCTGATCTCCGATGATCCGGAACCGTATGTTGTTCTTCATAAACGTCTCCTCCTCGATAGAATCGAAAAGCAGTTCCATCAGCGCTTCCACCTCTTCCTGAGGACGATTCCAGTTTTCCATAGAGAACGTATAGAGTGTCAGGAATTTAACTCCCATACGGGCTGCCTCTTCGGTAATTACCTGCACAGTATCGGCACCTTTCTGATGGCCATAGCTACGTTCCTGGCCATGTCGTTTGGCCCAACGTCCGTTACCGTCCATAATAATTGCGATATGTTGAGGTATCCGTGTAAAATCTATCTGTTCTTTCAATGGCATGTTTTTCTCTATTAAAAACAGGTGCGGGAGATCTGAATTACCTTGTTTATTTTTTTTCGAACCCGACCCGGTTCAGTCTTCCTCTCCAGACCTCATCGTTCTGTCTGATGGTTTTACTCCATATGAGCCAGATGTATCCTTTGTCGTCCAATACCGTGGAGTAATACCGGGAGCGTCCTTCAAACGTTTCGGGGAAAAGGAACTTTCCTCCTGCTTCTTCCCAGCTGACTCCTGTGGAAGACTTATAAAAGGTAGTGAATCCGTCTCCGAACACATAGAAATCATCGTCGTAATACAAAATAGTCGGGTGTTCCATATAAGGAACATAATTGTCATAAGCCGCTCCGTCCAGACTGGCCCAATTGTATCCGTCATAAGACTGCCACAACAGTGTCTTTCCGGATGTCTCCGCAGAAGTTCCCGTCAGGAAGATACGTTCTATCTGGTTGGATGTTTCAGACGCGGCATAACTGATCTGGGTCAGCGGGAAACTTGTGGGTACTACATGACCATCTTCCAACCAGTTCGCACCTTCTTCATCGGTGATACAGAATATCTGCTCTCCCATAGCATTTGTGACAATTCCGCTCAGTCCTTTGCTGAAAGGAGCTAAAAAGGTAACAACCTGTCCGCTCAGACCGTCTGATTCTGTCCAGTTCAAACCATCTGTGGAGGTATAAGCCTCTCCGTTGGTAGTAGCGGCATATAACTTATTTCTGTATAGAGTGATGCTGTGTATATCCGCTTCAGCGGGAAGTCCCTGGGTACGTTGTCTCCTCCAGGAAATATCTGCGGAAAGACCCGAAGATACGTAACATTCGTCCGGAGAAGGATATACCAGAATAAGCCCGTTCAGAACCACCGCCTTCTGTTCTCCCGTTACAACTCCGTTGGAGAAACTGTTGCTGACCGGTCCGTCCGACCATACCAATGAATCGGGGTCCTGGGTATGTATGTTCACACGTATTTCGTATTTTTTCTTGTGTACCCCATCTAAGGCCAATACTTCCAATAAGAGGGGTTCGGTCAGGTCTACGGAATCATTCATGTTGAACAGGGTATCCCCGGCGGTGACTATGCCGTTGGTGGTGATCATTTTAATCAGGATTTTACTGATGATCGTATCCGCGTGTACGGGGAGGGAATCCTCGTTGTAGATCTTTCCGTTGAGCTGATCTATCGTAAAAGTGTAGTAAGTGTCTTTATAGATCGAGTCCAGGGCAAAATCCCGGATCGTCGTGTCCGAACTATATTCATAGTCGTTTTTATTAGAGTCAAGACAGGATACAGTCACAAAGCAGCAGAAGAAAACTCCTGTAATGACTGCTAAAAAGTTTATTCTCATTTTGAAAGCCAGTGTTTATTTACAAGATGCAAAAATAGGAACATTTTTCTCTTCCCCGAACCTAAAATGGAAGTTTTATATAAAATTATAGATAATAAGAGTGATTTTACCGCTGAAAATCCGGCAGCTACGTCTCTGTTTCCTCCCTTTTTTGAGAGGTGTAGTGGCGGACCAGGGTCTTGAATGGCTGTTGCGATACACAATCGTTTTTTACGCTTATTTCAGGTGCTTTAACACCGGAATCCAGCTTTTTTAAACTTTTTTCAATGAAAACTTCGTCCCACAACCCCTCATCTATAAAGCTTTGCAACAGTATAGCGCCTCCTTCTACCAGCAACGAACGAATGCCTCTCCGGTAGAGCTCACGGACGATCTGTATGGGAATATCTCTTTGTGAATGTAGGGTAATAAAATCCGTTGCCGGCAGATCCGGGAATTCCGTAGCGAAAGTAAAAACCAGAGTCGGGATTTTTCCATCGAACAGGTTCAGTGTATGGGGCAGGTTCAGATCCTTATCTATCACTACCCGTATCGGGTCCTTCCCTATCCAGTTACGTACATTCAGGGAGGGGTTGTCTAAGAAAGCGGTGCGAGTACCTACCAGGATCGCTTCTGATCCGGTCCGTCTTTTGTGTACCAACATGCTGGTGAGCGGAGTAGACAGCATGGCTGGCGGTCCGTTGTCGCGATACCCGTCGATAAAACCATCGGCAGATTCCGCCCATTTCAGCGTGATGTAAGGACGTTGCTGTTCGTTCACGGTGATAAAACGCCGGATAAGCTGGCGGCACTCTTTCTCAAGTACTCCTACTTTGACCTGACAGCCGGCCTCCCGCAGTTTACGTATCCCTCTGCCATCTACCCGGTAGAACGGGTCTTCACATCCGATCACTACCCTGGGGATCTTGTTTTTTATGATCAGGTCCGAGCAGGGAGGGGTTTTCCCGTAATGGGAACAGGGCTCCAGGCTCACATACAGGGTCGACCGTTCCAGCAACGAGGGGTCTTTCGCCGCACCGATGGCGTTCACTTCCGCGTGGGCCTCTCCGTAGCGGATGTGATAGCCTTCTCCGATAATTTGATCGTCGCACACAAGTACCGCCCCTACCATCGGATTGGGAAAGGTATGGTTCGCGCCGTTTTTCGCCAGCTGTATACAGCGCCACATGTATTTTTCTTCTTCGTTCATAGAAAATCTGATCGTAATTATGCGTAATTTTGCATATTGAATCGTAGAAATGAAACAAGTCAGGACTTACATCCGTCGTTCTTTGCAGGGAATGTATGCTCCCGGTGAAATATCGGCTCTTATCCGTATCATCTGCCGGGACCTGCTCCGGGTAGATGAAGTATCCTTGTACTTGGACAAAGATATAAATTTATCCGATACAATGCAGCAGATACTGGACGATACCATAAGCCGTCTCCGGAACAATGAACCCATCCAATACATTTGTGGAAGTACGGAGTTTCTGGGACGTCCGTTCCGGGTGACACCGGCGGTCCTTATTCCCCGTCCGGAAACAGAGGAACTGGTAGATCGGATACGGAAGGAAAACCTTTCAGCCGGACGTTTGTTGGATATTGGTACGGGGAGCGGGTGTATAGCCGTTTCTCTGGCCATTGAGTGGCCGCAGGCAGAGGTATACGCATGGGATGTTTCCACAGATGCTCTGCGGGTGGCAACCGATAATGCGGCACGTCTGGGAGCAAAAGTCTCTTTTTCCGTTCAGGATGTGTTCGGGCCTTCTGTAGCATCGCCCGCTTCTTTAGATATCATCGTAAGTAACCCTCCCTATATTGCAGAAAGCGAGAAGAGTGCCATGGAACCCAATGTGCTCGGATGGGAGCCTGAACAGGCTCTTTTTGTTCCGGATACCGATCCTCTCTGTTTCTATCGCAGGATAGCAGAGATCGGACAGTCTAGGCTGGTTGCTGGCGGAAAGGTTTATCTGGAGATCAACCGCGCGTATGGAAAAGAGACTGCTTTCCTGTTCGCATCTTTTGGATATCATTCGATCCGTATCCTTCCGGACCTTTCCGGCAACAACAGGATCGTAACAGCTATATGGAAATGAAGACAATCACCGAAACCGAAGCTTTACAAAGAGCTGCCTCGTATTGTTCCGCCGCTGAGCGTTGGCGGACGGAAGTTTTTGATAAATTACAGAAGTGGAACATACCCTGTGACGCCATCGAACGGATCCTGACCTATCTGGAGCGGGAGGGCTATCTGGACGAAGAGCGTTATTGCCGTGCCTTTGTCAAAGATAAATATCGTTTCGACAAATGGGGCCGCCGGAAGATCTCACAAGCCCTGCACCTGAAAAAAGTATCTTCTGCCTGCGTAAACAGATGCTTGCAGGAGATGGATCAGGAGGAATACCAGCAAGGATTGCGCAAACTCCTGGAGGCAAAACGCAGGAGCATACGTGCCGGAGATGACTACCAGCGGAATGCCAAACTGATCCGTTTTGCTCTGGGACGTGGCTTTGAAATGAATGAGATACGCGCCTGCTTGCCCGGCCTGAAAGAGGAGTCGTATCCGGACTGAAACACTCAGGCAGAAGGAAAGCTTTTTAATTCATATTTTATTGAAAAATATACGGTTTCTTCTTTTCAGTCTCATTCACTTTCCGTACTTTTGTGCCAAACATTTATCAGAGAAAGTCGACTTATGAAAGCTTTGGAGAAATTATTCGCGGAGAAGTTGTTAAAGATTAAAGCGATCAAACTGCAACCGGCCAACCCCTTTACCTGGGCCTCCGGATGGAAATCGCCTTTTTATTGCGACAACCGAAAAACACTTTCTTATCCTTCTTTGCGTAATTTTGTGAAGATAGAAATCACCCGCATTATACTCGAACGTTTCGGACAGGTGGATGCCATTGCCGGTGTGGCTACAGGAGCGATCCCCCAGGGAGCTCTGGTTGCCGATGCCCTCAACCTGCCGTTTGTATATGTTCGTTCCACACCGAAAGATCACGGATTGGAAAATCTCATTGAAGGAGAACTTCGTCCCGGCATGAAAGTGGTAGTGGTAGAAGACCTTGTTTCCACAGGAGGGAGCGGCCTGAAAGCAGTCGACGCGATCCGTCGCGACGGATGTGAGGTGATCGGTATGGTGGCGGCCTATACCTATGGGTTTCCCGTTGCTGAGAAAAGATTCAAGGAGGCTAAAGTCCCCCTGGTCACGCTGACCAATTACGAGGTGGTACTGGATGTCGCATTACGTACAGGATATATTGAGCAGGAAGACATTGAGACGTTGAATGAATGGCGTAAAGATCCGGCAAACTGGGATCCGAATAAGTAAGTATATAAAACAATATATAGGAGCAGAAAGAGCAGTTCGGATATGCAGATATCCGGATCGTTCTTTTTGTGTTTTAACGGAAAGAGAAAAGAATGACTAAATTTGAAAGTAGCGTTAAGATCATTCCTTACAGTGAGGAAAAGGTATATAATAAGCTCTCGGATCTGAACAATCTGGAGTCTGTGCGTGAACGGATACCGGAAGATAAAGTGAAAGATCTCAGTTTCGACGCGGATACGCTCAGTTTCAGTGTACCCGCTATCGGTCCGCTCAGTCTGCGCATTGTAGAACGTGACCCCACCAGATGTATAAAGTTCGAGACTGTAGATTCACCTGTCTTCTTTAATCTGTGGGTACAGATCGTTCCGGTGACCGAAGCAGAATGTAAAATGAAACTGACTGTTGGGATGGAGATCAATCCGATCATGAAAGGCATGATACAGAAACCTTTGCAGGAAGGATTGGAAAAGATGGCTGAGACACTGGCTGCCATTCCTTATTGAGAACCGTATCGATATGGCACAGAAACTTTGGGAAAAAAATATACAGGTGAATGACGCGATCGAGAAATTCACCGTAGGGCGTGACCGGGAGATGGATGTTTTCCTGGCGAAGCACGATGTGATGGGCTCTATGGCTCACATCACCATGCTTGAAAGCATCGGACTACTGACCCGGGAAGAATTGCAGCTGCTGCTTGCCGAATTGCGCTCCATCTATCAGATGGCGGAAGAGGGTAGGTTTGTCATCGAGGAAGGTGTGGAGGATGTACATTCCCAGGTAGAACTGATGCTGACCCGGGAACTGGGAGATATCGGCAAAAAAATACACAGCGGTCGTTCCCGCAACGATCAGGTACTGCTCGATCTGAAACTGTTTACACGTGCCCAGTTGCGCGAGGTGGCCGAAGCAGTGGAAGAACTCTTCAGTGTACTCATTACTCAAAGTGAAAAGCACAAGGATGTATTGATGCCAGGTTATACGCATTTGCAGATCGCTATGCCCTCTTCCTTTGGATTGTGGTTTGGTGCTTATGCGGAAAGTCTGGTAGATGATATGCAGTTTTTGCTGGCTGCCTATAAAATGTGTAACCGCAATCCTTTGGGGTCGGCCGCTGGCTATGGTTCTTCTTTCCCACTCAATCGTAGTCTGACCACTCAGCTGCTAGGATTTGATTCCATGAACTACAACGTAGTATATGCCCAGATGGGCAGAGGCAAGTTGGAGAGGAATGTGGCTTTTGCTCTGGCTACGCTGGCAGGCACGTTGTCCAAACTGGCCTGTGATGCCTGTCTGTTCAATAGCCAGAACTTTGGTTTTGTAAAATTGCCCGATGAGTGTACCACCGGCTCCAGCATCATGCCTCATAAGAAGAATCCGGATGTCTTTGAACTCACCCGTGCCCGTTGCAATAAGTTGCAGGCACTCCCCCAACAGATCATGATGGTAGCCAACAACCTGCCTTCCGGCTATTTCCGTGATCTGCAGATCATCAAAGAGGTCTTTATTCCGGCATTTGAAGAGATCAAAGAGTGCCTGCGTATGACCACTTATATCATGAATGAGATCGAGGTCAATAAACGTATCCTGGAAGACGATAAATACCTGCTTATCTTCAGCGTGGAAGAGGTCAACCGGCTGGCACGGGAAGGGGTTCCTTTTCGGGATGCCTACAAGCAGGTGGGACTGGATATTGAAGCCGGAAACTTTACACACAACAAGCAGGTAGATCATACACATGAGGGTAGTATCGGCAATCTGTGCAACGATAAGATCTCTGCTCTGATGCAGCAGGTAACCACCGGGTTCAACTTCCATCAGGTGGAACAGGCCGAAAAAGTTTTGCTTGGAGAGTAAAGAGCCCTGGCCGTAAAAACGCCAAACTTTCCTTTTAAAAAGTTTGGCGGGTATATGGAAACTCTTTATCTTTGCATCCGTTAAAATTTTGCGAAAGTAGCTCAGTTGGTAGAGCATAACCTTGCCAAGGTTAGGGTCGCGGGTTCGAATCCCGTCTTTCGCTCTGCTCTCCGAGGAGACTCAGAGGGAAACAAAAGATCAAGCCTTTCAGACAAGCAGTCTGGAAGGCTTTTTATTGTTCCGATTTTCCATCTTCTACCTGCCCGGTGTATGTTGTATGTTCCCGAATAATTATAGCGCTTTGTTCGGTTTAAATCTTGCTCACGGTTAACGTAAAAACCTGATTTCTATCGTGTGTCTCTTTTCCATTAAAAACAAAATTTCTGATGAGGGGGTAGGGATTGTTTTCTCCATCCGGCCAACAGAACATTGGAGACGTGTTGCAAAGCGGATCTGATCTCTCATCTTCTGGAATTTGATGTATAGGTAGAAGACAAGGAAGGCCATTGTATAGGTCGATTTTATAATCTATTTTGCCACAGGGGTGGCAAGGTTTTGTCTGTGCATAGACAAAACCTTGCCAATGCATAGACAATATGGGGAGCTTTCGCCTGTTATATAAATACGGAAACTTATTTATTTCAGAGAATGATCGAAGATTTTAACCGAATCTTTCTTTATAATGTTTGGATTGAGCAATATTTTCGATTGCAACCTCACATTTCCCGTAATTTCTTCCATTAACATTTTTACAGCCATCACACCCATACTTTCGAGAGGTTGTACCACACGGGTTATCGGAGGGTTCAGATAATCCAGATACAGATTATTATCGAATGAAAGAATAGAGATATCTTCCGGTATAGCTATCTGATGTTCATTCAGTGCCTTCATGGCTCCCAGGAGGATGGTATTGCTCAGTGCAAATATGGCTGTAGGGGGCTTGTCCAACGCTAAGGCAAGTTTAGTCTCTATATATCCGTTCTGAATAGAGAAATCATTGCCTCTGACCATAGAAAATTCGGGGTTACCCATATCGTGTATCGCTTCCCGATAACCTCGTACCCGCTCTTTGGAGGTGATAGATGCCTCAGGCCCTTGGATGCACAACGTTCTTTCGTGACCGGACTCTATCAGTAATTTTGTAGCCTGATAGGCTCCTACATAATTGTTGGTAGATATATACGGCAGATCACTCCTTTCGAAATAGCGGTCGATCAAGAGCAGAGGTTTTTTCTGAATGGTTTCTTCAAGCTTGGACGGGTTGTCTCCACAAGGAACGAGAAGGATACCATCTACGTTGCGGGCCAAAAGCGAATCGATGGCTTTCTCTTCCAGCCTGGGATCTTCCAGGGTATCGATAAGCATTACTGTGTAGTTGAAATGTTGTGCTTCCCGGATAACGACACTGGCTATGTTGGCAAAAAACGGATTGTCGATATGAGGCAACAAAAGCCCTATGGTCTTGCTAACGTTGTTGCGCAACATTTGCGCAACAACGTTGGGCTCGTAATTCAGCTCTTTCACAACCTGGAGGATATGATCCCGGGTCGGCTCGCTGATCCGGTATTGTTCGAATTTCCCACTTAATACCCTGGATATTGTAGTTTTAGAATAACCTGTAATGCGGGAAATATCTGTGAGTGTGTATTTCTTCATGATTTTGATCTTTTTGCAAAAATACGGCTTTTTTCAAAAAAACACGGGGATTTATTTGGATATTTAAAAATAATCCATATTTTTGCGCAATCGATTGTTCTATTATTGTTCAACCTTAAACACAGACTTATGGATACAAAGAAGAGAATCATTGTCATTGGAAGTAGCAATACAGATATGGTGATCAAAGCGGATTACCTGCCCAAACCCGGGGAAACCATATTGGGTGGTAGCTTTATCATGAACCACGGCGGAAAAGGAGCCAACCAGGCGGTAGCCGCAGCCAGACTGGGAGGGGATGTCACATTTATCTGTAAAGTAGGTAACGATTTGTTTGGAAGTGATGCGGTAGAAATGTTACATAAAGAAGCTATCGAGACCGCATATATAAGCGTTGCAGACCAGCAACCTTCAGGGGTAGCACTTATTAATGTAGATAGTAACGGTGAAAATACCATCGTAGTGGCTTCAGGGGCCAACAGTTCATTATCTATGGAAGACATAGGTAAGGCAGAAGCCGCGATGGAGCAGGCATACATTCTGATGATGCAACTTGAGATTCCGGTTGAAACGGTAACTTACGCGGCGAAAGCAGCTAAGAGAAACGGTACAATAGTCGTTTTGAATCCGGCTCCCGCACCCGTTGAAAAACTGCCGGAAGAATTATTGAAAAGTGTAGATATACTGATACCGAATGTCACCGAAGCCGAGATCCTCTCGGGGATCACCATTGATTCGGACGAATCGGCAAGAAAAGCAATCCACGCAATTACGGCCCAGGGTATTCCAACCGTTATTCTGACTATGGGTGCTAAGGGGGTACTTGCTTTTCATGAAGGGAACTACATCCGGGTTCCCGCCTTTAAAGTGGAAGCCACAGACACAACGGCCGCTGGTGATACATTCTGCGGGGCTTTGTGTGTAGCTTTATCTGAAGGGCAGAACCTGGAAGATGGAATTCGTTTTGCCTGCAAAGCCTCTTCTGTCTCTGTCACCAGAATGGGAGCTCAGCAATCGATGCCTGTGAGAGAGGAAATCCGTTTGTAAACTTTAAAAACTACTATTCTATGAAACCATGTGTAAAACACGCGCTGTTTACAACTTTGTTGTTTGTAGCATTGCTCTCTTTGGGGCAGACGCATCTTTTTGCCCAGAGAACCGTACAAGGGATCGTCTTGGATGCCATGAATGATCCGATCATTGGAGCGAGCGTACTTGTAAAGGGTACGAGTCAGGGAACGATTACAGATCTCAGCGGTTCGTTTGAATTAGAAGTGCAACCCTCGGATGTACTGCTGGTATCTTATATTGGCTATCTGTCTGTCGAACAACCGGTAGGGAACCGGAGCGAATTCACGATACGTCTGTCCGAAGATGTAAAAATGCTCGATGATGTGGTCGTGATCGGCTACGGGTCGACCACCAAAAAAGAGCTGACAGGCTCTGTAACCAGCATGAAAAAGGAAGATCTGAACCAGGGAACATTTACGAACGCTATGGGAATGCTCCAGGGCAAAGTGGCTGGTTTGCAGATTGTCAACCCCAGTGGAGCCGATCCGACGGCATCGTATGAGATCCTTCTTCGTGGAACGAATACCCTTTCGGCCGGCCAGGGTCCTTTAGTGATCGTGGACGGAGTAGTGGGAGCGGATATACGGAATATCAATTTCCAGGAAGTAGAATCCATAGATGTATTGAAAGATGGGTCTGCCGCTGCTATTTACGGGACCAGAGGTACGAACGGAGTAATCATCCTTACTACAAAGCGGGCAAAAGCAGGAAAAACAGAGGTTGCCTACGAAGGACAACTCACGGTGGGAGTGGTTTCCCGGAGAGCGAAACCCTTGTCGGCTTCACAATACAAATCGGTAATACAGACCTATCGTCCGGAACTGGACAGCTATATTTTTGACCACGAAACAGACTGGTTCAAAGAGATCACCCAGACTCCCGTAAGCCACAAACACAATCTTTCCATTTCGGGAGGTTCGGAGACATTCTCTCATCACACCTCATTCAACTATGAGAAAAGCGAAGGGTTGCAAAAGCGCAATGCAGCCGAAAAGATGGTGGCGCGTACCAACATCCGTCAATCCATTTTAGACAAGTGGATGGATCTGGACTACAACATAAACTTGGCACATCGTACCTATAATCCTGCTTCTACAGACGCGTTTATGCAGGCTTTTACACACAATCCGACCGAACCTGTGTACGACGCCTCCAATACCGAAGCAGGTGGATACAGCCGTATCTCCGCTATGTCTTATTACAATCCGGTGGCCATGATCCGGGAAAGAGATCACGAAAGCGTCACCGATAATTACGGAGTCAATGTACGTGCTTCTCTACATATTAAACCTGTTCCGGGGTTGAAATGGGAGAATTTCATCTCGCTGCAAAAAGAAGATAATGAATCCCGCGAGTATTATTCGCACTACTACCCCAGTCTGATCGGGACCGATGGTCAGGCATACATATCAAACTACAAGGAAAATGATACTCAATACGAATCTACAATCCATTATGCGAATAATCTGGGCAAGCATTCGGTTCAGGCCTTGTTGGGCTACAATTACCAATATACATGGAGTACTACCGCATCCATGGAAAATGCGGGTTTTGACTTCGATGAGAACAAGACTCATAACATAGGTTCGGGAAGCAATCTCACCAACGGCTCTGCTTCTATGTATTCCTACAAAGAAGACAATACCTATATAGCCTTTTTCGGTAGATTTATGTATAATTACGATGAGAGATACCTGTTGTCGGCATCGCTGAGACGCGACGGTTCGAGCCGTTTCGGAAAGAACAACAAGTGGGGATGGTTCCCGGCCGTCAGCGTAGGGTGGCGCATACATAAAGAGGCGTTTATGGCCGACGTAAAATGGCTGGACGAGCTGAAGTTAAGAATGGGTTATGGGGTGACTGGTAACCAGGATTTCCCCAATTATAAATCCTTGCTGATGATGAGTACTGCCGGCAAGTTCTATTACAATGGCCAGTGGATCAATACCTATCAGCCTGCCAGTAACGCGAATCCGGATCTGAAGTGGGAAAAGAAAGGGGAATTCAATGTCGGGATCGATATGGCTGTCCTGAAAAACCGTCTTTCCCTGACGGTCGACTACTACAGACGTACCACTTCTAATCTGTTGTATAATTATACGGTGCCTACCCCTCCGTATGTGTACAATACACTGTTCACGAATGTCGGTGAGGTTACCAATACGGGGATAGAAGCCACTGTATCGGCAACCCCTGTCCGGATCAGGAATTTCCAATGGAATACTTCATTGAATGTATCGCACAACAAGAACAAGTTATCCAAATTCACAAATGAAGAGTTCAGCAACGGAGTGTATAAAGTAGGCTGGTCTACCAGTGGAGCCTGTTATACCCAACGACTGACGGAAGGAGCGTCTCTTGGTACGTTCTATGGCCCGGTCTGGCTGGGAACCGATACCGACGGTAGAGATGTGCTGCTGGGACAGGGAACGGATGGCTCCGTACCTGAAGACGACTGGGTGAAGATAGGCAGCGCTTATCCGGATGTGGTATTGGGATGGAGCAACTCCTTGCAATATAAAAAGTTTGATCTCAGTTTTTCACTCCGGGCATCCGTTGGCGGTGATGTGTTGAACAACTATGCGATGGAATACGAAAATCTGAGCAGCATCGGATTGCGTAACATTTCTTCCAACTGGTTGTCACAGACCAATTATACGAGCACCACGTATAAGTACTCATCGAAATACGTGGAAAATGCTTCCTATCTGAAGATGGATTATCTGACCCTGGGCTATACCTGGGACTTTAAGAAAGGGTTGGTAAGCAAACTCCGTATGAATCTTACAGCTCAGCATCTATTCTGCCTCACAAACTATTCGGGAGTGGATCCGGAAGTCGCCCTGCTGGGCCTGGAGCCGGGCATGGAGAGCATAGGGTATTATCCGCGTACCACTACTTTTACTTTGGGTGTACATGTAACTTTTTAAATCTGACAAAATTACTGACGTATGAAAACACTACATAAATTATGGACCATTGCATTGTTAGGCTTGTTGTCCGGATGTACCAACCTGGATGAAACCGTTTATTCGGGCATTTCCATGGACGATTTCTTCACGAACGAAGCAGAACTTGTTGCTAATGCGGGCAGGGCTTATACCAAACTACAAGGGTATACTTCCGAGCAAAGCCTCTGGACTTTACTTTTACAGGCATCCGACGAATGTGCCGTACCCGCCTCCGGTGGGTCGTGGTACAGCAACGGACGGTATGAAGAGATCCAGACCAACAACATACCGGCATCCAATACGCTGCTAACAAGAGGCTGGAACTGGATATTCAATGGCATTGCCGCTTGCAATGAGATCGTTTACGAAACCGAGCTTTCGGGTGTCGAATTTGACGGAAAAGAGAAGATCATTGCCGAAATGAAGGTGTTGCGCGCTTTCTATTATTACATGGCCATAGCCAGCTGGGGAAATGTGCCGTTTACAGTAGATTACACCGATACGGCTTATCCCGAGCAGAAAGACCGCAAATATATATTTGATTATCTGGAAGAGGAAATCACAGCAAATGTGGATAAACTGGATGCGATGCCATTGACAACCAATTACGGACGCGTTACTCAGGCCGCAGCCTATTGCCTTTTGGCCAAAATGTATCTCAACGCCCAGGTATGGTTCGGTACTCCCATGTTCGACAAAGCAGAGGCTGCCTGCAGGAAGATCATTGACTCGAATGGATACGAACTGGAAGACAATTATGAAACCAATTTTGACATTGACAATGAGGGCTCCAGAGAAAATATCTTCGTGATCATCTACGACCGCGTTTATACAAGTGGCAGCAGCAGTTCCTTTTATTTACATACACTCACACTGGAAGCCGCTTCTCAGGCCACATTCAATATTTCGTACGGACCGTGGGCAGGTTTCCTTTGCCAACCCGATTTCTTTGAGACTTACGATGAGAAAGACACGCGCAGAAGCCAGACCTGGCTCTACGGTCAGCAATACAGCCTCAGTGGCAGTGACCTGGGTTTTGCCTACATCCCTGTTTTCGATGAAAGCACATACTTCAACAGCAACGGCGGCCGCGGACAGTATGACGGAGCCAGATGCTGGAAATGGCATTATCAAACAGACGGGTCGCTGACTTCATACACCATCAGTATGGACAACGACTTTGCCATATTCCGTTACGCGGATGTGATCCTGATGTATGCCGAAGCACTCATCCGCCAGGGACGGGAAGCCGAAGCTTTGCAATTGGCCGGATTGAAGAAAATACGTACTCGCTCCGGATTACAACCCTATGAGCCAGGCGAACTCACACTTGACGAACTCTATGCCGAACGGGGCCGTGAACTGGCCTGGGAAGGCTGGCGACACGAAGACATGATCCGCTTCGGAAAATACCTGCTGAAATACTGGGCGCATCCGGATATCAGTGAGGATACGTTCCGTAACTTATTTCCCATACCGACGGATATACTGAACGCGAATCCGAGATTGGTACAGAACGATGGTTATTAACACTCACAATCAGATACGTATGAAAAAAAATAATTGCCCTTCTTCTTCCGTTCTTTGTGATCGGACAACTCACTGCCCAGAAGATATCCAAAGCAGAGTTGAAAGATAAAATTGCCGGAGCCTGGATCGGACAGATCATCGGAAACATTTATGGCTTGCCTTTTGAAAACAAGTTTATTGACGAGCCTGCGCCGGAATCTGTATTCCCTTTCGGCTACACCACGAATATCGATAAACTGCAACAGTACAACGGCGCGTTTTCCGATGATGATACGGACATAGAGTACATCTATCTGCTGTTGATGGAAAAATACGGCATCGAACCTACCTATGCTCAGATGCGCGAAGGATGGATGTACCACATCCGCGATCGGGTATGGCTGGCCAACCGTGCGGCACTCGGGTTGATGCACTTCGGGTTCACACCGCCGTTTACCGGAGACATGACGCTGAATCCACACTGGTATCAGATCGATCCGCAGCTGATCAATGAGATCTGGGCATATACCGCGCCGGGTATGGTGAGATATGCCGTTGGCAAGAGTGAGTGGGCAGCCCGTATCACGAGTGATTCATGGGCTGTGTCGCCCACTGTACTCTATGGGGCCATGTATGCAAACGCCTTCTTTTGCCAAGATGTCCGGAAACTGATTGCAGACGGCCTGAAGGAATTACCTGCCGATGACCGGTACGCGTTGGCGGTAAAAGAGATGATCACTTTGCACGATACCTATCCGGACGATTGGGTGAAAGCCCGCCAGATCATGGCGCAAAAGTACTACACAGACGAACCGGCCCTGACAAAAACCATCTGGAATGCCCAACTGAACGGACTATGCGGCATCCTGGCTATGTTGTACGGCAAAGGAGATTTCCAATATACACTTGACCTGTCGTGTGCCATGGGATTCGATTGTGACAATCAGGCAGCTACCATTTCCGGACTGCTGGGAGTCATGTACGGCGCGTCTTCTTTCCCCGACGAACTGACTAAGCCTGTAGCCGGATGGAGCCAGCCTTTCAACAACCGGTATATCAATATCACCCGTCACGATATGCCCGATGCCGATATCGACGATCTGATTGACCGCATCTACCGGAAAGCCATCGAAGTGGTGTGCGCAAAAGGGGGTAGCGTGAAAGGGGATATGGTCTACATCAATAAAAAAGCCACGTTCGTTCCGCCCCTGGAGTTTTGTATCGGTCCGGAGCCCGATCTGGAAGTCGGGCAGCCCACCCAGTATTCGTTTGCCTGTAAGACCAACGAGGCATTCCAGTGGGAATTAACAGGAGGCGATCTGCCCGATAACGTTACCTTCCTGAATGGCAGGCTGTCAGGGACGCCTTCCAGGGCCGGTAGGTATCCGATCGAGTTGCGGTTGAGTTCGGGCGGTCAGGCTATCACCAAAAAGTTTGAATTGCTGGTGAAATCACCTAACCTGGCACAGCGGTGCGATACGATCTACGCGAATGTCCGTACATTGAATGAAACTGTACTGGATTCTTGCTGGATCACGTTTGGCAAGCCCATGTATGCCCGGAAAGTAGAAGTGATCAATGACGGCATCAAGCAGGGAGAAGGTTCGGTCTTTTATTCTCTGGCACTGAAAAGCAACCTGCCCAAGATAGACTATTTCGGTTATGGCTGGAAAGAAAAGCAGTCCATCAGCATGCTTCAGCTAAGCATGGGGTGCCTGGAAGAGTTTGGCGGATGGTTTTCCTCCCTACACATTCAGTATCTGGGCGATGACAACCGTTGGTGCGATGTGGGTACCTTCCGCTCTACTCCCCAATTGCCTGAGACGGATATCCTGTTTTTTCAACCGCAGTTTGCGCAGTATGTCTTTGAATTTGCTCCTGTATCTACCCGGGGCATCCGCGTTTTGTTCGATGCCAGGGTACAGGAACACTGGCATACCTACACAAAAGAGGTGTCTTCTTTTATATCCATCACGGAACTGGGTGTTTACGAATAAAGAAAGGAATCCTATGAAAAAGCAGACCCTACTCATTTCTCTGCTTCTGCTGTGCCTGGTTGTCCGGGCACAGCCACCCTCCGTTTTGAAATTGTCGGATTACGATCTGCTCGACAAGATCAAAGGCGGATGGGCCGGACAAACCATTGGCGTGGTATTTGGCGCGCCTACGGAATTCAAATTCTCAGGGACCTACATCCAGGACTATCAGCCCATTTCCTGGGACAAAGGATACGTAAAGTACTGGTGGGACAAGAAGCCCGGACTGTTCGACGATATATACAACGATATCACTTTTGTGGAAGCGTTTCAGGAATTAGGCCTGGATTGTTCCCAACTCGAACTGGCTAAGCGTTTTGCCTATGCCGATTATCACCTGGCGCATGCCAATCAGGCCGGGCGCTACAACATCAGACAAGGCATACTGCCTCCCGAGTCGGGACATTGGCGAAACAACCCGCATGCCGACGACCTCGACTTCCAGATCGAAGCCGACTTTATCGGACTGATGGCTCCGGGCATGTTGCCTCAGGCTATGGAGATTGCCTCGCGGGTGGGGCATATCATGAACAGTGGCGATGGCTTTTACGGCGGGGCGTTTGTGGCAGCCTTGTACAGCACGGCTTTCTGTGAAACAGACCCTAAAGTCATTGTTGAAAAAGCCCTATCCGTGATACCGGCCGAAAGTACATTTTTTCAGTGTATCAACGATGTCATCCGGTTCCATGCCTTGCATCCGCAGAACTGGAAAGATTGTTGGTACTTTCTGCAAGAGAAGTGGAACTGTGATGTGGGCTGTCCCAAAGGTGTATTTCTGAACTTCAATATCGACGCTAAGCTCAACTCGGCCTTTGTGGCACTGGCCCTGCTGTATGGGGAGGGCGACTATACCCGGTCTCTGGATATTGCTACCCGTTGCGGTCAGGATTCGGACTGTAATCCCTCTACGGTGGGCGGCGTGCTGGGAGTCATGTATGGCTACAGTCAGATCCCCGGCTTCTGGCTGGAACCGTTGAAGGAGATTGAAGATCTGGACTTTGAAGGGACAACCACCTCGCTCTCAAAAGCATATAATATGAGTTTCGGACAGGCTAAGCAGATGATCGTGAAGGCAGGAGGCAAAGTAACCGATAGTGAGGTCGAGATACCTCTGTATACACCGGAAGTACTTCCCTTAGAGCAGAATTTTGAGAACACGTTCCCACTCTACCGCGAGCGGAAAGACTGTTTCCTTACCGATACGTATGCATTCGATTTCAATGGCAACGGCTTTGTGATCTGGGGCAATCTCTGCTGCACCAGACACATATCATTCGATTATATAGACCGGGTCTCTACCCGTCATATCGGTTCGGAAGTATTCGGACTGGCCGAGCCCGACGATCCGTACGTTGCCATAGTTGAGGTCTGGATTGACCAAAAGCTGGACCATGTGGCCAGATTGCCCATGCGCAACGCCGATCGCAGGCTCGAACCCGCCTGGAAGTATTTACTCAACGAAGGCAGACATCATGTCGCGTTGAAATGGCTGAATCCGGAAAAGGATTATGTCATCCGCATCAACGATATTGTCTATTACTCGGAAAACAGAAATCACGATAAGTTTTATATAAACAACTAACCATGAAAAATAACTTGTTATATATAGCCCTGTTTTTGCTCTTCCCCGTTTCGGTGGAAGCACAGATCGGGTATGGGAAAACCGTTGAATGGAAGAAAGACGTTTTGCTGGATAAGATCAAAGGCGGATGGGCCGGCCAAACCATCGGTTGCACTTATGGCGGTCCTACCGAGTTCAAATACAGAGGAGCCATGATCCACGATCAGACTCCTATTGTCTGGTACGATGATTATTGCAAAGACATTTTCGAAGAAGATCCGGGACTGTATGACGATGTCTATATGGACCTCACTTTCCTCGAAGTGATGCAGAAAGAGGGCATCCATGCGCCCGCGAGCTCTTACGCCCTGGCTTTTGCCCATGCCGACTATAAATTGTGGCATGCCAACCAGGCCGCGCGCTACAACATCTTACAAGGCATCATGCCTCCGGAATCGGGCCATTGGAAGAACAACCCGCATGCCGACGATATTGATTTTCAGATAGAGGCTGATTTTATCGGCATGATCTGCCCCGGGATGGTAAACACGGCCTCCATGTTTTCCGACAGGATCGGACACATCATGAATTATGGAGATGGCTGGTACGGCGGTGTGTATGTGGCTGCCATGTATGCGCTGGCCTACGTGAGTACCGATGTCCCGCTGGTCGTCACCGAAGCCCTGAAGACCATCCCCGAACAAAGCAAGTTCCACCGTTGTATCGCGGATGTGGTTACGTACTGGAAGCAGTGTCCCGACGACTGGCGCAAATGCTGGTTGGAAATAGAGAACCGCCATGCGTTCGAAGTGGGTTGTCCCGAAGGCGTTTTCAACGCGTTTAATATCGACGCTACGATCAATGCCGCCTATTGCGTGATCGGACTGTTGTATGGCAACGGCGATTTCTTTAAGACCATGGATATAGCTACCCGTTGCGGGCAGGATTCCGATTGCAATCCGGCAACGGCGGCAGGGATCCTGGGCGTTATGTACGGTTACGAAGCCATACCCGACTTCTTTAAACCGGCCCTGGAAAGATGCGAGGACATTGATTTCCCATACACCAGCATTTCCCTGAGTTCAGTGTATGACATCAATCTGAAATTGCTGTCTGATGTACTTCAGGCTTACGGTGGTAAAGTCGGGAGAGATACGTATGGTGTTACCATCCAGCAGCCCGAAACGGTACCTCTTGAAATATCCTTCGAAGGTTTCTACCCTTCTGAAAGAAGAGAGATCAAATACGATCTGGGCACAGAGAGAAGTTTTGACTTTACGGGCAAAGGGGTGGTACTGATGGGACTGATCAGACAGGATGTGAAAGATGTCGGCGATTACATCGCCCGGTTAGAGGCGTATATCGACGGTGTAAAGGTGGAAGACATCGTGATGCCCTTCGATTACATCAAACGCAAATACGACATTTTTTATACCTATGAGCTGGAAGAAGGCCCTCATACCCTTGTGATCAGGTGGGTGAACCCGCATCCGAACTACGCGGTACAATGCAAGGACCTGGTGGTCTACTCTTCCGAGCCTGCCACGCCCATACACCCTTATTAAGCCACAGAGAATGAAAAGGTTGATTCTATATGGTCTGTTGTCTGTCTGCTTGTTGCCGTCTGGTTTCAGTCAGGCTGTAGAAAAGGAAGGGCTTTCTTTCTACAGCCACCGGCTGGGGCAACACGTCTCTTATTCTGTCATTTTACCCGGAGATTATTATACTTCCACCACACGTTACCCCGTGCTGTATCTCATTCATGGGATCGGAGGCGATTCGTCTACATGGATGGAATATGGCAATCTCGCCCGGCTTATGGACAACATGGTACAGACAGAAGGCATCACTCCCTTTATCATGGTGATGCCCGATGGATACAACTCTTACTACAGCGATGCTTTTGACAGTTCATTCCCTTATGAAACGTTCTTCATACACGAGTTTGTACCTTATATAGAGGATACGTACCGGACATATAGCCATGCCTCCGGCCGGGCTATAGCAGGCTTTTCCATGGGAGGCTTCGGTGCGCTTACGGTCGGCACGCGCAACAAAGAAATGTTTGAAGCGGTCGTTGCGCTGGCCCCCTCTATCCGCACCGACAAGCAATACAGGGAAGAGATGCCACAAGAAGACTGGGACAGGCAATGGGGGCGTATTTTCGGCGGCAAAGGCGAATCCGGTGCTCAACGACTGACACGTTATTACCAGGAACGTTCCCCCTATCATATTTTTCTGAATTCATCGGCGCAGGATTGGAGCAACCTCCATCTGTTCATAGAGACAGGCGATAAAGAAGAAACACTGGCTGCCAGCAACGACGAGCTGCACCGGTTGCTCTTGCGTAAGCAGATACCCCATCATTGGCAAGTGCGTTCGGGTGGACACGATTTCTATTGCTGGAATGCCTCTATGCCCGACGCGTTCAGGTTCCTGAACCAGCATTTCCCAAAAAGCGGGAAGCCAGTCACCGGTCCTCCGGAAGGGGCATCAGCTGTCGTCAGAACATTGCACATAGACACCAGTGAGGTCCGTCTGTATATGCCGGTCGCTCCCGGTCGTACAGACCGGAAATATCCGGTTATCTATGTGCTGGGCAACCTACCGCAGGAGAGGGAAGTGGAATTGGATAAACGTTTTCGCACCTGCGCAGACCAGGACGCTACCTGGCCGGCCATCCTTTGTTTCATACCCGGAAAGGTCTCCCTGCAAACGGCCGTCACCCAGGTAGAAGCACAAACACCACAGATCCGGAATACACAGCGTATGCGTGCTCTGGTATGTATAGGCAATAGGGTGGGCGAAGTGGTAGAAACGCTGGATACTGCGAACCTGTTTACCGGCATCGTATGGGTAAACCCCGACCATCCCGAAACGGCCGCTCCGGATGTAGCTCAACGGCTGATGTCACATTCCAGGTATCCGCGGTGCTGGTTCGAGCTCTCTCCGCGGTTTCCGAACTATGGCTTTGGCAGTCGGTTGCGGTTGGAATTGCACCGGCACGGGGCGGATACCGAGTTCCGTTCCAGAAAGAACACAGATACGGATAGCTTCTTTTTCTGGGAAGAATGGCTTGACTACTTAACTAACAGAATCCATTATTAATTTAAAATCTGATCGTATGTTTATAGTTGACAGTTATGTATTGGCAGTGATATTCTGTCTGATCACGATGATTTGCTGGGGGTCGTGGGGCAATACCCAGAAGCTGGTCTCCGGAAACTGGCGTTACGAACTTTTCTATTGGGATTACGTCATCGGTATGGTCTTGTTCACCCTGGTCCTGGGATTTACCATGGGCAGCATGGGCGACTCGGGACGTTCGTTTGTCGAAGATCTCAGCCAGGTCTCACGCGAAAGTGTGGGCTGGGTAGTATTGGGGGGTGTCATCTTTAATGCCTCCAACATCCTTCTTTCCGCCTCCATCTCTCTGGCAGGCATGTCGGTCGCTTTCCCGTTAGGGGTAGGTATAGCGCTGGTCCTGGGTGTGATCATCAATTACATGGGATTTCCCTCGGGCAATCCGTGGCTGCTTTTCGCGGGCGTGGTGCTGGTTGTGGTGGCTATTGTGTGCAACGGCATCGCCTCCGGTAAGATGCGGAAGGTCGGTGAAGGTAAAAAGAACAATCAGAAAGGGATCCTTATCGCCCTGATTGCCGGTGTACTGATGTCGTTTTTCTATCGTTTTGTTGTAAAAGGTATGGACGTGGAAAACTTTGTGACACCCGCGGCGGGGATGATGACTCCCTATACAGCTATTTTCATCTTCTCGTTAGGGGTCTTGGTAAGTAACTTTGTATTTAATACCCTTGTGATGAACTATCCTTTCGTCGGAGAAAAAGTGAAGTACAGTGCCTATTTCCAGGGGAAGCTCAGTACCCATCTCTGTGGAATGCTGGGAGGCGCTATCTGGGGGCTGGGGTCGGCCTTCAGTTACATCGCGTCGGGACAAGCCGGTCCGGCGGTTTCGTACGCGTTGGGGCAGGGGGCACCTATGATAGCCGCCATCTGGGGAGTGTTTATCTGGAAAGAATTTAAAGGCTCCAGCCGCGCGGTAGACCGTTTGCTCCTGCTGATGTTCCTCTTCTTTATCGTCGGACTCGGCCTCATAGTCGTGGCGGGCAATTAATCTCAGTTAAGTATCCCTGATGAATTGCATGTATCCTATTCCGTTATGTTGTAACAGTGCGGTATGCTGTGGATAGATGTATTCACCACAGGAGTCTCTCTTACGTTATCTACAGAGAAAGGGATTACCTGTAAAGACGCAAAGAGATTTACGATTGGACGATTTACGATTGGACGATTTACGATTGGACGATTTACGATTGAAAATACATGTTATCATACACTTGTAGAGACGCATATTTGCGTCTCAGCATGCCGAATGGGAAGGCTATAGTCCATGTAGTATGCTTTGTTTGTTAGCATACACCGCGGAGACGTATGCCGTGCATATCGTATGTTTGCATTTAAAATGTAATGTATTGAGATTTACAAAATGTAATTTCAATCGTACATCGGTAAATCGTAAATCTCTTTGCGTCTCTACAAACTGCCACAACAGTATATATACAGTAAATGATGAACTTCTCTTTAAAATAAAAAATGCCTTATGAAAACAAGACTTGCTCTACTGTTCTTATCAGCTACCCTGTTTGGAATAACGGCTTGTGACGATCTCGATAGTCATGCATCCACAAATATCCTTGAGACACCTGTAGTAACGGTGCCTGAGGTAACAGAAACCAGTGCTGTGGTTACCTGGGCGGAGGTAGCCAACGCAACCGCCTATATCTATAGCTTAGATGGAGGTCCGGAGCAGACTACCAGCGAACATACACTGCAGTTCACTGACCTGGAGCCCGAAAAGACGTATGTGTTCCAGGTGAAAGCGCAAAAAACGGGTTCTCTCTATTTCGAAGATTCACCCTATGCCGAGGTTTCGTTTACAACCACCTCTCATGTCACCATCTATCGGGTGGCTACCTTTGCCGACGATTGGGACAAATGGTATTATGAGTATAACACCGACGGAAAGATATCACATGTGTATAGATTGACCGGTGACGGAGATATAGATCGGGAATGGTTGTTTGCCTATTCAGGTCTTTCCCTCGAAGTGACGGGTAGAGACACCTATACCATTACCCTGAACGAAGAGGGGTATGCGGCTACGATGGACGACGGAGCCAATCTGTATGTATACACCTACGAGGAGGGCTACCTGATAAAGGTAGAAAGAGATGGCGAACTGTATTCGAATATCGAAGTAGAAAACGGCAATATTATGAAATGGAGCCGTTTTACAGAGGGTGTAGAGCAGTTCAAACTCCATACCTATGGAACCGTTCCCAATGTAGGGGCTGCCCATGGTGTGTATTCCGAAAGAGCAGGCATAAGCCGATGGCTGGCTGAAACCGGATTGTTTGGTAAACCGTCCGCATTTTGCCATACCTCCAATGTATGGGATCATTCGGGTACTTCCTCTTTCTTCACTTTCCACTATGATTCGAATGGCTGTATTCAACAGGAGATCAAGGACTACGACGGAACTGTCGAAAACTTCTTCTATACGTATCAGGTAGAATAAATGTATGCTTTGATTCACTGTCACTCAGGTACAACGTTCTCTGTTCAGAGGAAAGAGTTACAAACAGGATGTAGCGGGAACTGCGGAATAGCGCATGTTACAGGCATGGGCAGTGGAAGAAAGTCACCGATAAGCATCCTTATTGAGAGTGGAAAATAGAACTTAATAAAAAAATATTTTGTAGGAACGAAAAACAAATATATCTTTGCAGCAGATTCGACAAGAGAGTCGACCTGTGAGTGTGGTCTGTGACCCTCTTTACCCGGATGGCAGATCGGAAACACTTCACTTTTTGAAAAATATTAAGTTTTAAACAATAACAGAGTCAGAAAGGCGGATCAGATACCGTCTTTCATTCTTCCTGAAAAGGATGCTCGAATGGTGGAATGGTAGACACGAAGGACTTAAAATCCTTTGGCCATAGCGGCTGTGGGGGTTCAAGTCCCCCTTCGAGTACATTTATTTTCTGTATGAGGCTGTATATCAATCAGGTATGCAGTCTCTTTTTATGGTAGAGGAAGAATCAGGGGAAGAATTATTTTAATTGCTGTTTATCTCTATTTATATAAAGTAAAGTGGAGATCAATCCCGCTTATTTCTTCGATAATCTTTCTTTAGACAATATTCCATAGCCTCTGCTTCGATCTCATATCTTGTCTTTATTCTATTCTGCAGTACCCAGTTTTCAAGGTCAGAGCGGTTGAAATAAAGGATTTTTCCTCTGGGCTTGTAATGTGGTATCTCTTTGAGGTATGTAAGTTTATGAGATATGTAAGTTTATATAGATAAGTCTTGGACACGCCGATTAATTTTGCTGCTTCCTCAGCATTCATTACTTCTTTTCTTGTATCGTCATATTTCCCTCTGGATTCACTTCCAGTACTTGCAGGTAAGAACTCGATTAGTTTTGATTCTACCACCTGGCTTATTACCCCTCTCAATTCTTCAATTGTGAGATGTTCTATTAGAATGTGGTTTCTTTCCATATATATATCCTTTTTAAATAGTGATATTTAAAAGTCTGTAAAAGAAAAGAGGGGTATTGATTTACCTCTAGTGTATAGTATTATTTTAGAGAGAATTAAAACTCCTTTCCATTTATACATTATAACTGAATATTATTTCCAAATGTCACTCCTTGAGCTACCCAATTTAAATTGTAACTATTATTATTACGATGCCTGCCTATTGCTATTATTTGCCCTGAATTACTTGGACTTGCCACAAAATCTCCGTTTATTGTGCATATGAAAAATATTGTGCATCCATCATTTTGATCTCTTGCTCCAACAGAGTGATGGAATACGGTATGTCCTTGATGTGTATGGTTGGTACCTCCTCCTGATGTTCGACCGTTATGATTGGTAAATGCATTCGCACAAGCTACTATATTGTTTGTGGCAGTACCTTCAAAGGCTCTTTCCTGAATAAAAGTTTGTGTGTTAACTTTGCTAGGATGAATTAAACACTGAATGCAACTACCTTCCTTTTCGGAATTCATCTTATTATTATTCTTATTTTTATGTTGTGCAACCTTTCCTATTGCGTCTGCCTCTTTTTCCAACCCTTCATCATTATTGACTTGCGCTCCTTGCATTTGAATAATGGGTTGCACTCTTCCCTGTTTCTGTTGTACCACATGCCACGCTTCATGTGGAAGATATTTCTCTTGTCCCGGTCCCACGTGTATATCTGTTCCCTGCGCATAAGCCAAAGCATTTAATTGAGCAGGCTTATCAGAGTTATAATGTACTTTCACATCATCCATACTATAACCGGAAAGATTCTCTATTCCCGTTTTCAGATCATCAGGTAATCCGGTTTTATTCTCTGCTTTTTGCTGAATAGTTTCCTCCTCGTCTTCCAGACTATTTTGTTGTATCACTCCAACCTCTTTTCCTGTTAAGGTATGTGTTGCATATCTTTGTAAGATGGTCTCTATGGATGCCTGCTTTCCTTCATGCTTTGGATTGGGTTGCATAGCATGGCTTTTACTCTGGTTATTCTTATCGTAACTTCTCATCTTATTATTTTTATGTATACACGAAAGTAAAAGAGTATAGCGCAGTTTTATTTCACCATAGGATATAAAAAGGCGGAGAGATAATTCCTCCGCCCTACATATATTCAAATCAAATATCCTCTTCTCTTTTCATGTAGACATAGAAGTATTCAAATAATTCCTCCTTTTTGTGCATGGTATACTTTCCTACTATAATTTTTAATATCTCTTTGGACCTTTGAGAGCTCTACTATCAATTTGCCAACTTCACATAGATTATACACATGGCTAGACAACTCCATAGCATACGATCTGGATAAAGAGATATCTTCCTCTTCTTTAAGGTCATTACAGTCTACAGTGTTGTCTACCATCACACGTATACTTTCAAATAAGGCTACTATATTGCTCTCTGTTCCGAACTCACAAAACTCTTTTACCAGAGAATAGATAACCTGCTGTCTATTATGAATAAGTTCTGAGCAGTTATATACATGGTCTCCTGCTTTATGAGGTAGATGACTTTCTGCATGGTATACTGTTTCTTTGTTGTCTAATTCGTCCAGATATTTCTCCTGTTCCTTTGTGAGCACGAAAGGTTTGTTAATCACTGGAAATAGATCTGTGTTATGAGTTGAATTTTCCATATTATTTAAGCATTTGTGGAGGCCGAAGCCTCCGGGTTTTTATTATTAAACTTGTTATTTTACAAATTCTCTTAGCTCTTCGCTCAATCTTCTACGTGCATAGAGGATACGAGTTTTAACTGTACCAACAGATAGATTAAGCCGGTCAGCTATCTCCCGGTATTTATAACCGGCCACGTATAGGGAGAAAGGAGCCTTATACATTGGAGGTAGTAAGTCAATTGTACAACGAATTTCTTGCAGATCATATGTACCTTCCGGGCTGTTGAATTCTGAGTTCTGCAGGAGGCTTAGATGATAGAGATTATCAGTCTGATCGACAAAAGTCTACTCACGTACTACTTTTCAGTAGTTGTTTATAAACAGATTACGCATGACCGTATGAATCCACGCTCTAAAGTTTGATCCGGGGGTATACTTCTCTTCGTTGTCCAGTGCTTTCAGGGTGGTTTCCTGTAACAGGTCACTGGCCTCTTCCCGGTTGGCTGTGAGTTTGTAGGCAAAGCGTAGGAGATCTTCCTGAGTGCTTACCAGTTCCTTTGTAAAAGTTGAGTTTTTCATATCTGTAGTTGATGTTTCCCGGGCAGGTGGCAAACCCGCCCGGGATAATGATTACTCTGTGATCAGATTCACTTTCTTAAAAGATCTCCATTCTCCGACCTCCGTATCAAAGTAGGTTTGCAGGGTGTCGTTCAGTTTCCTATTTGATCCTTTTGTCTCAGGTACTCTATCCGATGCCAGTGTTCCCCATGCTTCCCGGATTGTACCGTCTACTTTCCGGAAGTAAAACCGTATGATTCCGGAGGAAAGACGAACACGGAGCTTTATAACTGCCCACGCTTGTCTAAGTGCTTCACTCATTGTAAATCCATTACGCTTTATAAATTGCCATGCCATATGCATTACTTCTCTTAATGTCTCGATCTTTGTTTTCATGTGATTGTCTCCTATATTTTAGTTAATATTAATCTCCCCAATAAACACCGTTTCCCCGGATAGCCTTTTCAGTCTCATAAGCCTTAGCAGCCCAACTGTGGTCATATACAGTCGATTTTGCGCTATGTACAGATACTCCTTTCATGTACTCACGGTTTGCTCTTTCAGTGTATCCGGACATACGAGCCTGTAGTTTTGCAAACATCCAAGCAGATTTCAAGCACTCTGCGAAAGTCTTAGTTCCATTGCTTCTTTTGAAGTTGCTCCATGCGCTTCTCATGATCTCTGATTTGTTGAATGTTGCTTTCATAATCGTAATGTCTATTTGTTTATTACTTTTGATATACAAATGTAGTGTAATTGCACTACACATACAAGTGATATGTATGTTAAATGATATACATTAACATAAATTATGTATATCAATAGCACTACAAAAACATTATTACATACTTTTGCATAAATAATAAATTGTATATCTATGACACTACGAATTAAAGAGGTTATTAAAGCCAAAGGAATGACCGTACAAGAAGTTGCGGATATAATGGGAATTAATCGGGTTGGATTATCAAATCATATCAACGGAAACCCATCTGTAGAAATTTTGGAACGTATAGCTGCCGCTATTGGTGTACATATTTCAGAATTATTTGACAGCAAAGAAGAGTTAACCGCTCTGATCCAGCATAAAGGAGACTTTTACCGGGCCTCTACCCTGGAAGAGCTTGAAAAGGTTGTAGAAAAAATCAAAGGTAACGGCATAGTCCCAGATCACAAGAATATCCGGGGAAAGGAGTATTACCAATAAAGTCAAATAATTATGAATACAAACGAAATAGATAAACTAAGCCTTGAAAAGGCAAACACCTTATTTGCTACCGGAGATATAGACTGCATCGAAGTAGGGACTACGAAAGGACTATGCGACATACACCGTTATTTGTTTGATGGATTGTATGACTTTGCCGGAAAGGTACGCACAATGAATATATCAAAGGGGAACTTTCGCTTTGCCAACTGCATGTATTTGGATGTAATACTCCCTGTAATAGACAAGATGCCAGAAACGACATTTGAAGAGATTATAGCAAAGTACGTAGAGATGAATATTGCTCACCCGTTTATGGAGGGTAACGGACGCTCTACCCGGATTTGGCTTGATATGATACTAAAGAAACGGCTTCGTATGGTTATCGACTGGCAGAACGTAGACAAGGTTCTGTACTTACAAGCAATGGAAAGAAGCAGTATCAACGACCTGGAACTACGAACGCTGCTCTATCAAAGCTTGACAGATAGGATAGATGACAGGGAAGTAATATTCAAAGGTATTGTTCAGTCTTATTACTACGAGGGTTACGAACCATAAAACCAACAGATCAGGCTATTTTAAGCCCCAATGTAATAGATATGACTCTGGCATAAAATGTATCGTTTATGTCTGATATTGCTGTGTGGTGGGCTGAAAATGCGTGAAGTGTATTGTGTGGATCATTTTCGTAAGGTCATGAACAAAAAAACAGCCCATTATATCGAAAATTGCGTCATACAATCCCGACTCAGTAACAAAATTGGTTTTTCCTGATCGACTCCCTAAGTTAGACTTAGGGCATTCATCTTCATCGAGCTTGTCGTGGATGAGGTACTTTGAAAGTACCCCACAAAAAAGTAATATAAAGGGGTCGCCATTTTACTGATCCCTACCAGAATATATTTGCGAGGGGGGTACTGTTTTGGAAACCCCCACTACAGGCCATTGTAAGGTGGTATCCATTTTGGGAACCACCATCACAAGCGGTATAAAGTCGATTAAGTACGGGTGTGAGGCCAACACAAATAAAAACAAAACAAACGTTTTTGTCTCATAATACTTTACCTGAGTGGTTAAAGTATTACTGTTGGCTTTAAAATGCGTCACACGGTATTTTATTGGGAGTATTCCGATCGTGGAATATTTTTTATTACTTTGTTGCCGGAAATTAGAATATTTTACCGGGTGTTGTTGCTCAGCCGGAACTTGACCCTTTGAATTTGTATACCGTTATAAAAAATAATTAATTCATCATTTACATTAAACACATGACATCATGAA
>JAJBTC010000082.1 GCA_020861095.1 Bacteroides sp.
GATCTACACGGGCGGTATCCGACACACCGGTGATCCCCTGGTAATAGCGCGACAACCGGATGGCAGCGGAGGATCCGCGAAGAGAGGGAAACAGGCGGGACTTTAGTTTTTCTCCTTTATTGTGTTTCATCTCTTCGATAAAGGCATGTACTCCGGAGCGACCAGCGACAGATTCCGGCTGGTCGGAACTGACCATCTGCAGATGAAAGCCGTTCCGAAAGAGAATACTGTGTTTAGGATAGCTGATCGGATAACGGGGTCGTTTGAAATGTCCTGGTATTTTAGATTCTCCCACAATAAAGTCTTTGCCATACTCCAGCATCGAGCGGCTGCCGTCCTGAACCGGGCGCGCGAAAGAGGCTGCGATGTTTGGCCAGACGTTTGTCATCAGGGCAATGTAAGTTTTATGTACCAGGAAACCCAGCTCGCCAGGCATATCGTTTGCCACCCGTATAATGCGGGGTGTCATGATCCCTTCTGTTTTTCCACCGGCACGGGCGATCTCTGCGATCAGGACGTTGGGATCGATCACGTTCAGGAGTACCTGCATCGAGTTCATATAATACTGTTCCCAGGTTACCTGGTTTGTTTCAGGTGGAGTGTTCAGGTTCTTCATAATTACTCTTCGGTTCCGGTGATCTCTTCAAACTCTGCATCTACGATACCGGCATCTGCCAGTAGCCGGGTTTTATCTTCTTTCTCGATAGGCAGGGTTTCAATCAGGTTAATATAGTAGCCTTTGTTGGATTTGCAGGCAATCTCTTTAAGGCTGCGTTTTTTATAGCCGAGCTCTTCCGGGGTGATCTCCGGCGAAATGATAAAGACTGGAGCCCACTGGCGGTCGGCCTGGTCGGCTTCACTGGCTCTTGCACGGCATTCCCGTGCTTTCTCGGTGCACCTTTCCATCGAACGGACATCTCCTTTGAGAGCGGCCAGTTTTGCGATATCCTCAAATTTATCGGCATAGACTCCCTCCCATACTTTAACGCTGACATTATTATCTACATTAAAATAATTTATGGCCGCATATATCCGTGACATACAGGTCCGGACATCTACCTGTAGTTTTTGTTGGGCTGCGATCCTTTCCCGTAGTTTTTTTGAAGCCCGGCTAATATTACGTTCATATTCGAATATCTCGGCAGCCCACTGTAATTGTTTGAGGAAAACCTGTATTTCTGCGGGGACACCATCGCAATGACCTGTGGTAAGGAAGGTGTTTATCAGATCCGGGTGTAGTTTGTCGAGCTTTTCGAGATATGTCATTTTCTTGATTTCAGTTATACACCAAATAATTCCCTGGATAGATCCTGGACCTTCCGTTCGTGTTGGCGAGTAGCTAATGCTTCTATCGCCTGGATATCGCCGGCTTCTGCCTGCTTGGCCAGTGTGGCATCAATATTATACTCTCCAATTGTCTTTCCGTTATTATATGCCTGGTAATAGGGATCGGAAGGAGTGTTGATCCGGAGAAGGAGAGCTGCTTTCTGTGCTTTGGGAAGGGAAAGTAAATTAAGGATCCTCTCCGGAGTATAACCCAGTGCGCCAAAAGAGTGCACTTGTGGTATATACTCGTCACCGATAATCTGTTCAACGATTTGCCTTGGCTTCATACTCCAGTAATTCGTTTGTTTCTTCTACTGTGTATACTTTTTCATCCCGGATTAACCGGATGGGCTGTTTGGCAAACATGGTCCGGAAGCGGAGCACCGTACTGGCGGCATAACGTGGTTCGATCTCCATGGCGTGGCAAATACGGTCCAGTTGCTGTGCAGCCATAAGCGTGGAACCTGATCCGGAGAAAAAGTCGATGACTATTTGTCCTGGTTGCGAAGATGTCTGGATCGGATAGGCCATTAATGCAATCGGTTTCATGGTGGGGTGGATCGCATTGCGTTGTGGTTTGTCAAAATTCCAGACGGTGGTTTGTTTGCGGTCGGAGTACCACCGGTGTGCCGCACCTGGTTTCCAGCCATACAAAACAGGTTCATGTTTCCACTGGAAATCCTGCCGGCCCATCACCATGGAATTCTTTACCCAGATGCAACATTGTGCCAACTTAAACCCGGCTTTCCGGTATTCGGCCCGGAAGTTTTCTCCTTCACTGTCTGCGTGGAATACATAATTAGCGGATCCGGGAAGTAGCCACTTAAACATTACATCAAACACCTGGCGAAGGAAAGTGGCAAAGAGATCGTTTTCCATATTATCATTGTCGATCGTGAGCTGCTCTTCTGTTGCTCCTTCGTAAGCCACATTATAGGGTGGATCTGTGACACTAAGATGAGCCAATTTTCCATCCATCAGGAGTTTTACGTCGCTGCTGCTCCGGCAATCTCCACACACAAGCCGGTTATTTCCCAGGAGCCAGATATCTCCGGGCCGCACAAAACAGGAATCGGAATCTTCCGGCAGTGTGATATCCACTTCATCTTCCCGGATCTCCTGATCATCGACCTGGTTACTAAACAGGCTCTCTGCTGGAGCATAGTCGATCGCCTTTACTTCAAAAGGTAAATTAAAACGTTCCAGTGTGTCTGCGTCGATATTATACTTCTGGAATAAGGTGGTATCGGAGTTCTTCTTTGCGAATTCCGAATTATAGGCCGCGATCTCTTCTACCGCTTCCGTTTTATTTTCGGCATGGATGGGTTCGTAAGGGATCGGCGGAATTTCAAAGCCGGCCTTCCGGAGAGCCAGGAGTGCTTTCCTTCGTTGATGGGCATCAATAATCCAGAGTTTACCCTCCGGATCTTTCCAGGCTTTGAATGCATACTTGAAACCACGGGTAAGAATAAGCATCTGGAGTTTGGAAAGTTTATCGGGATCCGAAATTTTAAAGTCTTCCTGAAGTTCCAGAAAATCATCTATGGGAGCAGTGGGAAGTCCACCCAAATTGTATATTTCAATTGTTTTAGTCATTGTTCTGATTCTAATATAGTTTTAAAAAGAAGTAGTCTTTTCCGGTGTTTATCCAGATTGGCTTTATCATTGGCTTCTTTATCCTTCCTCCCGGGGTTCTTTAAGTAGCTTTGGTAGCGTTGGATATTCCTGGTGCAGTTTGCATGTTGTTTGAGAAACTCTGCTGGATCTTTGCGGCGTAGGTCCCGGAGCTGTTCCAGTTCTGAATATTCAGAGATAAGAGGATGCTGATAAAGCCAGTCGCCTGTGTCGTTGAATGCCCGGAGCTCTTTAAAAGCAAGAAGATTCCGGATTCGAAGCTCTGCAGTGTCCTGTACCTCTTGTGGTGTGGGTGACTGATCGAGCTTCTCACAAAGAATCTTCAGCTCACGGTAGGAATTGATCCTGTCGTTGTAGATTATAACGGCGCGCTGGACGTTTCGGTCGGCAAGGTTACTCCATCGGATGTTGGGGTATTCATCTTCTTTCTGGAGCTTTTGGCCGGAGTTTTTTTTCTCCGGTTTGTTGTTCCAAAGGAAGAGTCTGTGCGTCCTCTAAAACTGTATCGAGACCAGGAAGGGTACTTTCATTGCTTCCCGAACAATCAGATTGTCCATTTCCAGAGCCGTCTCCAGCGTCATCCCTTGTGGGATTTGGGTTTGCGTTGTCATCAGCGGATTGAATTTGTTCTCCTTTATCCTCTCCTCCATCAGTGGATCCAGTGGTGTCTTCTGGATTTGCACTTCCTCCGGTTGAAATGTTGTCTCCTCCGGAAGTTCCTTCTCTGGATTGGTCGTTATCTCTGTTTTCATCTGCCTTGATTTTTTGATCTTCATACTGCCGGCGATATAGCCGGATTTCCTCTGCAGTAGTTTTTTCAACTAATGCGCTCAGGATTTCTTTATAATAACGCCTGGGATCACGTTGTGCCCTGGCTAAAAAATTGTAAGTAGGAAAGAGTTCGCAGAGCAGTTGTAAATCTGCTTCTGCGAACAGCGGATTTTCTATTTCCTGTAAGATTTTCTTTTTTTCTTTGAAACTTATTGTACCCATGTTGTTTGTGATTATGCGGTTTGTACCCGGCTGTTTGGAACTTCCACTAAAGTAGTTTTGTCAAGGATCCGGAAACTGATTGAACTTCCTGCTTTAGCGGTCCAGTTTACACCATCTTTCAAAATGAAGGTTGTGTTATCCGATATCGTTGCAGGATTGGAGCTACCGGTTCCATTTAAAGTTACAATGCGTCCTTCATCGGATGCGGTGAGGCCGGAAACTTTTTCTATAATATATCCTCCGGAAGATCCCTCCGGTATAGAGTATAAGTTCTGTCCTGAAATAAATTTCAATTCTGTGGAGTCTTTTGTGTGAACGGCTGCTGGTGCAGTGATTATTACACCTACATAATGGTTATACTGGTTAACTGAAACCCGTTCAAACGTATAAGTAACATACCGGCCATCTTTATCATTCTTAGCTTCAAAACTTTTCAGGATAACCGGACGTTCGTCTGAACCGAGTATTTCCCACTGGTCAGATTCAATCTCTTTAAAGAGGATAATAAATTTATCTCCGGTATGCTCTTCTGCATACGTTAAGAGTTTATCTCGGATGCCACCCATAATAATACTGAAGGTATTGGTTCCGGAGGTAGTGATGTCACCTTTTTCTGCCGTACCTATATAAGTAGGGAAATCATGTGCCTCAAAATACATCATATATTGCCCATCCGCCATAGGAAGTGTAGAGACTTCTCTGTTGGCATTAGGCTTGGGGAATCTCTGTGCCTTGTCTAACTGACTGACGGTAACCAGATAAACCTGATAGGTGATGTTACTACCAAAGGTGTATTTATCAGATACATCTTCTACATTACCAATGGCCATCATGGCTGCAAAACTTACTCCACCAAAACCGGTCATACATCCGGCGGCACTCTGGGGATCCAGGAGGGCACCAACAGCAAACACACATGCCAGGAGAAGCATGAAAGAGAGGAAGAACTTTTTCTGCATATTTAAATGGGCTTTATAGCCATTATTGCGGGATTTGAATTTCTTTTTCATTTGAAGGTTTCTTTTTTAAAGGAGGTACACCGGATTGTGTACCTCCAACTTTACATACTTTAGTATTAATATTAAATCAAATAAGGGTTTTTATCTTGCACCGGGGATGTTGGGTTGCAATGCAATATTGATTTCACGGACTCCACCCACCTGTCTTTCCAGTTCCACGAATTTGCCGGCAGAATTGAGGGTGACCATAATGTAATCTTCCTCCTGGGTGGGAGTCCAATCTGCAGTGATTCCATCGAATTGTCCTGCTTTTTTGACTTCCGTGGCGTTCACTGTAGAACCACACTCAATGATATAGGCAAAACCTTTACGGGCTTTTTTCAACTCTTCCAGTACAGTTGGTTGCGTATTCTCTGAGGTAGTGAACCAGAAACTTCTTTTAGGATCAATAGTAACAAAGGTGGCATCGGCAGGAATGGCTTCAGCCGGTTTGTTCATAAAAATCTCCTGTAGTTCATAGGCATTTTCCCTGAGTTCTTCTTTTGTCCGGAAAGTGGGTCCTACAAAAGAAGCACTTGTTCCCTCTTTCCAGGTTGACCAGGCTTTTACTTCTTCCATATCCTCTTTAATTTTGACAGAGAACATTTCACCGGCTATAAACTCCAGGAACATAATATTACCTGGTGTTTGCATCATCATCCATTTTAACTGGCCGAGATTGGGAACCCATTTAATGGGGATATCCGTGTCCGGTATCTTATTTTCAAAGCCTTGTGGATCGGAGAAGTCAGTATCATTTCTGTACTGTTCCCTCAGATTCTTTATCCACCAGGTTTTATGGTTTAAATTGAGGTAAATACATTTGCCGGAAAGGTTATGATCTTCTGTTAAGTTGCTCTGGATATCATCCACAAACTCTTTTACAGCGTCTAACATATCGGTTTTATCATAGGTCCGGTAGGATGGATCATCATGTAACAGGAACTTATTTTCATGATAATAACGGACCAGTGTATAAATTAAACCGGTAGATGCATTCAGGTAGCTGCCTGGTTTACCTTCCTCCGGTTTCACATAAATACCCATAACACGACGTTTGTTTTGCTCGTTCTGCATATTCTTATACAGGTTTAATAAAGCAAACTCAATCATAGACCATTTTATCGGGTCAGAGCCATCGGTATTTAAGTAACCGATATAAAGGCGTTCGATCTCTTTCATGGTTCCGAATTCTACCTTGGCCATGGCATCGTCTACATGTCCAAACTCAGGAACCAGCTTCATGCTACCTTTGAAGATCTTACCTTTTTGCCATGCCTGGGAAACTTCAGTAAAGAAGGCGTTGGTAATCATTTCACGGTCCTGAACACCGTAGCGTACCGGAAAGAGATCTGTTACTTCCCGAAGGGTCAGCATGCGGGCAATCAGGGCATCCTGCCGGCGGATCATGTACTGGTCGCCTAACTTCGCATCCGGAAGACGGGACGTGTCAAAACCAAACTCACCGGAAGCAAGTTTCTCCGGATTCAACATGTTGTTTTCTTTCAGATAGTTGTACCGTTCTGCTAATGAATTACTAAAAGCCTTTACTGCTTGGTTCCAACGGTGCTTCAGGTCAAAGAGGCTGTGTTCGATTCCTAAGAAGTGAGTTTTTGACTGGCCAGGTCCATTAATGGAAAGGCCGGACTGGATGGTTTCTAACGGAGTGTCGGGGGTTGCCTGGGGTGCCATCTGTTCAATTTTGGTTTCTAACTCTTTATAGTTCTTTACAAGGTTGGTCACCATTTCTACCAGGTTACCTTGTGGATCTTCGGATGATCCATTGCCTTGATCACTGGTGTCAGTCAGTTTGACATCTCTAAGGAGAGTCAGAATCTGCTGATGTTCCTCATTGGCTGCCTGATTTTGCTGGGCTTCCTGAAGGTCATCTTTGAGATCGTTTCCATACTCCTCTTTATAAGAAGCAAAAATCTGATCCCATTCTTCTTTGGTGAGCTGATGGGTTTTAGCCTTCTCAAAAAAGTTAAGTTTTTGGAAAATCGCGGCTAATTGCTTTTGAAATTTCATCTTGGTTTTATTTATGGTAAATAATCTGTTATGGTTTTGTAGGTGTTTTGAGTAGATAGCCATGCCTGGCCAAGAGCATGGGCTTCAACGATTGCCTGCGGGAAAGAGGATATACCGTCGATAAGTCCTTTCTGCTGGGAGGATATACCATCAAAAGTTTCTCCCCGGAATACCGGGTCATCCTCTGGTAAATCACATAATGAAGGTCTGGCAGAGCGAACGGCTGTGAGGAATTGTTCACATAGTGGGTTTAGTTCTTCCCGGATATATTGGTCTGGTTTGCCATCCGTAAGATCGTTGTACTTTTTGTTTTTCAGATCAGATTTAGTGGCGTACTCCTCTATTTTCTTAATACCTAATTTTTCGTAGTAGCCTTCGAAGTCGTAAAAACTGACCATTGTACCAATACAGCCAATAGAATCGTTTTGTGTCAGGCATTTTACTGTAGTGCCGTGACAGCCGATATAGTAAGCAGCAGAACATCCACTCTTTTCGAACAGCGTATAAATAGGTTTTGAAAGTCCCCGCATCGTTTCGGTTAAACGATCCAGGTACCAGGCTTCACCGCCGCCGGAGTTGATATGGAGAAAATGGCAGGAGAAACCAGGGTTATTATCGGCGGCGAGAAGATCCTGTTCAAGTTGCTTGCTGGAGAACCAGTAGTAAGCGTCGGCCAGTATGGTACCTTTTATCCGGTGATAGGCAATCGTACCCTCCGTGATTTCATCATTGCTAAAGTCGGTAGAAATAGAAATGCCTGCAGCTTCACTGCTCTTTTTTAGTTCTTCCTTAAGAATGGCAAATGCTTTATCGGTCTTTTCTTTATAACCGGGAATATCCTTCCAAAAGGATATGGGTTGTATCTGGGAGGAAGAAAAGGAAGGTGGAAAACACTCCATCATAACCTCGTTGTATGCCTCCGAGGTCATGAGGAGTTTATTTTCCGGGGAGAGAAGAAGTGCACGAATATGGTTTCTGATCATGAAGCGTTATTTTCCACGAAAGTAATTTCGTAGTCAGGCTCCATGAAGGACACTAAATCAGAGAGAGTAAGGGGATTTTATCATTTTACAATTGATTTTCAGCCGTGATCTTTGGTGGGCCGGGGCGATCATTACTTTGGCGGGTAGCTCCCTGGTTCCAATTAAAATATTATTTCCTTCTGTATCCCGGAAGCGCACGATAGAGCTGATGGGATGTTTAAACCGGTTGCAAATACTACTATCCGGAGTATCTATGATCAAATCTTTATTGCAGTTGTAGAAGGCTCCGGCTTGCGACTCTTCCACCGCCGGATCAAATGTAAATGTATCTGCAGATAATTTATAGCCGGAAATCAATCCGGTGTTAAGTGAGGTTTCAATATGGCTGGCAGAAAACTCTAATGTGGGATATATTTCCACCTGAATACTCAGTTCTTTCATTTCTATATACTAATTAATTGATTTTGAAT
>JAJBTC010000172.1 GCA_020861095.1 Bacteroides sp.
TATCTACTCTTTTCTTAACGAATCCGGAAGTGATAATAATTCTTTGTTCATGTGAACATTAAAGGAAACTAAAAATGTGATAAGAATTTGCTAAACCGTATAAAAGGAAGTATCTGAGTACTTTAAAACAATAAGAATATGACGGTATTAGAAAGAAAAGCCGAATTTATAAAGACTGTTTTAACTGATATTGACGAGAATACATTTGAAGAATTGGAATTTATTCTGGACAATATGAAAAGCAAAGATAGTAAGTTGGCTCCTTGTGTATATTCGCAGCAAGAACGGCAGCAAAGAATAGAGGAAGCAGTGAAAAGTGTGGAAGAGGGATATTATTTCACACATACAGAGGTAAAAAACCGCTATAAAAAGAGTGTATGAAGATGAAGTGGTCTGTCAAGGCCGTAGAAAGCCTTGATAACATGTATGCTTTTTATGCCGAGATCCATCCTTCCATTGCCATAGAATCTACAGCCAGCTTGTAGAAGAAGCAGAATTTCTCATTCATTTTCCACAAATGGCTCCTGTGGAACAATCTTTGTCAGATAAGCCTATCTTATTCAGAGCCCTCGTAGTGATGAGTCGCTATAAAGTGGTATATTACATCGAAGAAGAATTTATTACAATAGCAGATATCTGGGATTGCAGACAGGATCCGGATATTCTGAGAGAAAAAATAAAATAATTGTTTCTTAGGAGTTCTCAACTCCTGTAAAACAGGTAACTATCCTGTAAGGTCCGGACAGTATCCGGATACGTGGGTAGGATCATCTTCTCCGGATGACTCTGTTTTTCAAGGCATATTTCTCTTCTACGACCCGGTCTGTAGGAAAGAAAGCGAACCGGATGTGCCAGCCACTTTCCCGGAAAGAAAAGATCCGTCCGCTTATTCCTTTTTCTACAATGGCCTGGTATTTTTCGCGGAGAAATTCCCGGTAGCCTACAGGAAACTCTGCGGCACCGCGGATGACTTCCGCCGTGACGAAGAATCCCGGAAGTGTCATCTCTCCCACTTCACGGAGTATCTGCTCTATGTAGTCTTCCGTCAGATGCAATCGAGTAGTTCATAAAAATAGACCACCCGCTGTTTGATCATCTGTACGCTTCGGAGCGCGGAGACCAGCGGCCACATGGTTCCTCCTCCTGTATACCCGCCGCTGGTAATGAGCTCTCTGTTTATCTCTTCTTCACTGTCTCTGTACCGGAGCCAGGTGCGCTGCGCATTAAGGAAGAGTTGCTGGTGTTCCGGAGTGAGCCGGTCCCTGACGATGCGGTAGTACTTATTGAGCAACTGATCGTATTTTTCTTCCTTATATGCTGCCGTAAATTTCATTTCCAGCATGTTGTCTCTACCCTTTTCTGCCAGACAAATTTCTACGCTCTCTATAAATAAGGTATCTGAGGTGAATTCGATCTTCAGGGCATCGTATTCCGGATCCCAGCGGTGAAACCGGATCTTTTCCTGAATGAATTCTTCTACCCGCCGGCGGGCCTCTGTTTCGCAAAGGGCAACCACTTCTTCAAAAGTAAGTTCTTCCATTTCGTTCTGTCCGTAAACAGGTATATAAGAGGTGAGACAGAAAAGCAGGACAAAAAGGATCTGAAGTTTTTTCATTGTTTTTTCTCTTTAAATATATGTAACAGCCGTCCGTAACTATCGAAAGAACGGCGGGAAGCCAGGGAAATGGTTATCATCAGAGAAAGCATGGAAGCGGTGAAGGTGATCACCATGATCATCATCTGGTATTTGATGGCAACGTTGGGACTGCTCCCTCCCAGGATCTGCCCGATCATGGTGCCTGGCAAAGCCACCAATCCCATGACGGAGATATTGGCGATCAGCGGACTGAACGATTTGATGAGGGCTTCGCGGATGAAAGGGGCCTGTGCTTCGGCGCGCGTTGCCCCGTTGCCCAGCAAGTAGTAGTACAGTTGCTGTTCGCGCTGCAATCCGCTGTAATAGGTATTCAGGGCAATCACATTGCTCGAAAGCATATTACCCATCAGGATACCGAAGATGGGTATAAAATACTGCGCGTGGAACACATTGTCCAATTGCAGTACTACTCCCAGGAAGTAGAGCCCCACCAGTGTGACGCTGACCAGGAACCCAACGGATATGGGGATCAGCAAAATGTTTCTTTTGAGGTGTGTACGGCTCAGAGCCGTTTCCGAAGCCACAAAGATCATGATCACTACCCACAGAAAATTGATCCACGGACTGTTCCACAGAAACAGATATTTCAGATACATACCGATCAGGAAGAGTTGCACGATCATCCGGGCCGTACCGATCAGCGTGGCACGTACCATACCCGTCCTGAACTTCCACAAATAGAAGACCGGAATGCAAAGCAGCAGCAATCCGATCAGCAAGCTGGTGTATGAAATATCTATGGTTCCCATTCTTTCGTCTTTACGTTTTGATATCAGAGGAGTATATGCTGATCGCATCCTCTGGCAAATTGCTTGTCGTGTGATACAGCCAGTACGGCCAGCCCCTGCCCGATCCGTTTGCGGAAAAAACCCAGTACCTTGTCGGCAGACTCTGCATCGAGGGCCGATGTGGGTTCATCTATGATGATCAGCGGTTTGCCCAGCAAAGTAGATACAGCGATCATGATGCGTTGTCTCTGTCCGCCGGAGATCTCCGCTACCCGTTTGTGATAGAGCTCCTGTTCGATGCCAAGTTCTGAAAAGCAGTCGAATAGTTGCTGTTCGGAGAAAGCCACCTGCCTGTTGTGCTTCAGTTGGAAGGGCAGTTGTACCATCTCCTTCACCCATTCCGAGGGAAGTGCCAGTTCCTGAGGGATCCAGGCGATGCGTTGGCGTATGGCATCTATGGTTTGCTTTCCGGAGACGATGCCATCGACCGTGATGGTACCTCCAGCCAGAGGAAGGAATCCGAGAATGGCTTTCAATAAAGAGGTTTTGCCACAACCCGATTCTCCGGCTATACAGGCGATCTGCCCTTTGTGCAGGTGCATGGAAAAGCCGGAAAAGAGGAGATCCTCTTCAAAGGAGATACAGGCATTATCTATACGTAGCATTTGTTCATGATTAATTCCCGGTAAATATACAAAGGATTTTAGAATATGGAAGTTGAACAGGAAGAAAGATGAGGTATATGTCCTGTCGTTTTCCTCCCATCGATCCTATGGAACGTATCTGAGATTTATTTGAAAGGATGTGTTACCCAGCGAACTTTTCGATTCTCCTATATATTCATAGTTTCTGATCTATTCAACCTGATCCCTTCCCTGATAACGGAAAAGACAAGCCGTTGATGCTGCCTCCTCCAGGCTAACTCCTTTACTATACATCTCCAAAAGAACTTACCTGGTTTCTTATCCATATGCATTAAACAGCTGAGTGGGGCGTACAAATAAGTAGATATCAGAGTATCAAAGAAAAGAAGAGACTGTCTCAACAGAAGCATGGAGAGGGCTTTTTTTCCCTTCTCTTTGCTGATGGATTTCTTGTGTTTTTCGTTCCAATTGTCCTTTTCTTGGATGTAGTTGCTTTTTATAGTGCCTTTTATCGGAGAAAGTCCCCTTATAAGTGAAGATAGGGTTTGGGGTCCCCTTTGAATTGCCAGTGCTTGTGCAATCTATTGGCAAAATCTTGCCAGGGAATACTAATCATGTTGGCAAGATATTGCCAACGCGTTGGCAAAGTTGTGCCATTCCCTTGGCAAGGTGTTGCCAAAGGCTTGGCAATACCTTGCCAACTCACAGGCAAAGAACGGGTCCTCTCATTGGGAAAGAATGGGTGAAAACACCCTTATGTTCCATTCTCCTATCTGGAGACACCCTCTTTCAGGCATAGCCGTCAGGCTAAGAGATTATTTCCTCTTTATAAGTAGGATATACCCCATCCTGTTCCCATATTCTGCTCTCCTGTGTTCCCTGAAGGGGATAGAGCCATAGCCCAGCGGTAAAGCAAGCTGTGGTGAAACGATAGTGGAGCTACAGGGAAGCGTACCCTGGGGTTACGAAGCGCACATACCAGTCAACCTTGAAGAGGTTGCAGCTATCCGATTAAGTACTATCCTATATGCACCCTTTTGACTTCGTCAACCGTTGGTTCAAGGTTGAACCCTGCAGACCTGTTTATCCGGGGTAACCTGGGTGCGCTTCACTGGCATCCTGCTTTCCAAAAGCAATCCTGGGCTATGGTTCTATCCCATTCAGGCAACACAGAGAGCAGACTGAGAGGGAATGCAGGATTAGGCTGAGGTCGACCATAGATACAGAAACCGAAAAACAGGAAATACAAGATCTACTGATATTCTTAGCCTGATGGCTATGCTCTTTCAGGAGTAGAAGTCTGTATATTTTGCAGGGATCACATACTATCTCTGTTTCTGCAAAGACCATTTTTCTTATCACAGAAAATGAAAGCCCTATTTTTCAGGTTAAGCCTGATGGCTATGCCATTGAGAGAGTTCAGATCTCCTCCTCTCCTTCCTGGGTTTTATTCTTTTTATGAGTAAAATTGAAACTGGCGCTCTTTTCTTTTACCTTGTCTTCTTCCAGAAGGGCTTTGTTTTTGGCATAGTGTTCGCGCGCCTGCGCCTGCTTGTTTTCGAGATCTTTCACCATTTGTTTTTCTCTATTCATACTCTTTATCGTTTATAGGTTTCTCTGCTTGACAAACGAGCGCTACTCATGGTTCGGTGTTTTAAGGAAGTTTGGAGAAACAGCCAGGTATATCTGAATATTGGTAAAACGAACCGTGCTGTGGGGAAAGTTTGTTATCTTTGCTGAATACAGGATGCGGTTCTAATAAAGTTTCAAACAAGTTTGACCTTTACCGCTTACCTTTCACTATATTTGCAGAATATAGGATGCGCCTCAGCATAGCTTAAGTAAACTTAGCTCTGCATTCGGCTTTCACTATATTTGCAGAATATAGGATGCGCCTTAGCATAGCTAAAGTAAACTTTGCTCTGCGTTCGGCTTTCGCTATCTTTGCACAACTAATTAAAGAAACGGATATGATTATAAATGAACGTGACAGCCGGCACGAGCATGTACTGAATGTGGCCCGGCAGATGATGACTGCTGCCCGCACGGCTCCCAAGGGCAAAGGTGTGGATCTGATCGAAATAGGCCTGGTGGCGGGAGAAGAAAAACTCCATCTGTTGTCCCGGACCATGATGGATATGGTGGAAGAGCATGGACTGAAATTTTTCCTGCGCGATGCCGATAACATCCTGCAGGCAGAATGTGTGGTGCTGGTGGGAACCCGTGAACAGGCCCAGGGACTCAACTGCGGACATTGCGGATTCCCGACCTGTGCTTCCCGTGCGGAAGGAGTACCTTGTGCATTGAATAGCATGGACGTAGGGATTGCCGTAGGATCTGCCTGTGCCACAGCCGCGGATCTGCGGGTAGATACCCGGATTATGTTCTCGGCCGGCCTGGCTGCTCAGCGGCTCAACTGGCTGGAAGGTTGTAAGATGGTGCTGGCCATTCCGGTGAGTGCCTCTTCCAAGAATCCTTTTTTCGATCGTAAACCCAAAGAGGTAATTAAATAATGGGAATAATTGTTGGTTTGCCCAGGACAGGCGGCTCTGAGAAGGAACTTCAACTGGATTTCGGACAGGTGGTGCATCAGCAGGAGGAGGTGCGTGCCCCCTTTCTTCCGGCAGAGTGGTATCCGCAAAGTGGGGTGCAGCTCACCTGGCCGCATGCCGCCACCGATTGGGGGCATATGCTGGAAGAGGCAGAGGTGTGTTTCACAGAGATTGCCCGGGAGATTGCCTGCAGGGAGCAGTTGCTGATCGTTACTCCCGAACCGCAGCGGGTGGCTGCCCGCATCGCTCCGGTGGTGCGGATGGAGAATGTCACTTTCTTCCGGTGTGATACGAACGATACCTGGGCACGTGATCACGGAGCCATCACACTGATGGATACGGACGGACCTTCGTTGCTCGATTTTACGTTCAATGGCTGGGGATTGAAGTTTGCTTCCGACCGGGACAACCGCATCACCCGTCGCGCGTTTGAAGCCGGACATATACAGGGCAGGTATGTCAATCGCCTGGGATTTGTGCTGGAAGGTGGCTCGGTGGAGAGTGACGGCATGGGTACCTTGCTCACTACCTCGGAATGTCTGTTGTCTCCCAATCGCAACGGAGAGATGAACCGGGTGGAGATAGAGACTTATCTGCGTTCGGTGTTTCATCTGCAACGGGTTTTGTGGCTCGATCATGGCTACCTGGCCGGAGACGATACCGATAGTCATATAGACACACTGGCCCGTTTCTGCTCACCGGATACCATTGCGTATGTACAATGTACCGATCCGGAAGACGAGCATTACGGATCGCTGGCGCGGATGGAAAAACAGTTGCAGGAGTTCCGTACCTCAGAAGGGAAGCCTTACCGGTTGCTGGTACTTCCTATGGCCGATGCTATCCGGGAAGAGGGAGAACGACTGCCGGCTACGTATGCCAATTTCCTGATCCTGAACGGAGCTATACTTTACCCGACGTACAGGCAACCCCATAACGACCGGAAAGCGGGAGAAGTGTTGCAGGAGGCATTTCCCGACCGTGAGATCGTAGGGATAGATTGTTGCCCGCTGATCCGTCAGCATGGTTCGTTGCATTGTGTAACGATGCAGTATCCCCGGGGAGTGATCCCTGTTTTGCCGGGAGCTGAGGATTCACACGTCAGATAGCAGGAAATGAACCGGATATGATCTTTCTCCGGAGAGAATATGGAAAATATCGGATTCTGTATGGTTGTAGAGCCTGTTTAACTTTTGACTGTGTCGACCGTTCGTTCGTCTTTTTTCTTTTTTCAGATGCAGATAGGGAAATGGAAATATGGAGATGCAGATAGGGAGACGCAAATATGGAGACGCAAATATGCGTCTCTACAGGTGGATGATAACATGTGTGTTTAATCGTACATTGTATTTAGCTTTGCTGACCGCTGGTTAACTTCGTCGACTGTTGGTTGAGTATATCGTACCTATCTTTATCGCTTCAAAAAAAGAAAAACAGAATAAACCCTGGTCAGTGAAGCTAAAAGAGATCTATATAAAGAAACGAGCAAGATTTAAACAAACTCTTTCTATAAAAAATAAATTTTGTACCCTATGAAAAAGATAAAGACAGGACTGGTGCAACAGTCCAATACATCCGATCTGAAAACCAATCTGGCCCGGTTGGCAGCAAATATAGACGAGTGTGTAGCCCGGGGCGCACAGTTGGTCGTATTGCAGGAACTGCACAATTCTCTCTATTTTTGCCAGACGGAAGATACACAGCTGTTCGATCTGGCAGAGCCCATTCCCGGACCGTCTACCGGCTTTTATTCCGAAATAGCGGCTTCGCACGGGATAGTGCTGGTGACTTCACTTTTCGAAAAGCGTGCTCCGGGCCTGTATCACAATACAGCGGTGGTATTTGATACAGATGGAAGCATAGCTGGGAAGTACCGGAAGATGCACATTCCGGACGATCCGGCTTATTACGAGAAATTCTATTTTACGCCCGGTGATATCGGATTTGAGCCTGTGCAAACCTCTCTGGGCAAGCTGGGTGTATTGATCTGTTGGGATCAGTGGTATCCGGAGGCCGCGCGTATGATGGCACTGAAAGGAGCAGAGATGCTGATCTACCCGACAGCCATCGGATGGGAAAGCAGCGATACGCAGGAGGAGAAAGACAGGCAATTGAATGCGTGGATCATTTCTCAGCGCGGACATGCGGTAGCCAATGGCCTTCCGGTGGTGGCTGTGAATCGTGTAGGTCATGAGCCTGACCCGTCCGGACAGACGAATGGGATACAGTTCTGGGGCAATAGCTTTGTGGTGGGCCCACAGGGGGAGTTTCTGGCTCAGGCGGGTAATGACACTCCGGAGAATCTGGTGATAGAGATAGACCTGGAACGTTCGGAAAATGTGAGACGGTGGTGGCCTTTCCTGCGGGATCGGCGGATAGATGAGTACGGAGGTATTACCAAACGTTTTCTGGATTGAAAAAGGGAATCCATGTGATAGGGGCGATTATTTTCTTTGGTGATGATCCTTATTTGATTGTTACCATTAAAGAACAGGAGATAATTTTCTTTAATGATTGAATGGATATAGTGGGATTCACAATGACACTTGTCCACTCTAAAAGCCCGGCGGGCTTTAATGTCTATAACCCCCAGTGAAGCGCAGTAAGGGCCTTGCCCGTAACGAAGCGACTGGGTGTAGTAACGGACACACCTCTCTTCAACCCCGAAGTGGGTTGAAGAGAGAAATGAGCCCTTTAGAAAAGCATGAAGAGAATTTTACCTCGTTTTATTCAGGATAGAATCATTCAACCCACTTCAGGGTTGAAAACAGAGGATGGATCCATACCCCCAGTCGCTCCGCTATGCTACGCTTCACTGGGGGTTATGCACAGTAAACC
>JAJBTC010000110.1 GCA_020861095.1 Bacteroides sp.
AAGATTGAGTCACATAATTCTTATACCTGGCCTGTGTCAGTAACAGACTCCAGGTAGCGTATTGTAAGGGGTCGGAAGGAGAAGGTATATCCATTTCCTCTAAGATCAGTTGTGCACTGTCGGGATACTGATACATTATAGATTCAGCAAGAATCAATTCAGGTAATAACGTCTGATCTTGCTTGTGAGTGCAGGAAAATAAGAAAGTATAAAAAAACAGAAGAAGGGCGGTGTAATATAAAACAGTGCTTTTCATAGTCCCCATATATCTATTATTGAATGACAAAGGTAGAAATATCTTCATACGATACAAATTAAAAAACTGTCTTTATCTACAAAAAGATGACTGAGGATAGAATTTAATAAAGTTTTCCTGTCTTTTCCATACTAAATAAGTATTCCTGATTCATTGTAGATATCATGTTCAGGGATAGATTGTAGAAATGTGGTATAGTATGTATCTACGCGTGTATGCATAAGATGATTTTTTATTTTTTCGTCTACAGAGAAAGGGATTATCTGTAGAGACGCCAAGAGATTTACGATTACTCCCTTCGGTCATGACCCATTCTTTGATAATTAACACTAAGGAACGTTGGACGATTGACGATGTACGATTGAAATTACAGAAAGAATATATTTGCAAATCCCTATGCGTACCATTTTATATGCAAACATACGAGACTCACGGCGTGCGTCTCCGCGGTGCAGGTCAAATAAAAACACCCATTCCACATGGTATATACATTCCCATTCGGCATGCTGAGACGCACGCCGTGCAGTGGTGTCCGGAATAAATCGTTAGCATTTGAGATCATATGCTTTATTTCAAATAGTTACATTTGATTTTTTACCCGGAGGATTTCAAGCTGTTACTCTTCCGGAAGCTATGCAAATGACACTTATTTCTTCCGACTTCCTTTTATTTTCTCTGATTTCTTTTGAAAGCCCAAAGGGCTTTAATTTGAATAACCCCAGTGAAGCGCAGTAAGGGCCATAGCCCGTAACGAAGCGACTGGGGGTATATCTGAGGTATCTACAGTCAACCCCAAAGTGGGTTGAATAGAGAAAAACTCCATTCTACATAGCATGAACACGATTTCACCTCGTTTTATTTCTGATAAAATCATTCAACCCACTTTGGGGTTGAAGACACAGGAAGGACCCATACCCCCAGTCGCTACGCTATGCTACGCTTCACTGGGGGTTAGTCACATTAAAGCCCTTCAGGCTTTCCGAGTGGAATAAGTATCATTTGAGATCCATTTCCACCCCCAGTCGCTCCGCTATGCTTCGCTTCACTGGGGGTTATTGACTTCGTCGACCGCTGGTTCACATTAAAGTCCTCCGGGCTTTCAGAGAGAGTTATGTACCGTAAAGTCACTTCAGGCTTTCAGAGTGGATGAGTGACAGTTGGATAGTTCCGTAAATCTTAAATTCTTTTTCCGGACACTACTGCACGCCGTGCGTCTCCGCTACAGGATACCGGAATAGCATATATACACCGGATGGTGAACAGCTACTTCATAAGATAAACGTTTCATTCTACCGACAAGCACCATGCAGACAAAGGCTGAATATCTGTCATATGGTATCAGACAGGTGGATCCTGAATGTCAAACGTATTTCACACGTCAAGAGGTACACGTATATGCGCTATAAAAAAGCCTGTTTCCTGTACTGCTTTCTTATAGAAATCTACGAAATCGTACATTTCGTATACCCGAATCGCACGTTGGTATACCATTCCCGATCCGTTTTCCGGCGGACATTACCTTTGTTGCAGCAATCAAAAACAAACCCTTTACAAATTACAAAGATGAATAAAAGAGAAGTAATTACCAAAGTAGCTCTGGAATCGGGAATCGGGGAGAGTATCTGTCTCCGAGTGATCGACACCCTGGAAGAAGTATGGACACAGGAAGCCAACCTGTCCGGAGGACGAAGAAAAATGGTAGATGTTGCCTGTTTCGTGCTGTCGCGTATACGTAATAAAAGAAAAAAGACACAAGGTAACGAAGAGCAATAAGAACCATCAGAAACACCTGTTCCATCCAACACATTTAAAAAGAATCCATATGTCACAGTCAGTTTACAGCTATTTATTTTTTCTGTTCCTTTTCCTGGGAATTTCCCACGCTACATTTGCTCAGGACCAGCCGGGCATTCCCGTACAGACCATCCGGGGAGTGATTACAGATGCCGCTTCCGGACATCCCATACCCTATGCCACGGTATGGTTCAGCGAGCAACCGGGCACAGGGACAGTCACGGACGAGAAAGGGCAATTCAGCCTGCCTTCCGTTCCGGTGGGGCGACAGACGATTCATGCCTCTTTCCTGGGATATGAACCCATGGGGTTTAAAGAAGTGCTGGTGACCTCTGCCAGAGAGACCTGGCTGGAGATCTCCCTGCGCGAAAGTGTCACAGAGCTGGAAGAGGTGTCTGTGCGTCCGCAGGTAAACAAAGAAAAGGCCATGAACCCGATGGCGGTGACCGGAGCACGTATGCTGAGTGTAGAGGAAGCCAGCAGATATGCCGGAAGCATGGACGATCCGGCAAGGCTGGCCAGTTCCTTTGCCGGAGTAGCCCCCAACGTGTCCAACAATGGTATTTCCGTACACGGCAACGCTCCCCATCTGCTGCAATGGCGCATGGAAGAGGTGGAAATACCCAATCCCAACCATTTCGCCGATATCTCCACACTGGGAGGTGGCATCCTCTCCTCACTCAGCAGCCAGGTACTGGGAAATTCAGACTTCTACACAGGCGCTTTCCCGGCGGAATTCGGGAATGCCGTTTCCGGGGTATTCGATATGAAGTTACGCAACGGAAACAACCGCCACTACCAGCACACCGTTCAGGCAGGTATCCTGGGACTGGATGTGGCATCAGAAGGCCCACTGAGCAAAAAACACAACTCGTCTTATATCTTCAATTATCGCTACTCCACTACCGGTCTGTTGAACAACCTGGGAGTGGTGGATCTGGGAGGGGTGTTCAACTATCAGGACCTGAATCTGAAATTCCATTTCCCCACCCGGCGTGCCGGATCTTTCTCCGTCTGGGGCACCAGCCTGATAGACAAATACACGAATGACTTTGAAGAAGTGCCGGAGAAGTGGGAATTCCAGTCGGATCGCATGGAATCTACCGTGAAACAGTATATGGCTGCCGGAGGGGTGAGTCACCGCTACTTCTTCTCCAACGATGCCTCTCTGAAAACCACCTTAGCCACCACCTATTCGTACCAGAATGCCAGGCAGGATCTGAACGATGAGGTGCTGATCCCTGCGCCGGACATCCGGCTGAATACAGGAACCACGAATCTGATCGCGACCAGTATCTATAACCGGAAGTTCAGCGCGCGCTTCACCGGAAAAGCGGGGGTGACCTATACGCGCATGCTCTATGATATGGAGCTGGAAATGGCACCTTTCGAGAAAGATCCGTTGCAGACCATCGCGCAGGGGAAAGGAGGCACAGATCTGGTTTCAGGATATGTGAGTACGTCGATCGGACTGGGAGACAGGTGGCTGTTGAACCTGGGAGTGAACGGGCAGGTACTCACACTGAACCACCGCTGGACAGTGGAACCGCGCCTGGGACTGAAGTGGCAGACCACGGAACGTACTTCACTTGCCTGGGCCTATGGAAACCACAGCCGCATGGAGAAAATAGATGTCTATTTCGTGAAAACTCCGGAGACGGGAGAACAATGGGTCAATAAAAACTTAGACTTTACCAAAGCACATCATGTGATGTTCGCTTTCAGTCACAAACTGAGTGATGATCTGCATCTGAAGGTAGAACCTTATTTCCAGTATCTGTACGATGTGCCTGTGATCGCTGACAGCTCTTACTCGGTACTGAACAGAGATGTATTTTATGTAGAGTCGGCCTTAGTGAACGAAGGCAACGGCTACAACTACGGAGTGGATCTGACCCTGGAAAAATACCTGTCCGGAGGAATGTACTATATGTTTACCGGTTCGCTGTTCGATTCGCGCTACCGGGGTGGCGACAAAAAATGGCATGCTACCAAATTCAATCGCAACTTCATATTCAATGCCCTGGGAGGAAAAGAGTGGATGGTGGGGCGTCACAAACAAAACATGCTGGGGGTGAATCTGAAACTTACCTTGCAGGGAGGAGACCGATACACACCTGTGGATGAGGACGCAACACGGGCACACCCCGACAGGGAAGTACAATACGATGAGAGCCGTCCCTATTCGAAACAGTTTTCCCCCATGTTTATCAGTAACCTGACGGTGAGCTATCGGATGAACAAACGGAACAGTGCCCATGAGATCGCCCTGAAAGTACTGAATGTGAACGGATGCAAAGAGTACTACGGGCACGAGTATAACCAGAAGACAGGAAAAACGGAGGCTCAGCGATCGACGATCTCCCTGCCCAACCTGAGTTATAAGGTTGAATTTTGATTCCCGGAGAGATCATTCTTTTTTATATACAAGATCCGGATAGCCATACAGAGAGATCAACTACCTTCCGCAAACGGAGCGCTCCGTTTCATCACATACAGCGCTCCGTTCCATGGATCTGAGCGCTCCGTTTCTCTCCGGATACCCTGTCCTTTTTTACCCTTTTATGCACTCTATGATGGATAGCTAAACGGTTGTTTATAAACTATTTTTCGTATGCTCCTCCGGAAAAACTACCTGCCTGTAGGCAGGGAATCGGATAAAAACATTACTTTTGAACCATCCAATGAAAGATACTCCATTCATATCATCTGTACATACAGCAAACCACTCTTTCCTGCAAAACCTGCTGGTAGCTCCACATTATCGGATAGGGAGGCATGTGATCTTGCTGGTGGTACTTTCATTTATCTCTTTCAATCAGGTCTTAGTCTATTTTTCGCAGGTACTGGATCAGCTGGGGAATACCGTCTATCTGATGGCCGGATTCTATTTATTGACCTATCTGGCAATGGGATATTTCAATCTCTTTGTTTTACTTCCCCGTTTCCTGCGCACCAAACAGTATGGCCGGTATGTTTTCTGGTTCCTGCTGTTGATCGCTGTGATGGTAGCTATGCAGTTGATTGTAGAGGCATATGTGAAAAAAGACCTGACCGGTGTACCACCCCCTGTATTGAATGGTGCTGCTGTCATTGAAATTATTTCGATCTATATGATCGATCTGATCTGTTTCACCGGAAGTTCCATGACGGTATTGATGAAATACTGGCTGACAGGAAGAAAAGAGATCAGTGAGATGGAACAGAACCACCTGCGGGCGGAAGTGGAGTAATGGAAAGAACAGGTGAGCCCTACACTGCTTTTTGATGTATTGCATGGTACGGCGCTTCAGGCTAAGGAAGATCCGGTCCTGGCTTCGGATATGCTGGTAAAGCTGAGTCAGCTGCTCCGCTATCAGTTATACGATTGCAGCCGGGAGAAGGTATTGCTCCGGTCGGAGATCGCTTTCCTGATCAATTATCTCCTGCTGGCGCAACGTTGCTCCGCTACATTCACGTTTGATATTCAGAAGAAAGGAGATATAAACAGCTGGATGATCTCTCCGCTGCTGACGATGCCTTTTGTACAAACGGCTGTCGGACAGTTGTCTGACACGGATGGCAGCAGACCGGATCCATGGGCTGTGGCATCTTCCGGGGCGGAGCCTCCCCGACTTCAGATCTATTTTGTGGCCGGAGAACATACCTTGTCTTTTTCCTGTGAGATCCCTGTGAAAACAGAGATGAACAGCGAAGAGCTCCTGCGGGTGCGTCAGCGCTTAGACTTTTTGTATCCGGATTTATACACCCTTACCTTGTCTGCCGGCAAAGCGGAATTGAAATTATTTACCGTGAAAGAAAGGAGGCAACCATGAGAGGTACTTCGGAAAATCATGTTTTCGCCGATTTTCTGTTGCGCCCGGACTTCAGGCTCTACAGGCATCTGTTGCTGCAGGTATTCATTCTCGTGATTACGACGGATGTGTTCCGGGATCCGCTGGAAACGGATATGAACCTATCGCGGGAACGTGTCTTCGGCTGGCTGTTGTATTACCTGATGATGAACGCGCTGATCTATTTGAATATCTATATCCTGGTGCCCCGGTATTTGTTGAAAGACAAACTGTGGAAATACCTGGGGGCTACTGTCGTTGTGCTGGCCCTATGTATGGCTGTGATCTTTTACCTGGCAAGCCTGGTGTCCCACCCTGTGATGTCGGAACCATCGGATGAGATCCCTTTTGAGAGCTGGCTCAACGCCATCTCGTCGCCCCTGGCTATCGGACTGTTGGTAGCCGGAGTGTCTACAGTCTTGCTATTGCGCTACTGGATACAGACCGATCTGAGAAAAGAAGAACTCAGGGAAAACAGCCTGCAGGCAGAGCTCACCCTGCTCAAGAACCAGATCAATCCGCATTTTCTCTTCAATATGCTCAACAATGCCAATGTACTGATCCGGCGCGATCCGGAAGAGGCAGCGAAAGTGTTGCTGAAGCTGGAAGACCTGTTGCGCTACCAGATCCACGAAAGTAGTCGGGACCAGGTGTGGCTGGTATCGGAAATACGCTTCCTGAACGATTTTCTAAACTTAGAAAAGATCCGGCGCGACAGATTTGAATATACGCTCTCGCAGGAGGGGGATATCGGACAGATCGCTCTGCCCCCGTTGCTTTTTATCCCTTTTGTAGAGAATGCGGTGAAATACAGTTTCGACAGCGAACGAACGTCTGTAGTAGAGGTTTGTTTCCGGGTGCAGGGCAAACAACTGGAATTCTACTGTCGCAATACCAAGCCCGTTCCTGCCGTACCTTCCGGGAAAGTAGGAGGGCTGGGACTTGCCAATATAAAACGACGCCTGGAGTTGCTGTACCCCGACAGGTATTCGTTGCATATCCGGGATACGGAAACGGAATACCGGGTACAGTTGCTAATCCGGATGTAAGATACCCGCAGGTATATACAGACAGACCAGGAGGAGTAGCGGAAAACAAGAATAGAAAAGATCAGATATGAATAAAACCTATAAACAGTTTTGAAGATGAAGTGTATCCTTGTAGACGATGAACCCCTGGCGCGTGAAGCCATCCGGTTGTTACTTGAAGACGCGTCGGGACTGGAACAGGTCGGAGAGTTTAACAGCGCTCTGGCTGCTTCGCGGTATATGATGCAGCATCCTGTGGATCTGGTGTTCTTAGATATACAGATGCCGGGGATCACAGGGCTTGAATTTGCCCGTACAATTCCGAAAGAGACCCTGGTGATCTTCACGACTGCCTATTCGGAATACGCATTGGATAGCTACGAAGTAGACGCGATTGATTACCTGATCAAACCCGTAGATCCGGAACGGTTTGACAAAGCCGTGCAGAAAGCATTGGTCTATCACAACCTGCTGACGGAGCAGGAGAAAGAGGACATAGAGGCTCCGGAGGCGGATTATTTTTTCGTCAAGTCGGAAAGACGGTTTTTCAAAGTGATCTTCAGCGACATCCTGTTTATCGAAGGCCTGAAAGACTATGTGATCCTCCAGCTGAAAGATCAGAAGATCATTACAAAGATGAACCTGAAAAACATCCACGAACTGTTGCCCCGCCGGCAATTTATGCGTGTCAACAAATCCTATATCGTGAATACCGATCAGATAGATTCTTTTGATAACAACGATATTTTCATAGGCAACCACGAGATAGGGATAGGCAACAGTTACAGAGATGCCTTTTTTGAAGAATTTGTTACGAAGAAAAGAGGTTGAGGATACCAGGAGGATGGAGTGCAATCGTGCCTTTGATCCGGTTCAGTAACTGTTCCGATTTTGCTTGTTCCTTAATTTAGACTTTTTTTTAATCAGATTTTTTTGTTTTAGCTGCAATGACTGTTGGTCAACGAGATGAATAACGGACGATGTAGAGACGCATATTTGCAGTAGTGTCCGGAAAAATAATGTAAGATTTACGGAACTATTCAACTGTCACTCATCCACTCTGACTGTCACTTTTCCTCTTTGAAAGCCCAAAGGGCTTTCATGTGCATAACTCTCTCTGAAAGCCCGAAGGGCTTTCATGTGAACCAGCGGTCGACGAAGTCAACCAACGGTCAGCGTAGCTAATAACCCCCAGTGAAGCGTAGCATAGCGAAGCGACTGGGGGTAGTAACTACACCTTTGACTTCAACCCCGAAGTGGGTTGAATGATTTTCTAAAATATAAAACGATGTAACATCCCCTTCATACT
>JAJBTC010000144.1 GCA_020861095.1 Bacteroides sp.
ATGTAATTTCAATCGTAAATTGTAAATTGTCCAATCGTAAATTTCTTTATTGTTTCAAAAGAAGAAAAAACAATCTGAATCGCAGATCGACGAAGTCAACCAGGCGGTCAGCAAAACTAAAACAGCACTAAATAAAGAAACAAGCTAAATTTAAACAGGCTCTTGAATTTAGGCCACTCTTTATATATTTTTGACCTTTCCGGGCGTTTCTAAAACTCATATCTTTGCAGACGGTTTGTATAGGAACTACATGCTGCGATTGTCTCACTTAAATTGAAAAGACGACATGAACAATAAATGGCTTTTAGGGATTACCTGTTGCCTCGTCTGCCTGTTTGCCGCTTGTGACGACGACAAGAACGAAGCAGATCTCCCGATCAACGGCACTTACTCTTCCTCTTCCGAATATGCGCCCAAAGTACTGGAACTCTATTACAGCGAAGCGTTACTGCGTGGAAAGTATGTCTATCTGCATACGGAAGATGAAAAAACGGCAACTATCACGCTGGTTGATGTGATCCCGGGCGAGAAAGAAACAGTGCTTACCGGTGTGGGGCTGACGGCTCAGAGCGACGGCACATATGCTTTTTCCGGACAGGATACCGACTCCGGACATTCGCTTACGTTCAGCGGTACGGTAGAAGAAAAGAAAATGGTACTGAATGTAGAGGTTGCTTTGCCACAGCATGAACTGCTGGGTAGCTGGGAGCTGACCCCTGATCCGCTGATCATCAACTGGGAGTCTTCCGTGGCTTTCCGGGTGAGCCTGAGTGGTGTAAGCGTGCTTATGTATCCTTCTGACCTGACTTCCATCTTATCCAGTCAGCTGGCCCCGCTGATCCACTCTGCCTTGCAGCGGGTGACCTTCGGAGCAGATGGCAATATCGTAGCTACGTATGCCAAATCGGGCCAGTGGCTGCCCTCTCCGACCAATATGGTCCGTTATTATATGGATGGGGAGCATATTCGTGTATTCCTGGATCTGGAAATGATCCTGGAAATGATCCTGTTGGATACACGCAGTGAGCAAGAGGAAGATAATACCCTGTGGGACATGATAGTCAGTGTACAGAAACTGTTCACGGAAGGCATTCCGATGGGATACCGTACAGGAGCCAACGACACAGCGGAGGTCTTTATCGAACAGGATGTACTGGAACCGTTTATGGACGAGACCCTTCTCTCTTTATTAAGTGGACTGATCGGTGGTGACGATGACAATATCTTGTTGTCTATGTTGCCGGATATCCTGGAGCAGTTGCCTGCCGTATTCAGGGGAACCTCTGTCTTTGAGGTAGGACTGAACCTGACCAAAGAGTGATGAGATTGCTATGGGTCATACAGGAGACTCTCCTGTATGACCCGTTCCCTGTTGTTTGTAGAACTTTATTTGTTTGGAGATAGGGGTATAGTGATATACTCTCTTTTGATTATTAATTAAAATAACGACTTTTATGAAAAAGAATTTGTATCTTTTGATGGCACTTTTGTTTTCGTGCTCTTTGATATTCAGTTGTAGCGATAGCGACGATGATGGACCGGACGGTCCCGACGGTCCGGATCCGGAAGAAGTAGTAGGCCCGGATGTAGACGGAACCTATAACAACGGTAGTAACCTGGTACTTACCTATAGCGGTAGTGTGTTGCTGGGCGAGCAGACTGTGGTTTTTGCAGCTGCTTCGGATAAGGAAACTGCCACTATTACCCTCAATGGTGTATTTCCTGGTGTAGCCTCTGTTACACTGAGCAATGTAGAACTGGAAGCTACGGAGACACAGTATACATTCGGACCGGCAGAAGCCTCTTCCAACGGTTGGAGTTTTACTTACAGCGGTACGGTGGAAGAAGAAGGTGATATGACCGTGGCTCTGACCTCTATCCAGATGCCAACTCACGACTTGTTGGGTACATGGACGCTGGATGAAGATACTCCGTTGTTTATTAACTGGGAATCGGGAGAGAAATTCACGGATTTTCTTTCTACTCAAACGATAGCTGGCATACTTCCCAGTTTGTTCTCTGATCAATTGGTGGGTGTACTTCAAAGTGTATCTTTCCGGGAAGATGGAAATATCACTGCCATTTACTCTGCGGAAGCTCAGAGTTCTCCTATCAATATGGCACAATATTATGTAGAAGACGGGCATGTGAAAATCCTGTTGAATATCAGTGCTATTATGGGTGCTGTTATGGGTAATCTGACCGCCGGAGATGGAGGGTTTGATTTCACTGAACTTTTGCCATTGATTGAGCAATTTGCGGATCTGATAAATAACGGTATTCCTTTGGCATATACTACAGAAGGAGAAGTCTTGACTGTGACATTGGAAACAGAAGTTCTTTTACCTCTTGTATCTGTACTTCTGGAAAATGAAACGATATATCAACTCCTTTCTTCACTCACCATTCCAGGTCTTAATGTATCGGTTTCTCTTCTACTTCCACAACTTCCCGCTGTCCTCGGAGCTACAACCGTATTGGAAGCCGGACTTATTATGAATTCAGCTGAATAAGGAAAGGAATTTACTTTAGTAAAGACTCTTATAATACTTAGGAAAATGATTTAATCCGATCACCCTCGCTACCATATATGGTAACGAGGGTGATGTTTTATTTTATAGGTTCTTTATACATTCCCTTTCTTTTTATTTTAGGTGAAATCTCTATTTTTATCGTATCTTTGTTCGTTTTCTGATCTGTAGGGAGAGTCATTGCTATCCTATATGGATCCCTGGAAGGCTAAAGTTTTATATGTTTCTATGCAATAATTAACTATACAAATCATTTTATTAGAAAACGTTTTATTTAAACTTGAGAGTTGTATGAAAAAGAACCTGTATTTGCTGATGGCACTTCTATTCTCCTGTTCTCTTTTTTTTAGTTGTAACGATAAAGATGACGACGAAGAGAAAGAGGATGAGGAAGAGGAAGTGATCCAGGTAAACGCTTCTTACGGAGGAGATAGTGGAAATACATTGAAGCTCACCTACAGTGGTGTAGAGTTGATGGGAAAAGAAATAAAATTCTATACCTCTACCAAGAAAACAGCTACTGTCACATTAAATTATGTGATCCCGGGTGAGGCAACTACCGAATTGACCGGAGTGATCCTGACTACAACTCCGCCAAAAGATGACGACGACGATGAGGATGAAGAAGAGTATGAATCCGAATACGAATATGAATATTTCTTCGAAGGTGCGGAAAAGACCTCTACCGGTTGGAACATTACTTATACAGGCCATGTGTTTGCGGAGGGTGATACCCGGGAACTTACCTTTGATGTAGAGGTCACTATGCAGGAAAATATATTGCAGGGAACATGGAAGTTAAGTGAGAACAACACTCTGTTTTTCGACTGGCAGTCCGACCGAGAAACCGTAATCGCTGATGTGGAATGCTCCTCTACGCCCGGGAATGTTACGTCACATACAACGGAAACTTTCAGTAACCTTCTGGCCCGGATAGGCTCGCAGTTGGTATCCAATGTACTCCGTGAAGTAACTTTCCATACCGACGGAAACATTACAGCGATCTATACAAAAGCAGGTAGTGCTACCGAGTTGGAATCTCCGTTGAATCTGGTACATTACTACCTCCCAAATAGCAGCAACGACAATAAGATCGCGATCTTATTGAATGCAGATGCCATTGCTTCGCTGGTAATGAGTAATTCTTCTACCCGTTTGTCTATGCAGGATATACTTGCTCTGGTTGGATCGTTCCCATCGTTGTTGCAGGATGGCATACCTTTGGACTGTGAGTTTGTGGGAGATGATCTGGAATTGTATATCGGTCAGGAGGTAGCGGAGAGTATACTCACCGAGCCGGCGATTGTTTCCTTATTGGATGAAAAGACGTTTGAACTGGACCTTATGGGAAATGTGGTGAATCTGACTATACATGGCAAGGAGTTGCCTGCACTGTTTGAAGAAACCACGGTGTTTGAGCTCGGTCTTTCTATGCAAATGAAATAGAACAAAAGAGTTCGGATCTCCAGGAAAATAGATTGCTGTTCCGGATCTTTGGGGAAAATACTTATACATTTCCCGGAGTCAGATACAAGGTAGTGATGCAAAAATAAATCCAACCCCTGTCTCTGGTTCCGGGATTCCCGTATACACGATACATTATACATACGGCAATGTGTGGAATTATTGATATTCCGCGGAGAGAAACATTCCGTATACCTTTCCATTACATTTAAGAACCTTGCGTCCGGAGCCTATGTCCTATCTTTGTCAACGTAATCGAACGAAGGGAATTTCCCCTGGTTTCGGTTCGGTACATCAGGCTCCAACATACTATATATACAATAGAAAGATAGATTTAGGTTCTTTTCACTTAAGGTTAATAGATTAGGTTTTGTCGGTCCGGGCTTTCGGGAGGAAAGTCCGGACCTTTTTGTATATACATACAAATGCTTTCGTCAGGAAGGCACCCTGACGAAAGCATGAAAAAGACCAATAAAGCAACAAGGAGGTGTGTATCAGAATGTATATCCCATACCCACATGGAAATAGATGGGATACATGGAGAAATCCAGTACCCTGAAATCCCGTTTGAATATTTCGTTCACTCCCCAGCTCAGGTGAGTTTGCAGGGAAAAGTGCGGAGAGAATTGCCACGTACTTCCTATTTCCACTCCCCAGGAGAACCGACGCAGGTCGGGAGAGAAATCGTAGGTTGCTTCGCTGATCTCTATCTTCTCTCCCGTCGGGTCGTCCTTACGCAGGTAACCGTCATATACCGTACCCATGAATTTGCCACGGGTCAGGTAGGAAAAGAATACCCCTCCTCTGAACCGCCAATGGCGGGAGGCCTGCCACGAGGCAGACACAGGAAGCGTGAGGTAGAAGTTATTCACTTTGGTTTTGACCGGACCGGTCCATACCCCTTGTAATTGTCCGCCTTCCGGATCGTTCAGGACAATGCTGTAATGGGTCACATCCGCCCGTACCTCCATACGTTTCATCTCAAAGCGCGGAGTGGTCTCCAGTGCCCAGCGGGAAGTCAGCGGATAGCGGGCATGGACACCCGCCGATACTCCCGGCAGTGGCAGGAAGCGGTTGATTGAATTTACCTCGTCCGGAATACCCAGAGGTGCCATACCTCCCAGGTTGACCCCGAGATGCAATCCATAGGTGATCCGGGAAAGTATCCGTTCCGGACAGTGGACAGACAGACTATCCTGGGCGTATATCTGCTGACAGAAGGTAAGCAGGAAGCACCACCTTAAAACTAATAGAAAAGATCGGGGCTGTTGTGTAGGCATGGGGTTATTCTTCTTCTTCACGGATCAGGGTGATGTCATCCAATAACAACGTACTGCCAATGGCTCCACGCAGGTCATTCCCTTCCGCGCTTGAACTGAAAATAAGAGAAATGTGATAGACGCCCTCTCTGAGTTTTTCCGGGTCAATGCTTTTTCCGGGTTTGAAGCGGAACGGCAAGTTGAAATAGGTCCACTCGTCGGTCTCCTGTTTCTGACTATCTTCCATCTCAGCCGTAGCGATCAGGTGATCGCTTTCTACGGCTCCATATCCATCCAGGTATTTCACCTGATCGTCTGTCTCAAAGACAATGGCGTAGATATGAGGTTTGTCTTTCTTCCCTTCCACCGCTTTTCCCTTTTCATCCAGGAAAGGCTCTCCCGCGGCATATTTGTAATATCCCGTCAGTTCGGTAGGGATGAAGTCGCAGGGAGTACCGAAATGAGTAGCCTTCAGGGGATCGAGCATGGCCTGTGCCACCACAAAATCTCCATTGTAAAGATTGCCCGGTACAATATATACTTTGGCCATGCTACCTACCCAGTTGGTCTTTCTGGTTTCCAGTTTGATGGCTTTTCCCGTACGGCCATTGGCGTAGTGGCTGGTCGGGTAGTCGTCGGGATCTTTGCTTGAGGTAAGGAATACATAGCCGGGATTGCCGGTTGCCCAGATGTATTGCTTGCTTCCATCCTCAGAGAGTTCATAAAATACATAATATCCCGCATTTATCTCACTGTGTTCAAAATGAAAATGCTGCGACATTCCGGAGGTGGCACAGGTCACCGTATAGGTCTTTTCCCATTTCTGATCGTGGGAGGTGACTACATACGTCTGTGGTTCACTGAAATCTCTGCTACTGCCACTGGCCGGATGGATGGTAGCCCCTTCGGACAAAGTGAATTGCGGAGCCAGTTGTGTGAGGTCTGTTTCCTGTCTGACCATCAGAGTGATCCGGTCGTTTTCGATCCTCGGTTCTGTTTTCAGTACGTTACCCGGTACAGTACAGGAAAGAATATCAGCTTCATAGTATTCCGAACCACCTATGGAGCATCCCGTGCCGGTATATACCATCCATAGATAGAGCATACAAAGTTTTACGTTCATTTGTTGAAGTATCAAGATAGAAGTGAAATGAAATTTTGAATAAAAAGTGTATAATTTATAACACTTACACACATGAAAAGTATATAAAATTCTCTAAAGGTGTGCAGGCAGCTATACATATCGGGTAAAGAGGAGACAGAAAATGTGCGTTTGTTGTGCCGGAGTCGTAAAAACAGCAAGTATGTGAGACTCTCCGGGTGGAATCCTTATCTTTGTATCGAGATACACTGACCATATGACACCAACTGAAAAACAGATCATAGATCTGGTAAAGAGAGAGGTAGTACCCGCCATCGGATGTACCGAACCCATTGCCGTAGCCCTGTGTGTAGCAAAAGCTACAGAACTGCTGGGGAAGCCACCCGAACGGATCGACGTCTGGCTGAGCGCCAATGTGTTGAAGAACGCGATGGGAGTGGGGATTCCCGGAACCGGTATGATCGGTCTGCCCATTGCCGTGGCACTGGGAGCTCTGATCGGGAAATCCGAATACGGTCTCGAAGTACTGAAAGAGGCCAACCCCGATGCTGTGGAGTGTGGCAAATCCTATATCGAAGAGGGAAGGATAAGTATATCCCTGAAAAAAGAGGGGTTTTCCAGACTCTATATAGAAGCGGAAGTCAGGGTCGGAAAAGAAACAGCCCGGGCCGTGATTGCCGGAGCACATACCGACTTCGTCCGCCTTTGCCGGGACAATTGTGTACTGTTGGATAAAGAACTGACCACCTGTATGGCTACAGAAGAAGAAACTCCCCAACTTACCCTGCGAAAAGTATACGACTTTGCCCGTACCGTGCCTCTGGAAGAGATCCGGTTTATCGGAGAGTCGGCCCGCCTCAACAAAGAGGCTGCCGAGCATTCGTTCGGAAAGGAATATGGCCACTGTCTGGGGCGTATCCTGAGCAAAACCCCCAGGCAGCATCTGATGGGGGAGGGGCCTTTGTCGCGTATCCTGGCGTATACCTCCGCGGCGTGTGATGCCCGTATGGCGGGGCCATGGTACCCGTCATGAGTAATTCGGGCAGTGGCAACCAGGGGATTGCCGCCACACTGCCGGTAGTGATCTATGCCGAAGAGAACCGTTGCGACGAAGAACACCTGCTACGCGCGCTGATGCTCAGTCACCTGACCGTGATCTATATCAAACAGAGCCTGGGCAGGCTCTCTGCCCTCTGTGGCTGTGTGGTAGCTGCTACCGGATCGGCCTGCGGCATTACGCTGCTCATGGGGGGTGAATACAGGGAGGTAACCTATGCCGTACAGAACATGATTGCCAACCTCACCGGTATGATCTGTGACGGAGCCAAACCCAGTTGTTCCCTGAAAGTGACCACCGGCGTATCTACCGCTGTGCTGTCTGCCGTGATGGCGATGGAGGGGCGTTGTGTCAGCTGCGTAGAAGGGATCATCGAAGAGGATGTGGACCGCAGCATCCGCAACCTGACGCGCATCGGTTCGGAAGCGATGGACGAGACAGACCGGATGGTACTGGAGATGATGACAAACAAAGAGAAGTAGTGAATGGCGATGTACGGATGTGCGATCCGGAAATACAAATACCTGTTAGCAGGTACATACGTTCAGGTAATCATTCACCTGTAGAGACGCAAAGAGATTTACGATTGGACGATTTACGATTTACGATTGAAATTACATTTTGTAAATCCCCATACATTACATGTTAGATGCAAACATACGAGACGCAAAGAGATTTACGATTTACTGATTTACGATGTACGATTGAAATGACAGAAAGGATATGTTTGTAAATCCCTATGCGTACCAGTTTATATGCAAACATAC
>JAJBTC010000106.1 GCA_020861095.1 Bacteroides sp.
ATTTTATATAAAACAAAAAAGAGATTGACTAATTAAATAGTCAACCCCTTTTTTATAGTGCAATTACTAATAAGTGATTACAGCTTTACCGGACCACCCACAAATTCAAATGCTTCGGTCTCTTCGTTATAAATAAATGACATCCTATAGTCACCACTACCACGACCACCATACAGCACATATTGTACAGTATAAGTCAGTTCAGGATTTGGTTCTGAATATAGCACAGGCAACACTACATTAGCAATACCCCAAGCCAGACGCTCTTCCATAATATCTGATATTTCATCATTAGTAAGACCATCCATATATCCGCCGACATTGTAGTAGTTTTTCCAGGTGCTATATGCGTTATTTATGTTATCGTAATTACTTGACGCACCAAAATAGTATTCTTCCTGTTCGGGACGTACGGTACTTACATATTCAGGCTCATTGGCAATTACCCAATCTACCAGTAACTGATATTCTGCTGTAGTAAACAGGACAGCTTCAGTTCCTCCCATCAATCGTACCAGAGACCAGTTACTACCATCAAACGCCATTACAGCATCTCTTTCCGTAATCTCTATTGTATCTTCGTACGGATCATATACTTCCCAGGAAGAGCCATTGTACTTGTACAAAGAAGAGCGATCGGACGTACCTCCGGAGTAATACACGTACGTAACCTCACACGTAGAACCCTCTATAGCATATGGGAATTTTTGCTTCAGGAATACAGTCAGATAATGATCTACATCCATATTGGAATCAAAGTTATTGTATCTTCCCGGCTCACCACTGGCAGTCCCCATAGATTGATAATCTTCAGTTTCTAAAGTATAAGTCATCGTAGGAGTATATACACTCACTTCAATTCTCTCCCAACCGGCAGACGTTCTTTCATAACTATTGGTCTGATTGGTTGTTGTACTGTTTGCGTAATATTTGTAAGTAATAGATATGGTCTGTCCCACTTCCAGAGCAGAATAATTATCATTCAGAAACTCTGTCAGATAGGCATCCACATCCATAGTAGCATCAAAGTTGTTGTATTTTCCCGGCTGACCCGATTCTTCTCCCATCGCGTCATAGTCATCATCAGTGAGTTCATATTTCACATCTGTTGTTTCAAACCCGTGGATGACTTCTCCATACAATACAGGAGACACATTGGCTGTTGATCCAGCATCCGCATAGGGGAACATTCCATCCAACATAGCTACAACAGCCTTTTCCAGAGATTCCCTATCCGTAAAATATCCTTCGTCGGGATACTCTCCGGTAAACAATCCATCATAATGGACAACATCTGTGATCTGAATATCGTCCAGCTCTTTAAAGTATTTATCATTGTAATCACATCCTGACAATACTAACAGAGCGATTAATAAACTGGCAAATATATTTTTATTCATAATGGTTTTCAGTTTACCGTTTAAAAGTTAACTTTAAGTCTCATACTCATCTGACGTCCTATGCCATAATACACACGATAAGCCGTCTGCCAAGTATGGTCAGAACCATCGTATGCATTATTGATATATTCCTGATTGAACAGGTTGGTTACATTTCCGGAAAGTGTAGAACGGAAAGGACCAATATGGAAAGAGTAGCTTGCACTCAGGTCAAACGTACTGGCCGAAGGTATACGCCAAACGGGTTCATACTCGGTTTTACTGCCCGGGTTCACCGTACTGCTGGGCGACCAGTTTGCGTAATTACGTGCAAACAAGTTCCAGTCAATACCCAACCGGATATCTTTAGTGGGATAGAAGTCCGCACTCAATGAAGCTGTTGTCTGAGCAGATCCTCCGACTTTGACGCCATTGAATATCAATTCCGCACTTAAATGATCTTCCGCTTTGATTCCGGAAGCTGGTCCATAAGAAGCATTTACCGGCTGTCCGCCTTCATCGTAATAGTATCCGATGGCAGAATCTACCCATCTCCAATTACCAATGGAAAACATACCTGAAAGTTTCAGCCAATGAACAGGTTTAGATACAAAATCCACCTCAATACCCTGGTGAATAGCATTTACACCTTCCATATTCATAGAGAAACGCTCTGAGATGCCTTCTTCGTTATCTCTGTCTACATACCCTGTGGTCGTTTTATCCATCCATTTGGTATGGTAAATATTCAAATTGGCACTAAAGTAACGCGACTGAAATCCATATCCCAATTCTACACTGAAGATCTTTTCATTCACGGCGTCTTTATTTACCTGATTGCTGGAAACAGCCTGCAGAAACGCACCTCCGGAAAAGAACGGAGCACGACTGATGTATCCGATATTTCCAAATACATTGTGGTATTCATTCAGATTGTAGTTCAATCCTCCTTTTATATTGAAAGAAGGTTTATTTACTTTTGCAGATTTGGCATGCTCTTTATCGTAGTAGAAACGGTCATAGCGCCACTGGCTGGTATAATTAACTGCAGCAGAAACAAATGTGCTGAGTTTATCATCTGTATATTCTCCCTGTCCGAATATTCCACCCTGCAATACATGACCATCATAGTCTCTGTATACAACATCTCCTACACCTAATTTCTGGTTTACCCAGCTACTTTCGTTAGCAGCAGCGTTGTTTACAGCTTTTACATTTCTGCGATAACGGTCTACATAGTACTCTCCATTATAGAGATCAATGATTTCATTTGTATGCGTACCAATATAATAACGTCCGTCAACACCCGCATATAAACTGATCCTGTCATTTACTTCTGTGGTATATGTAGAAAGCAATCCATACCAGGTATGTTGATTCTTGGAAACCGACATTACCATTTCTGATCCATTTGTACTCCGTTCATTCATCTCCTGGATCTGGTCATAGGCAAAAGTTCCGTCCGCATTACGGAAATACGTATTCAAGATGCCATTGGTAGAGCCATACCATTGACTTGAATAGGCTGAGGTAGTCTGACCACTGTAACCATAACCATCCCCCAGAGACAGATATAAAGCTGTACTCAAAGAAGATTTATAGTTGATGTCCCACATGTGATTCAGTGAGAACTGAGGTTTGTGATATTTATTGCGGGAAGAGGTCTTACGTTCACCGTGTTTACCAAATCCATAAGTCGGATTGTAGCGGTATTCATCTCCCGGTTCCATGTACTGTTTGGCAGTTGTCTGCCATCCTTCGATCGTCAGACCATCCTGACTGCTTCTCTGATTGTGCCATTGAGGAGCACCAAAACCAGTAAAAGAGATCTGATGGTTGTCATTGATACGTTTAGCCACATTGAAGAACCAGTTGTACATTTCAAATTCAGTACCCTGAACATAACCATCTCCCCAGGATTTACCTCCCAGTAAACTCATGGCCCAGCCTTTTTCAGACATACCTGTAGAAACACTGAAAGTAAACTTATTATATCCATCCTGACCAATTCCATAACTGACAGCACCACCTTTTTGCGCATCAATGGTCTTAGTTACAATATTGATAGAACCTCCTACAGAAGGAGCGGATACTTTGGAAGCACCCAGACCACGCTGTGTCTGCATAGAACGGGTTACATCTGTCAGACCGGCCCAGTTGCTCCAGTAAAGTCCTCCCCATTCCATATCATTCATAGGAATACCATTTACCATGACAGCGACGTTCTCAGATTTGAAACCACGCATATTGATACTTGAATCTCCAAAACCTCCTCCTTCTTGAGATACATACACCCCGGGAGTAGATTTCAGGATCTCAGGAAATTCCTGCGTACCCAATCTCTCTTCAATATATATAGGGTCTACTGTAGACATCGCTACCGGAGTCTTACGTGCAACTGCGATAGAAGAGGTAATGGTAACGTCGGCCAGAGCCACTGCGTCCAATGACAATTCGATCTTACCCAGGTTTACAGTGCCTGAACCCGTAATCTTCTTTGTGTAGTCTTTGTAACCTAAGTAACGGATCACAAGCGTCGCGTTTGGAGCTATACTCTGTGTAAAATTACCATCTATATCGGTAATGCTACCTTGTGTTGTCCCCTCTACGGTAATAGCAGCACCGATCAGTGGTTCACCGCTATCGGCGTCTACCACTTGTCCTCTCACTGTGATCTGGGCAAATGCTGTAGCGGCACTACATACCGTCAGCATGGCAACCAGCAGGAAATGAGTTAGATGTCTTCTCATAAAATCTGTTTGTTTGTTAATAATAATTGTTAAATATTCAATTTCTGGGGCAAATATAATTAATAAAATTTGTATCCATGCTACAAAATTAGTACAATTTTTAAGAGAAGACAACAGAAAAAAGCACCGTGTAACTAAACAAAAACTAAAAGAGTGGAGAGGTGGACATGGGAGTGTGCATGGCCCGATAAAAGATCGTAAGCAATCGTGAGGTTTTTATTGCAGATTACCGGAAACACAGGAAGATTCCGTACTTTTTATTATCTGAAAAAGAGAAAACACAAAAAATACATAGTTTGACAGGATATATGTGTATGTAAAGAAAACGAAAATGATAATTTCAAGATATAGCGCCGAAATGTAACAGGATTGAAACATCTGCACGGAAAATAGCATCTGTTGAATAGGAATAGATACAGGAAAAAAGAAGAAAGAAACAAGCGATGGAACCGGAAGGCAAAAAGCGGGACAGTGTCCGGAGGCAGACATTCCCGGGAAAGTTCTTTCCGGGAATGAACCACAGAAAAAGAGGACGGAACGGTTTTTCAAAAATAATGTTATCCTTGTAAGGATCTCCCACCTATAGATACACCATCGAATATACTGTAAAAGAGTAAACACACTGAAAGAAAAATTCCTTCTGATAACTATTCTTGCCTTGCTGGCTGCTGGTTTCTGTATCACTGTACAAGCGCAGAATGTATCTCCTGCACTTGCAGACGACGCTCGCGCGGAGGTCAGACCTCTGAACGGGGAGGTTTACAAGATACGTTTGCTTAAAGACGAATACAACCCGAATCCCTGGGCATTGATGAATAACGAGGGACACTTGCTGACCCCGTTCCGGTTCGGAGAGATCCACGAAGAAATAAAGGATGGATTTTTTACATTCCGGGAGCACAGATCGTATTTCGATCGCAAGCATGATCTACATGTGCGATATGACCTATACGGATTGGTGAGCGCGGAAGGAAAGGTACTGGGAGAGGGTGTGTATTTTCTGTTGACACCGGAAGGCAATCATTGGCGGGTGGCCCGAAAACCGGAACTGACCCACGGACACATCGCTGTGGCGTGGCAGACGGAGGAAGATCCGGAGAACGGACCGGACAGATTGTTGCGCAAAGGTACAGTATCCGGATTCATAGAGGGGGTGAAGTTCGGATATATAGACAGCTGCGGAAAGCTGATCTGTACTCCCTACGACCGTATCTACCCTTTTGTGGGCGACATAGCGATCGTGGCAAACGAAGGAGTGCGGACAGAGCCGGATCACAGATACGAATACGGATGTATCAACAACCAGGGAGAAGAGATCATTGCGCCGCGATTTTCGGAGGCAGAACCTTTTGATCCGGTGGCCCTGCACGATAGTAAATTCCGCGCGCTCATCAACCGACAAGGAGAGATCGTGACAGATAGCTTTACACACATCCGGAAATGTAGCCGGGAGATCTGGATATCAGAAATTACCGGAGGCTACTATTCTTATATAGATGCCACCACCGGAGAGAGGTTATCCCGGTTCTACGCGCACATGGAATGCCCCCGGGCGGATGGCATGCCAACGCCGGTGTTGCTGAACAACGGAAGAGCCGCTACCTATTTCGTCGGTAAGGGAGAGATAGAGAAGAAATGGGGATTTGTAGACGGCAGGGGAAAAGAGATCGTTCCTGTGGAATACGACGAGGTCACCTATTTCGACAGAGACGGGATCAGCCATCTGAAAAAAGGAGAGAAACAAAGTGATTTACGATGGGACGGACAAACAGTCGACGAAGTTCAACCAACGGTCAGCAAAGGGATTTACGATTAACGATTTGAAAGACAATTGATGTAATCCTACGTAGAGACGCATATTTGCGTCTTAGCGTGCCGAATGGAAATTGATATATACACCGCGGAGACGCAACTATGCGTCTCTACAAAGAGATAACAACATTGGAGTATTTGTCTTTTCAATCGTCAATCGTAAATCCGTCAATCGTAAATTACTTAGTCTTGCATCAACTTGCGATACCGTACTCTTTTAGGTTCTACATTGCCCATTCGCTTCATCTTATTCTCTTCATATTCAGAATAAGAGCCTTCGAAATAGAACACGTTGGAATCGCCTTCAAACGCCAGGATATGCGTACAGATACGATCGAGGAACCAACGGTCGTGCGAGATCACCACCGCGCAACCGGCAAAGTTCTCCAATCCCTCTTCCAGGGCACGCAGTGTATTCACGTCGATGTCATTGGTAGGCTCATCCAGCAGCAATACGTTGCCCTCCTCTTTCAGGGCCATGGCTAAGTGCAGGCGGTTGCGCTCTCCACCGGACAGCATGCCGCAGAGCTTTTCCTGATCCGCTCCGGCAAAGTTGAACCGGGAAAGGTAGGCACGCGCGTTCACATCCCGGCCTCCCAGGCGCATCAGGTCGTTGCCACCGGAGATCACCTGATAGACCGATTTGTCCGGGTCAATGTCCTTGTGCTGCTGGTCTACATAGGCCACCTTGACCGTCTCCCCTACTTCAAACTCTCCTTTGTCTACCTGTTCCAGTCCCATGATCAGGCGGAACAGCGTCGTCTTACCCGCGCCGTTGGGCCCGATCACCCCTACGATGCCGTTGGGCGGCAACATAAAGTTGAGATCATCAAAGAGCAGCTTGTCTCCATACGCTTTGGCCACGTGCACCGCTTCGATCACCTTGTTCCCCAGACGCGGTCCGTTGGGGATAAAGATCTCCAGTTTCTCCTCCTTCTCCTTGCTGTCTTCGTTGAGCAGTTTATCATACGAATGCAGACGGGCCTTCCCTTTGGCCTGATGCGCTTTCGGTGCCATGCGCACCCACTCCAGCTCGCGCTCCAGGGTCTTGCGACGCTTACTGGCTGTCTTCTCTTCCATCTCCATGCGTTTGGTCTTCTGATCGAGCCAACTGGAATAATTTCCCTTCCAGGGAATTCCCTCCCCACGGTCGAGCTCCAGGATCCATCCCGCTACATGATCCAGGAAGTAGCGGTCGTGCGTCACAGCGATCACCGTTCCTTCGTACTGTTGCAGGTGTTGCTCGAGCCAGTCGATAGACTCCGCATCTAAGTGGTTGGTAGGCTCATCGAGCAATAGGATGTCCGGTTTCTGCAACAGCAGGCGACAAAGCGCTACCCGACGGCGTTCCCCTCCGGAGAGGTTCTTCACGGGCTGGTCTTCCGGCGGACAGCGCAACGCGTCCATCGCCCGTTCCAGTTTACTGTCCAGATTCCACGCATCTGTCGCGTCAATCATATCCTGCAACTCTGCCTGGCGGGCAAACAGCTGATCCATCTTTTCCGGATCTTCGTAGTATTCCGGAAGTCCGAATTTCTCATTGATCTGCTCGTATTCGGCCAGGGTATCTGCAATGGATTGTACCCCTTCCATTACCACCTCTTTCACGGTCTTGCTATCGTCTAAGTAAGGTTCCTGAGCCAGATAGCCCACCGAATAGCCCGGTGAGAACACGACCTCTCCCTGATACGACTTCTCCAGTCCGGCAATGATCTTGAGCAAGGTAGACTTACCCGAACCGTTGAGACCGATGATCCCGATCTTAGCGCCGTAGAAGAAAGACAGGTAGATGTCTTTCAATACATACTTGTTTTGCTGGAAGGCTTTACTTACGCCTACCATCGAAAAAATGATCTTTTTATCGTCTGCCATATATAAAAAAGTGTAAATGTTTATCTATACATACCTAATAACCTCTTTGTCAGAAACAAGAGACACTCCGCACATGCCCAGACAGGATGCGTCGGACTCCGGGTTCTCACCCTATTTACAGAATATAGGATGCGGTTCGGATAAAGACCCCAAACAAGCTTGATCTTTACCTCTCACCTTTCACTATATTTTCCGCAAAGATAGAAAAAAAGCCTGATTTATTTGGATCGTATACCAATTAGTTCTACCTTTGCACCCGCTTAACCGCAATAAAGGATTGATTCGCTAGCTCAGCTGGTAGAGCACAACACTTTTAATGTTGGGGTCCT
>JAJBTC010000053.1 GCA_020861095.1 Bacteroides sp.
CTTTCTTCTTATGTTCTTTTGTCTGAAAAAGAACATAAGGAATATGTATAGCATAGAGCTACACAGGAAAGAAGTTGTAATTTCAATCGTAAATCGTAAATCAGTAAATCGTAAATCTCTTTGTCTCTACAAGTGGATAACTCCTGTCTTTCTGAATCGTAAATACATCATCGTAAATCTTACCCGTTTTCGTTTTTTTTGGTTCTTCGCTTCTTAGTAAACTCTACAACGGCCGAAGTATGGGCTTTTACTACGAACTTATTGCCGATCTTCACCTCTTTGTCATCCAGCACACTGACTCCGGTGGTATATCCGCGCAAGCGCTCGGCATAGCGCTTCCAGTCGATCTGCACATTCCGGTCCGAAGGATTGATAAAGACCCATACAGCCTGGTCACGTGTGTAGCGGATGTAGGCATAGCTGTTGTACTCCGGCAGGAAATGTGTGGTCTCTCCCTTGTGTATGGCAGTTGCTGTCTTGCGCCACTGAAACAATTTGCGGGTATACGCCAGCAGTTCTTTCTCTTCTTTGCTCTGTCGGCGTCCGGTAAAGAGATCCTTATGGTCTCCTTTCCAACCTCCGGGAAAATCTTTCCGGGCTGCCCCGTGTCCTTTGGAAAGATCGTCCGAACGCATTCCGAACTCCGTACCGTAGTAGAGTTGCGGGATACCCCGCAAAGTAGCCAGCATGGTCAGTCCGAGTTTTATTTTATCTACATGGCCCTTCATTTCATCAGCAAAACGATCGATATCGTGATTGTCCAAAAAGACCAACAGGTTCTTCGGGTCGGGATAGAGAAAATCCAGTGCCAGAGCCTCATAAATACGGTTCATACCCCCATAGAAGTCCGTAGTATCTACCGCCAGTCCGTTATTCAGAGCCTCCTGAAGAGGGAAATCCATCACCGCGGGCAGATGCGACGAGTAGCCGTCTACGTTGGGAGCCATGCACTGCCAGTAGGAGACAATGGCCGGAGAAGAGTGCCAGCACTCTCCCACGATATTCAGCTGGGGATATTCTTCGAGGATGCTGCGGGTCCACCAGGCAATACCCTCTTTGTCGTTGTAGGGATAGGTATCTACCCGCAAGCCATCCAGGTCGGCCCATTCGATCCACCAGACATAGAGTTGCAGGAAATAGCGTTGCAGATAGGGATTCTCCATGCCCAGATCAGGCATACATTCGTCGAACCATCCCCGGACGGTTTCCAGACAGTCGTATTTAGAGCCATTGGGATCAGTAATGGTGGCCAGGCGGTAGTTGGAGAGGATCACTTCGCCCTCCTTGCAGTGCACCCAGTTGGCAAACGGGCGGTCTGCCATCCACCAATGTGCCGTACCGCAATGGTTGGGCACGGCATCCATGATCACTTTGAGCCCGTGTTCATGGGCTTTACCCACCAGTTCCCGATACAGATCATTGTCTCCCAGCCGGGGATCTATGCGGTAATAGTCGGCACAGGCATAGCCGTGGTACGAATAGGTCTTTTCATTGTCCAGCTGCGGAGGGGTAAGCCAGAGGGCAGTAGCTCCTAAGGAAGTGATATAATCCAGATGCTGCATCACGCCGTAGAGATCCCCTCCGTGCCGGCCGAAAGGATCTTTGCGACGGACACGCTCTACCGTGTCCGGTGTGTTGTCGATGGCCGGATTGCCATTGGCAAACCGATCGGGCATTAACATATAGATCAGGTCGGCCGAACTGAAACTCTTGCGGGCAGCCGATCCGCGGCGGCGTTTGCCGATCTTGTAACTGAACCGGTTGACTCTCTTGCCCTTTTTCACCTCAAAGGTATAGGTGCCGGGCGTGGCATCCGCATCTATAGCTACATCTACAAAAAGGTAGTCCGGACTCTCTGCCGTATGGACTTTAGTAACGCGTACACCCTCTTCCAGCACCTTCACACGGCTTCCGGCCAGGTCTGTGCCATACATCATCAATTGCAGCGGGGTCTTCATCCCTACCCACCAGCTAAGAGGTTCTATACGCTTCAATCCCAACTCTTCCCGATCGACGACTTTTTTCATTTCTTATGTACTACTTATCCTTATCTACTACTCAATCCGCCGGTGAGTCCATAGACTTCACCCATCACATACGACGCCTCTTCCGAAGCCAGAAACACATATACACCTGCCATCTCTACCGGCTGCGCGGGTCGTTTCATAGGTATATCCAATCCGTGACGGGGGATCTGGGCATCGGGGTTGCCGCCGGAAACTTCCAGAGGGGTCCACACCGGACCGGGACAAACCACATTCACCCGGATGCCCTTGTCGATGACCTGTTTGGAAAGTGCCAGGCCGAAACCAACCACCGCGCTTTTGGATGCCGCATAATCGAGCAATACCTTATTGGGGGTATAGTATTCTGCGGAAGCCGTCACTATCACAGAGGAGCCCGGGGGCAGATGAGGAACAGCGGCTTTGCAAAGATACATGACGGAAAAAACATTCACTTCGAAGGTGCTCTGTATCTGCCGGGCAGTGAGGTCTGCGATATCTTCCTGGGCGGTTTGTACCCCAGCGTTGCAGACCAGCAGATCGAGCCCACCCATGTGATCGATCGCAAAGTCTATTACTTGTTTGCAAGCCTCTTCCTGGCGGAGATCGACAGGCATCAGGTGTATCGTATGACCTTCTTCCTGAAGCAGGGTAGCCAGTGACAGGGCATCTTCATTTTCCTGAGGCAGATAGGTGATGGTGATTTCGGCCCCTTCCCGGGCATAGGCAATGGCTACGGCCCGGCCTATCCCGGAATCTCCTCCGGTGATGAGTGCCCGACGGCCCTGCAAGCGACCGTGGCCCTGGTAGGTCTTCTCTCCACTGTCCGGAACAGGACGCATATGAGATTGTAATCCGGGGGCTTGCTGCTTCTGCATGGGAAACTCCGTATGCGGGTATTTTTTCATCGGATCTGTCAGACGGGTGTTCTTTTCTTTTGGCATGGTAATACATTCTTTGGTAATGAACTATTACTCACAACAAAAAAACAATGGAAATGGTTTGAAGCGGATCTTTCATAACACAAAATAAAGAAATTGAAAAAAGGAAGGCACAACACCTTCCTGTACAGGTAAAAAAAGGCTACTCATCGCGAGCAACCAATCTTTGTTAACCTTAAATCTAATACTATGAAAAACACATTACAAATGTAGGAGTAATTCTGATAATTCCAAACTTATATAACTCAAAAACAGATCTTATAACATTGATTAATAATTTGAGTATGTACAGGGCAACTCAAGTGCTTTTTATTAACAAAATTAACACTTCGAGCGATTAAAACAGGGGTATATACGTTTGGTGATATCAGGTGTATTCAGCACGGATATGTTGCACAAGGTAACTCATGTATGAGGCCATATTACAAGGTATGCCACACCAGATACAGTGCCCACTATAGATTGTAATGTCCTCTGATAGGAATAATCAGATAGCAATCACTACCCATAAATGAACAAATAAGTACAAGTTCATCATTCATTGTATGTATATAACTCCGATTACCTGTAGAGGAAGGAGAAGAAGCTCATTTTATGGATAGACTTATACATACTATATCGTCTCTCTACAGGATAACGGAGTATAACAGATGCGATTAATAATGAATATTTACTTAAAGCAGGATCATGACCAGGGAGTAAATCATTAAATCGTAGATCAGTATTTTTTTTGTTTTTCGGTTCAAAGTTCCGCAACTAATACGTACTTTTGATCTACTCTTTCAATATCTATTTTGTATGCGAAAAGCAGTAATTGTCGGAGCTACTTCCGGCATAGGAAAAGAAGTAGCTCTGTTGCTGATCCGCGAAGGTTGGCAACTGGGTATCGCCGCCAGGCGGGAAGAAGAGCTGAAAGCTTTGCAGGCCACCGCTCCCACGCAGATAGAGTGGCAGGTACTGGACGTGACCCGGGAGGATGCCGTAGACCATCTTCATACACTGATCGGGAAGCTGGGAGGCATGGATCTCTACGTTCACAGTTCGGGTGTTGGCTACCAGAATCCCAACCTCGAAGCAGATATAGAATTGCGTACGCTGCAAACCAACGGAGAGGGGTTTACCCGGATGATTGTTGCCGCTTTTCAGTACTTCAAAGAACACGGCGGAGGACATATCGGTGCCATCAGTTCCATTGCCGGTACCAAAGGCCTGGGACTGGCTCCGGCCTATTCGGCGACCAAACGTTTTCAAAATACCTACATAGATGCGCTGGATCAGCTCTCCCGCATGGAGAAACTGAATATTAGATTCACGGATATCCGTCCGGGATTCGTAGCCACCCCGTTGCTGAAAGAGGGGCACTATCCCATGCAGATGCGGACCGGCAAAGTGGCGGCAAGTATCGTGAAGGCTCTGCAAAAAAGAAAACGAGTGGTAGTGATCGACTGGCGCTATGCGATCCTGGTCTTTTTCTGGCGCATGATCCCCCGATGGATCTGGGTGAGGATGCCTATAAAAACACATGAAATAACTACATAGAAAGAGTGGCAACCTCCGGAGAGTAAGTCCTCATTTTAGCAAGATCGGATAACATCTGCCTGCGACAGAGTGCCTATCTTTGCAGACAATAGGATACGCTTTAGCATAGCTGAAGTAAACTTCGCTCTGTTCTGACCACACCTGGGAAAACGAAAAGAAGTATTCCTACAGACGGAAACAAAACGTAAATTAGAAAAGAGGGACAGAAAACAACCCGATCCGGTAGAGGGAAACAAAATAAAACTCCGTGGAGAGAGATGCTCTCCGCATTTTATATTCACTCAGAGCCTGTCTACATGTTGCTGCTCCGGCCTTCGGTTGCGGACACCATGTGAAGTAACTCTTTAAAAAACAAACATTATGGAACAGAAATTTTGCCAGAGTTGTGCCATGCCCATGAATGATGCGGCTTCTATGGGTACAAATGCCGATCAGAGTAAGAACGAGGAGTATTGCTGCTATTGCTACAAAGACGGCACGTTCACCGCAGACTGTTCAATGGACGAAATGATCGAACATTGCGCGCAGTATGTGGAGGAGTTTAATAAAGATTCCGAACAGAAAGTTACCCGGGAAGAGGCGATCATACAGATGAAGATGTATTTCCCACAACTCAAACGCTGGAAACAATAGAGCGTATGTTGTGCGATGAATTACCTTATTATGCAATGAGCCATCTTCACGATGAACCATGCTGTACGATAAACCATCTGTGTCATGAACGATCCTGTGTGATGGGCTATCCTATGCGATAGGTCATTTGTACGATGAGGTATCCGTAAGATAAACTCTTCTGTTTTATTTGGAGATATTCCTGCTTTATTTGTCTTTACGCCCTGTAAGGGCAACTCATTCCAGCCCACGGCACAGAGAGGAGTAACGCAACAATAGTGGAGACACCCCGAACGACACCCTGGGTTTTCAGATCACAACGGTATTTTGCAGACTGTAGTAAGTTAAGGTGTTCAGAAGATCTCAGAAAAACAATCTGTTTTCTGATAGGCAGTATGATTGTACAGAGTTATTTATCATCCTCTTCTCTTCTGGTAAATCCATTACTTTCTATCTGAAAATGATGTCCGTTCTGTATAGCCTATGATACAATTTATAGCCTTGTATATAATCTATCGCATATCATAGAATGTATCGCATGTCATAGAATGTATCTTATAGGATAGATTCTATGATAGGCGATACATGGTAATGGGTAGCCACCCTTCGGAGTATGCTGCAGTTTACACCTACACCACCTACCGAAAACTTTTTACCGTCCCCTGTCCGAAACGGTTCAGGACTGTCCCGGCCTGACTTCCCCTATGCGGATCCATTTCCCTGAACCTCCTCAGCAGCTTTCGCTGTTCTTACTATCGGAGAGGGTATCGAGGTTGCGGTTGATCCACGCTACGGCATACGAACAGGTAGCAATGGGTTCAAGGCCATTAGATACTGCATATTCACAGGCCGCCCGTACCAGACAGGAGGCAATGCCGCGTCCTTCCAGGGGTTCGGGAACGAATGTATGGGTGATCACTAATTTATCATCCTTCAGAGCATACTCTACCAATGATTTGCGTCCTTCACATTCTATAATGAAGCGTTGACGATCCGCGTCATGCGTCACATCGTATTTTTGCTGATTTTCCTTATTCATAATTCCACATTTTTGATGTACCCAAAAAACCCTTAAATGTACCAAAAGGATGGAAAAGGAGAGAGAATTTAAATTTATTTATTTTATCACACGGATAAGAATCTCTTTTTATTTTCTACGAAAGTATTTGATCCGACAGGTAGGAACGAAGCTTACATCCGCCTTTCTAAAAAGTATTAATTCATCACACCTTCGGAACTTTTGACAGAAAAGGAATGTTTTTGTAAAAGAGAGAAAACGATGTAACTTCCACACCGGGCAGACTCAAAAAATCAAGTCATAAGGAAGAGAAAACATATTCTTTTCTCTCCGGAAAGAAATACAGTCAGAAGGGGTACAAATAATTTAGTATCTTTGTCTCCCTGAACAAATGCCTCTGCGACATACACAGGATTGAAACCCTTGAAGCAGCCTATCTGGCTGGGTAACCAGCACATCTCCTGATAGGGAAAAGGGTCAACGAAGTATATGCCTACAGTTCTCCACACAAATGCGCCTGGTTTCCTGGCGATCCGCAAAAGTACACCCGGTGGTGAACTGGCAAAAAGATCATCGCGGTGCGAAGAGCCGATATGAAAAGAAAATTACCTGTGAGGCAGCGTTTACGATTGCAGCGAATGTCAGCCTCTCTGAAACGAATATAAAAAGATGAAGAATATCTGGAATCATACAGGATTTACCTTAGGTATCATGCTGCTGGCAGGGGCCTGTCTGGGCGGTAGCCATACCCAACTGAGTGAAGAAGAATCGGTGAAATCGGAGATAGCCTCTCCGACCATGGCTCCCAACGTGCCCACAGTAGCCACTTTTGCCGGAGAGGAACTGGATCTGAGTCGTTACGACCTGCGTGAACGAATGGACCGCGAGTTGATGTCTTTCACCTATACCCATTCTACCACCATGTTGATGATCAAACGGGCCAACCGCTACTTCCCGGTCATCGAACCGATCCTGAAGGCCAACGGTATACCGGATGATTTCAAATACCTGATGGTGATCGAAAGCAACCTGAACACGCTGGCACGCTCCTCGGCGGGTGCTGCGGGGCTTTGGCAGTTTATGCCGGATACCGGCAAGCAGTTCGGACTGGAGGTAAACAACAACATCGACGAACGCTACCATGTGGAGAAGGCTACCGTAGCAGCCTGCAAATACCTGAAACAAGCCTATGGCCGATACAACAACTGGCTGTCGGTAGCGGCCTCGTACAATGCCGGACAAGGCCGGATATCCGGAGAACTTACCAAACAGCTGGCCGACCGTGCCGTAGATCTCTGGCTGGTAGAAGAGACTTCGCGCTATATGTTCCGTATCTTAGCTGCCAAGATGGTGATCGGGGAACCTCAGCGGTATGGTTTTCTGCTCAAACGCGAACAGCTCTATCCGCCTTTAGACTATAGGGAAGTGACCATGACCCAGGGGATTGCCAGCCTGGCAGATTTTGCCAAACAGAACGGCATCACCTACCGGGAACTGAAGGATGCCAACCCGTGGCTACGACAGACCAACCTGGAGAACAAAAGCGGACGTACGTACAAACTCCTGATCCCGAGCCAGGAAAGCATGTATTACAATCCCAAACAGATCAGGCCGCATGAAAAGAACTGGGTGATCAACTGAAACAAACACACACGATACGATGAAACTGAAAAAACATATACAGCGGTTTCTTCACAACGAACCGCTGAAACGAAAACTGTATATAATTATCTTTGAAGCAGACACCCCGGCGGGAAAACTGTTTGATGTGATATTAATTGCCTGCATCATCACCAGTGTACTCATTGTGATGATCGAAAGCATGGAGAACCTCACCCCACAGGTGAGCCGGCTGTTTATTGTATTGGAGTATATATTCACTGCTTTCTTTACGCTGGAATATCTGACACGGATCTACTGCTCGCCCCACCCAAAGAAGTACATAAATAGTTTCTTTGGGGTGATTGATCTGCTCTCTACACTTCCCCTCTACCTGGGATTTGTATTTCCTGCTGCCCGCCACTTGGTAGCCATCCGGGCGTTTCGCCTGATCCGGGTGTTCCGGGTATTCAAACTCTTCGGTTTCCTGCGGGAAGGCGAAATGCTGTTAAGTGCCATTTATGCCAGTATGAGAAAGATCACCGTCTTCTTTCTCTTTATCGTAGTACTGGTGATTGTGATGGGTACACTGATGTATATGGTCGAAGGGTCACAACCTGACACACAATTCAGGAATATACCACAGAGTATCTACTGGGCCGTTGTTACGATGACTACAGTGGGTTACGGAGACATCACACCCGTTACCGCAGCCGGACGCTTTCTGTCGGCTTTTGTGATGCTGATGGGATACACGATCATTGCCGTGCCTACGGGTATTGTATCCGTATCTATGATGCAGGAACAACGCCGCCTGGATCTGAAACGTTGCCCAGCCTGCCGCAAAGAGGGTCATGAAACCAGCGCACTGTATTGCAAGTATTGCGGAGCTGATCTGAAGGATATCCGGGAAACAGAATCAGAGTAAAGCCGGGACGGCTTTCTATGGGTAGTTTCCTTCTGTCTGATCAGTAGACAAAAGAACATAAGAACAAAAGAATGAAAACAAAACGTTTCAGGCGAACCTAAAAGAACAGAGTCCATTTTATTTACTCATGATAGGTAACCCCAATCGTACATTGTAAATCAGTAAATCGTAAATCTCTCACTGTTTTTCCGTTAGGTATTTCCAATACCGCACCGGCATATCCTGCCGGTGCTTGCGTGGATTGATGCGCTCCCGGATGGCAATGGATTTGAAATAAGTTTTCCAGAGTTGCTGAAACAATTTCTCATCCCGATCCATAATGGATTCATCCAGCATGCCGGTCACTAAGTGAGCAGCCTCTCCCTCTAAGGTCACTTCCGTCACCTCCGTCAGGTCATAGTAATAGCCATACCTGCGCTTCATATCATAGATCAGCCACTTCTGATCGGCAAAGCGATCTTTGAAATGAGGAATGACCAACGGGAGTACATTGGCCGCAGGTTCAAAAGCTGCGAAATAGGTACCGTCTTCGGCTTTCTGAAAACGCACGAACTGCACCAGGGCATGACGTTCGCGCCCTACCTTCTTCCAGATACGAGCAAGTTCCAGCACATCCGGATCGCCAAAATTACCCTCTATCGACCGGGGAGAATCCAATGTTTTGCGAATGTACCGGAACTGGATCATTCCTATTTCGGGAAGTTCCGACAACCAACTCTGTGTCAGACAGACCAATGCTCCCTTCGAAAGACGTTTCTGCAACGACGTCCAGACCCGCCCCGACTTCTCTTCGTCTGTGATCACCTCTACCAGTTCGTCATAGAAAAGCGGTACTGTATCTTCCGGTCCCAACAACAGATCCGGAAACGTACGACGGAAATAAGCATCAAAAACAGCAGTAAGCAATCCGTCGAATGTGCGGTCGTAGACAAAGATATTCATTCGTCGTCGGTAAACAAAAGTTTCAATTGCCGCTCATCTTCCCGTTTTTTGGGACGAGGTACCAGCAAACCTCTTACGGTTTGCGGAGAAAGTTCGTGCACGGTCTTTGTAGGAAGTTCGTGACAGGTAATGAAATACTTCGCCTTCTTCATCACCACACCGATCTTTTTCAACTGATAAAACCCCAATCGGGAATAACGCCTCGATACAACGATGAGTTTGGCCGACTTCACCCCGATACCCGGCACCCGCAGAAGCATCTCGTAATCCGCGCGGTTCACATCTATAGGAAATTGTTCCGGATGCCTCAATGCCCAGGCCAGTTTGGGGTCTACTTCCAGATCCAGATCCGGGAACCTGTCGTCTACGATCTCGTCTACCCGGAACTGATAAAAACGCATCAGCCAGTCGGCCTGATACAGGCGGTTCTCCCGTACCAGCGGAGGTTGCTTGAGTGCCGGCAGACGGGTGTCGTAGTCATTGACAGAAACATATCCCGAATAGTAGACGCGGCGCATGGTGGGACGTTTGTAAAGGGCCGAAGAGAGAAAAAGAATATCCTTGTCTGTCTCCGGAGTAGCACCTACGATCACCTGGGTACTCTGTCCGGCGGGAGCGAAACGGGGTGCGTGGCGATACTTCTTACGCTCTTCATTGCTCTCCAGTACACCTTGCTGGATGTAGCGCATGGGCTGGAACACACTCCGGAAGTCTTTCTCCGGGGCCAGGTGCCGGAGGCTCTCCTCTTTGGGGATCTCTACATTTACACTCAGACGATCGGCATACAGACCGGCCTCGTTCACCAATTCGCGGCTGGCTCCCGGAATGCTCTTCATGTGGATGTATCCGTTGAAACGATGTACCTGACGCAGGTCTTTAATCACCCGCACCATTCGCTCCATCGTATAGTCTGCACTACGCACCACCCCCGAACTGAGAAACAACCCTTCGATATAATTTCTCCGGTAGAACTCCATGGTCAGATCTACCAGTTCCGTTACCGACAGCGTGGCTCTCGGACGATCGTTGCTTCTGCGATTGACACAATAGGCACAGTCATAGATACAATGATTGGTGAGCATGATCTTTAATAAAGAGATGCAACGTCCGTCTTCGGCAAAACTATGACATACTCCCATTCCGCCTACGGTATTCCCTACGCCTCCGGCTTTATTCTGCCGGGTGGTACCGCTTGACGAACAGGATACATCGTATTTTGCCGACTCGGCGAGTATCTTCACTTTATCCAGAACACTGGCTTTCATCTGATCTTTATACCTATAGTCACTGATTCACGTTCTTTCCCACTTTCTCCCGACACAGGTAGCCGGGAGATCCAAAAGGTATTTTTACTTATCTATAGTCACAGTTAAATCTGCGATCACCCGCAAGGTGTTCCTTTTCCATTGCCTTTGAAAAGACAGGCAGGCCAGTCAGCAATCGCGATACCTTCTCTTGTCAAAAGTAGGCATAGCAGCGGAAAATATCAAGCAGGGAAAAGAAAAGTTACTGGCAATTTATCAACACCCTGTCGACAAGACACTGCAACCGGGATACGGGTATATACCTGTTCACAAATCACCGAAAGAAAAAACATATAAAAAAATTTTAAACCATCGGAACCGGGAGCAGTCATATATCCTATACAAACCAGTCAAAAAGATCCTACCTGTAGAACAGATACACTTTTTCCCTGGATAAGATACATATTCATTTATTTTATATTTACTATTGCCTGTTTTTTTCATTCAGATAAGTAAATTAGCAGGCAAATAAAATCCAAGACACAATGAGACATTTAACTATCCTGTTTATTCTGTATGTATGTATGAGTCAGTCCGGAAATTTACATGCGGGAGAATACCCTCACGCGGAATCTGAGGTTGTGCAAAAACGCCCCAAAGGACATCCTTCTTCAAACAAAGACAAAGAGTATGTAAAAGACGACTTTAAAGTGTATTATCGGGGAAAAACGATCAAAGGTGCCCATGTCTCTTCCTTTGAGAACTTAGGAGAAGGTTATGGCAGAGACAACCGGAATGTATATTACAACGGCACACTTATCAAAGGCGCATCTTCTACGTCATTCCAACAGTTAGGCGGAGGATATGCCAAGGACCATTCGAATGCTTACTATGCGGGGGCAATCATCCGGGGAGCCCATACTTCCTCTTTTGAATACTCCGGCAAAGGGCATGCGAAAGACAACCGGAATGTATATTACGATGGCAGAACGACAAAAGCTCCTGACAAGAGACCCCATGCAGGACCTACCTCTTCCGGCAACATGACCTCTCTGGGAGGAGGCTACTCGAAAGACAGTTTCCATGTTTACTATGACGGAAAACAGGTGAAAGACGCAACAGCTTCCTCCTTTCAGAGTTTAGGGGATGGGTATGCCAAAGATCCCTGGAAGGTATTTTACAGAGGTGAGCCCGTAAAGGATGCCTCTGCCAATTCGTTTCAATGCCTGAAAGATGGATATGCCAAAGACCCCTGGAAGGTATTTTACAGAGGAAAAGCTGTGAAAGATGCTTCCGCTACCTCCTTTCAGGTCTTAACGGACGGATATGCCAAAGATGCCTGGAATACATTCTATAGAGGAGAAAAGACCAAATAAAGAAGAATGGATCCGTAACATCCGAAACGGGAAATAAATCTGAGTACTTTTCCTGAGTACTTTTTCTGATCTCTGAAAGTTAAGATCTGTTCTCAGACAACTTTATATAATTTCAAGGCAAAATCAAAAATGTTATTATCAGACCATTTTTGGTAACTAATCCAACCCAATTTGGTAACCAATTCACTTTAGAATGGTTACTAATTGACCAGTCTGAATATACTGCAACGGGAAGTTCTCTGTGAAGATACTATCCGGAGGTTTATAATAGGGACTTGTAGTCCGGAGAAACCAAACCACGATCAGACAACAAATAAGGGCAATGGACAAAATGTTCTCACAACCAAAAGACTTAGAGTTCCGGTAAGCCTGGATCTGCTCCCCGCTTTCACTGTATGTATAGAATATAGGATGCGCCTCGGCATAGCTCAAACAAGTTTGGCTGTGCTCCCGGCTTTCATTATATTTGCATTCCCAAAACAAACCCATATGAATGCGGAAGAACTGAAGGAAAAGGCAAGAGTAGTGGAAAAAGCCAACAGGACTTTTTTTAAATCCATAAAAAAAGGACGTGCCCGGGAACTAGACGATAGGGTACACCTTTTTCATGAAGAAGAATTCGAACGGACAGACTGCCTTACCTGTGCCAATTGTTGCCGCACGCTGGGACCTATGATCACGGACAAAGACATCGAAAAGATGGCCCGCGCACTACGCATGAAGCCTTCGGCAGTTATCGGGAACTACCTGTGTACGGATGAAGATGGCGACTATGTATTCCGGCAAATGCCCTGCCCTTTTCTGGGAGAAGATAATTATTGTCTCATCTACGAAGATCGCCCCAAAGCCTGCCGGGAATATCCGCATACCGACCGGAAACGTATTCTTCAGATCGGAACACTCACTGTACGCAATGCCGCCACCTGTCCGGCGGTATACAACATTCTGGAAAGGCTCAGACAAGAGTTCTAAGAGTAGAGTGAAAGTCGGAAGAGGCTGGCTCCCCATAGAAAAATGAGGATACTTTCCAGTGCTATAGGTATGAACGATTCTGGCCCAGAGTAAGTGCAGTGAAGGCGTAGCGGTAGCGAAGACGAAACAAACGCCACCCTGGGCCAGAACCGCACACGAGAGTGAGTGCCGCAGGTACGATCGAAATTTTTCTGCGCTATTTTATTTCGATCGTGCCTTCAGCACTCCTTCTCTTTTATCCTGCTAATACCCAGGGTGGCGTCAGATTGCGTTGCTCTTCATCCTCCTTACCCTGGGCTGAAATCGCTTGTCCCTTCCGGACCTGGAAATCACTTATTCATTTAAACAGATTGAAAAATATCAGATTCTGACAAAGTAAAATCTATGGTGAAACAACCTCAGGGCACATTCTATATTCTACACATACAAGCGTAAACCTTCAACATATAACGGTTCTACATATAAGGATGCTTTTCAGAACTCATGTAATGATCCCTATACTTTATTATCTCTTGCCTGTCCATACGGTGAAACGCCAAAATAAATCCCATATCAAAGATATGCAACGTGATGAGATCGTTTCTTTCCGGATCTATCCACTCTAAAGCATTCAGGCGCTGATAGTTTGCAAAACAATGGATCAGATAAGGGTTGACCGGCGTCTCCATATCTACCTGAAAGAAAGCTTTTCTACATTTCACCCCCTTCTTGTTACGGAATTTCCAGGGAATGATAAATCTGATCTCATTGCCATGAGTGGTTTCACACTGTATATAACACGTTTGCAAAGTTGCATCTGAAATAGTGGTAACCCTTTTCTGCCCCTGTTCTCTCAATAACGTTTCTATCCTGTTATACGGCTTATCTAAGTTTTCCTGCAAAACAGAAAAATCATGTGCTATGCGCATTTCTAAATTATCTACATTCATCTTACCGTCATTTCCTTAGCGATCTGCGGCAGACACTTTTTCCTGGAACGGCATTAAAAAAAGAGGTGTGATATCGTCACCCGGCCGTTCCCAAGGTATCGCCAAACACCCGCGTACACATAGCCTGATGGAATCACACCTCTGAGAGGTGTAAAATGATCTTAACACGATGTGTACGCGCTTCCTTATAATTGGCGATTTTAGGGAAAGTGCTGTCTGATCTTTATGTAAGTTTTTGTCTTGTTTGCATTGTATTCTATCATTTTCTACGCAAACATAGAACTATTCTTTTACATTTCAAAGACTTTACCTGATTTTTGTTATGAAAATACCACAAATCGGGTATTTCCGATAGTCACGCAATACCCTAACTTTGCATTGTATTTTCCGGTGAGATAGCGGAAAGTCTGTTTACGGAAGAAGGGTCCTTGTTGACAGGCAGATGATCGCAAAGATCATACCCTATAGAGTTTTTCTATTTGTTGATAGTTGATAAGGGGGAGAATAACGCGTATACAGGAATTGCACGATATCCTTATGAAAAAGGAGAGATTTATTTTGTCAGATGTTCACAACACACAGAAAGGCAATCTTCGTTTGTTTGCTCGTTTTTAATAGGGTTTTATTTGTTAGAGAGAAAAAAGGTGCTTCCGGATTCATTTCCGAAGCACCTTTTTACATACATTCCCTATACTATTTTGTTTCATTCTTTATCCACACTCTGTGGATCGGGAACCAAGAGGCGGATCACAACGTATTCCGAACGGGAACCGATACGGAACTTTCCACCCCAGATCCCTATCCCGGAACTCACATAAAAATCCGTATGCTCTTTTTTCAAATATCCATGAGAGACCTCATAGATACGATCTGTGATCCAGTTTATGGGCCATACCTGTCCCCGGTGGGTGTGCCCGGAAATTTGCAGATCTACTCCGGCTGCCGTAGCCTCCTCGAGATGATAAGGCTGGTGGTCAAGTAATATCACCGGGAAAGCAGGATCAAGTCCGTTTACCAGTCCGGCCACTGAACTGCGTCTGGGATTTGTACGGTCTTCCCGACCTACCACATAGAAAAGGCTGTCTACCAGCGTAGCCGAATCGCGCAAAACCTGTACGCCAGCCTCAGCCAGCCACTTCTCACTGGCAGATTCATGAGAAATATGTTCATGGTTGCCCAAACAGGCATATACTCCATACCGGGCATCCAGTTGACGCATGACCTCTGCCATATTCCGGGTGTATAACGGTACTACACTGTTGTCTATGACATCTCCGGCGATCAGAATGACATCCGGTTTTTCTGCATTGATCTTCCTGACCCAACCTTGCAGTTCTACCGGGCCGATACCATACCCCAGATGCAGGTCACTGACAGCAACGATCCTGATCCAGCGTCCTGCCTCTCCGGCACGATAGGAACGCAGTTCCAGCTCTACACGATCTTTATGCAGATAGCGCACATATCCCGCGCACATAATCAGGCCGACAAAGACCCATATTCCACAGAAAGCCCACCAATTGCCGTACATATACTTTTGCAAGGAAAAAAGATGGGTGATACGTATCACATCCAGCACAAGAGTGGTCATCAGAAGATAGAGGAAAATAAATATCCAGGAAGTGCTGAACATATACAATACACTGGCTGCCGTATAGGGCAAAGCGTTTCTCAAAGCGAAAAACGCGAACAGAGACAGGCAAGCCAATACACCACCCGTGACAAGCAGGATACGCCCGATCAGCACAGGTGGCATCATCTGCCACAAACGGAAAAAGACATAGACATGAGCACCGATAAAAACAACCAGTATGATCAGGAAAGGAAGGATTTTCATAATTTTTCTCTTAACAAACAATCTTTTGACATTACCGGCACAAATGTAAACAAAAATGAGAAGGAGTCGCAGATTCACTTCTTATTGTTTGTTAATTCGTTTCTTCTCTGCAACAAGTAGTTGAATCCGGATACGGGCACAACGTTTTGTTTGTACAGACAATCGCCACCGTACGCTCAAACCGCTATACAACCGTAGTTGTTCTGTCTACTTTTTCACTGTAGCCTCATAGTCTAAGCGAAAGGCTTCACACATCCAGTTGGCCAATGCCTGACGGTTGTCGCTGATCACAAAACGGCGCTGGTCGAAGGTATTCTGAAGATTTCCCAATTCAGTGAAGATACCTACCGGAGTAGTATTATTCAGGACATATAAGTTGCGCGCACTCACTGTACCCGAGAATCCTCTGTTGGGCTGGTGACGTTTGTATTTCTGTTCAAACGTATTCTTCATCCGGGTAGCTAACTGTTTGCTTGCGGGCTTCTTGTCGGAATAGTAGAAATAAACATCTGTCTGCTGCTTTTTGCTGCGACTGTCTATGTGTATAAAAATAGACCGGCAATACTTGTATTTCTTGCTGTCTTCTTTGTAAAGCTGATTGATCTTATCACTACGCTGTTTCAGGCGTTGTACCTGATTGAGAGGGATGGGATCTCCCATACAAGTCTCCCGCTTGCTGTTAGACAGATACTTATCGTCGCGGATACCATCTTTGGCATCCTGAATGATGATATGTACTTTAGCTCCTTCCATCATCAGGTTACGAGCCAGCCGCAATGCCACATCGTAGGCATATTCATCTTCATGCAATTCTATATTCCCTACTTTACCAATGGCACCCGGGTCGGGTCCGCCGTGGCCGCTGACAATATAGAAACAGGCATCTTTGAGCCGATCTGTCTTTATCTCGACATCTGCCAGTTTCTTCCCGAAAAGCGGTTCGCGTATCCGCCGGGTGGTAGCACTTGCGGAACTTCCCGAAGAAGAATTTGCCGCGGAAAAAGCACCCTGGAGAGGCGGAAGTGTATAATTTACTCCCATCTTCAGACTGTTGTTCTTGCCCAGCTTGCCGCGGTTCAATTCGATGAACGCATCATAAGCGGCTTTACCCTGCCGGTTGTGCCGCCTGAGAAAAGCATATACTCCCTCTCCCTGCCGGGGCTTGGCCTGCTCTTGCTGTGCATACAAGGTACACAGCAGCAGAGAGAAAAAAATAGTACATATCAATCGGATCATTGTATTCATAGGTATTGGAAAGGCAACAGCGATGACCGTTGTCTGTTTCGTGTCTACGGCTAACAAAAATACAATATTTTTCCTTATTTTTGTCTGAAAATCTTTTTTATATACCCAATAACCAGGCGACAAGGCCTCTTACCGCCCCGATAGTACACCTTGTAAAGAGGATCTGTCGTCTGCCTGGTTATGAAAAGAAAAGGATAGAAATAGATATTTCAACCGTAATTGACTTCGTCGACCGTTGGTTCATAAATTTGTAAATCGTAAATAAAGAATGTCCTATGTCCAAGAAACTAAGCCCCGAAACCCTCTGCGTACAAGCTGGATGGCAACCTAAGAAAGGTGAGCCCCGCGTACTGCCCATCTATCAGAGTACGACATTTAAATACGATACCAGTGAACAGATGGCACGCCTTTTCGATCTGGAAGATGCCGGATATTTCTATACCCGCCTGCAAAATCCGACCAACGACGCGGTAGCTGCCAAGATCGCGGCCCTGGAAGGGGGTGTCGCGGCCATGCTGACTTCCAGCGGACAAGCAGCCAATTTCTACGCCATTTTCAATATCTGCCAGGCAGGTGACCACTTTGTATGCTCTTCGGCCATCTACGGAGGGACATTCAACCTGTTTGGTGTGACCATGAAAAAACTGGGGATCGAGGTTACCTTCGTGAGCCCCGATGCCCCGGAAGAGGAAATATCAGCGGCTTTCCGCCCCCACACCAAACTGCTGTTCGGAGAAACGATATCCAATCCTTCGCTGGAAGTGCTGGATATCGAAAAATTTGCCCGTATCGCGCACCATCACGGCGTACCGTTGATCGTAGACAATACCTTTCCTACGCCGATCAACTGCCGCCCTTTCGAATGGGGAGCCGATATAGTGGTACACTCCACTACCAAATACATGGACGGACATGCCACGGCCGTAGGAGGATGTATTGTAGACAGTGGTCATTTCGACTGGGAGTCGTATCCCGATAAATTTCCCGGACTGTGTACTCCCGATGAATCTTATCACGGGCTGACCTATACAAAAGCATTCGGAAAGCTGGCGTATATCACCAAAGCAACGGCACAACTGATGCGTGATCTGGGTAGCATACCCAGTCCGCAAAACGCTTTCCTGCTCAACATCGGACTGGAAACGCTGCACCTGCGTATGCCGCAACATTGCCGCAACGCGCAAAAGGTAGCGGAATACCTTTCCGGACATACGAAAGTAGCCTGGGTCAATTACTGCGGACTGCCGGGAAATCCGTACTACGAACTGGCACGGAAATACATGCCCGACGGTTCCTGCGGAGTGATCTCCTTCGGACTGCAGGGTGGCCGGGAGGAGTCTATCCGTTTCATGGATTCTCTGGAACTGATCGCCATTGTCACTCACGTAGCAGACGCACGCACCTGTGTACTGCACCCCGCCAGCCATACACACCGCCAGCTGACCGATGAACAGTTGCTCGAAGCAGGAGTACGACCCGATCTGATCCGGTTGTCGGTAGGTATCGAAAATGCCGATGATCTGATCGCGGATATCGAACAGGCGCTGAAACAATAAACAACATACTGAAATTCCGAAAGAGTCCGTTTAAGAACATACCTGTTTTAAACGGACTTATTTTGAGGTACAATTCCTTATTAATAGTATAAATAGCTGATCGAAAGCAAATGATCTGTTCTCCCCCTTCTAAGATAGATCCTGATGTATCTGTATTTCCTGCCCCAAAGAGTCATTCCCGCTTCCTGATACACAAATTAGTTTACCTGCTTTAAAGATATTCTATGTATTTTTCACGATTATAGCCATTTTTCTCCTTCTGTCCTTATTAAGTTTGTAACGAAAAAAGGGGTTCCGGGATTTGATCCCACCCAACGAAACACCTTACCCATACCAGACAACATATGAAAGCAGAACACCAGCAGCTATTTCCGACAGCAAAGGAAAATAGCTTCCCTCTGCAACAGAAAAATATTTTTGCTGATAGTAATAAAAATTCAATCTTAATTCTTTTTTAGCGTTATGGCATCTGTTCGAATAAAATTCCGTCCCTCGGCTTCACCTGATAAGAAAGGTGTTATCTACTACCAGATTATTGCAAAGCGAAAAGTGAAATTGATAACGACTTCTTTCAGACTCTTTCCTGAAGAATGGGATAGGAAAAAGAGTAAAGTGATCTTCGATTGGGAAAACGAAAAAAGACTGAAAGAACTGTTGATACTCCATAAGAAAATAGAATCCGATTATCATCAATTGGTACGGATCATGTCTCTGTTAAAAGATGAGCCGGATGAAGCCAATAAAATAGTCATTTATTATAAGAGGAAACTCCTGAACGATCATCTGTTCCCGTTTATGGAAAGTTGTATCTCCGAATTAAAAGAAGCCGGTCGGAAGAAGACTTCATCCACCTATACAACTACTTTACGAAGTTTCCGGAAATTCCGTAACAACAAGGATATACGCATGGATCTTATAGACGCAGGTGTGGCCAAAGAATACGAAAACTGGTTGATCCGCCAACAGATCTGTCCCAACACCACATCTTTTTATATGCGTATACTCCGGGCAGTATATAATCGTGCCGTATCAGCCGGGCTCACTCCCCAACACTATCCTTTCCGGAACGTATATACAGGCATAGAAAAAACAGTAAAACGTGCCGTAGACCAGCGTGTGATCCACCGTTTGAAAAAGTTGGATCTGAGTAAGAAACCGAACCTTATCTTTGCCAGAGATATGTTCCTCTTCAGCCTGTATACACGGGGAATGGCTTTTGTAGACATCGCACACCTCACTCCGGACCATATAATAAACAACTATATAGAATACAAACGTCAGAAAACCGGACAAATCCTACGGATCAAAATAGAACCTGCTATCCGGGAGATCATAAACCAGTATGGTATCCGTACCGCAGAGAGTAAGTACCTCTTTCCCATTTTGACTGCCGAACGAAAATATGAAAGTTCATTGCGCATGCAAAACTATCGTCTCCATCTGATCTCTTCTCAGATCGGATTGGAAAACAAGTTAAGTTCCTATATCGCCAGACATACCTGGGCTTCCCTGGCAAAAAAGAGTAAAATACCGATCCGACTTATCAGTGAAGGTATGGGACACGAGAACGAACGTACGACCCGTATCTATCTGGCCTCTTTAGACCAGAGTATGATTGACCAGGCAAGTGCACGTCTACTGGCTATTCTGTAGATGTACGGGGCATAGCAAAAAAATATCCGCCTCTTACAAAGAGGAGGATAGGATACATCTGCAAATGTAAAAAATATAATTGAAATCCGCGATTTTATCTGTTCTTTTTCAGAAAAAATCAACTAAGTCACTCTAAATAAACGGACTGTTTCTACCTCCTGTTCTCTCTCTGTTTCTATCTCTCTGATCCTTCTTATTCTTCTGCACCTATATCTGTTCGTGCCTATCCAACTCATTCCCTGTATGTTTAATCATTTGTTTCTATACCGCTGCTCTTATTTTCCCGTCTGTAAGACCCTGTAAGGATGCAGGACAGTATAAGGCATATCCATGTTTTACGGTCCATTTAAAAAGCACGATACAGGTGAAAGAATAATTCACTAATTATCAAATTATTCTCCCACACCATACCTTTTCTATCCTCCTCTTTGTAAGAGAAGGATAAAATCAGCAAACTCTACAGGGTATACATTCCTCTATAGAGCATCGTTTACTTCTTGCATCTGAGAAGTAAGATCCTGATCCTGGATACAAAGCACTTATATGGATGTGACAAAACAAACTTACGAATAATGAATACACAGCTCTTCGCTCTGCATCGTATGAAATCACGGAAAGTCCCGGATGATAACCCGATACAGATATACAAGGCACTTTTCTCTCTGCACTGCCCCATGAGGCAGATATGCAGGTACGATGACCATCGATGTAGTCTATATTACAATTCCTGTTCAAAGCAGAAGCATAGAATAAGTAGAATAAATTACTTCTGATGTATTCTCAAAAACTCCCGGAACACGATTATCCATTATTTTTTATTATATGCAGTCTCTTCATATCATTACTCCTGTCAAAGATTCCATAGAATTGACTTTACAAACGATCGGCTCCATCATGAGTTCGAAAGTCAATATACCTTTTCAGTATACCGTATACAACGATTTCAGTACTCCGGAAAATACGGAACGACTTCGGAAAGCATCCGGGAAATATGGATTCACGCTCATCCATCTGGCAGGCCTGACCGATCATCCTTCACCCAATTATCTTCTTGTTCTGCAAATGGCACAAAAAAAAGCACTGGAAGACGATAGTTATGTATGTATTGTAGAATCTGACGTTATTATACAGCCTGATACCCTTCAGTCTTTATACGATGAAGCCTTGAAACGATCCGACTGTGCGCTTATGGCAGCCGTGACAGTAGACGAAGAAGGGAAAGTCAACTATCCCTATTTGTATGCAAAGAAATATTCCGGATCCGTAACAGAAATGAAAAAGCACCTGAGCTTTTGCTGTACGATCTTGAGTCATACCTTCTTACATACATTTGATTTTAAGCAATTAGATCCTGCGAAATCATGGCATGATGTTACTATTTCACATAAATCCCTTCAACTTGGATTCAGCAATTATCTTTGTATGCATATAAAGGTCTTCCATAAACCTCATAGCAGCAGGCCATGGAAGTTATTAAAATATACCCATCCGTTCAGATACTACTTTCTGAAAATCCTGCATAAAAGAGATAAGATTTAGTAGGAAACGGTCTGTGACCTATTGAAAAAATAAGATATTTCCCCGCCCCCATCAGATGGTTTATATCACCATCTGATGTTTTTATAAGTCTTTTTTCCAGGATATCCTACCTTGTTAATTTTGTCCCATTTCTCATAAATATTGATCTATTTAGAGAGATACGATAATACTTTATCGCATTTATGCTTACTTTTGTAACCATTGATAACTTTTACTAAAATCAACTTACCATGGCAAAAATAACCAAAGAGGCCGCTTTGCTCTATCACTCCCAGGGCAAACCGGGCAAAATAGAAGTAGTACCTACCAAACCTTACAGTACACAGAGTGACTTATCGCTTGCCTATTCTCCGGGAGTAGCCGAACCGTGTCTGGAAATAGAAAAAGATCCGCAGAACGCATATACATATACTGCTAAAGGAAATCTGGTGGCAGTGATCTCGAACGGTACGGCAGTGCTGGGCCTGGGAGATATCGGCGCCCTGAGTGGCAAACCGGTGATGGAAGGAAAAGGACTCCTCTTCAAAATATATGCCGGGATTGATGCGTTTGACATTGAAGTCGACGAAAAAGATCCGGAGAAGTTTATCCAGGCTGTCAAAGCCATTGCGCCGACTTTCGGAGGGATCAACCTGGAAGACATCAAAGCACCTGAATGTTTTGAGATCGAGCAACGTCTGAAAGAGGAATTAGACATTCCGGTGATGCACGACGACCAGCACGGTACGGCTATTATCTCCAGTGCCGGACTGCTGAACGCGCTGGAAGTGGCAGGCAAGAAGATCGGAGAGGTAAAGATCGTGGTAAATGGCGCGGGAGCTTCGGCAGTATCGTGTACCAGACTGTACGTATCTCTGGGAGCCCGACTGGAAAACATTGTGATGTTAGATAGCAAAGGGGTGATTAGTAAAGACCGCACCGATCTGAATGAGCAGAAACGTTACTTTGCTACCGATCGTACCGATATCCGTACCCTGGAAGAGGCTATCAAAGGGGCGGATGTATTCCTGGGACTGTCCAAAGGAAATGTGGTATCTCAGGACATGATCCGCAGCATGGCAGCGATGCCCATCGTTTTCGCATTGGCCAATCCTACTCCGGAGATCTCTTACGAAGAGGCGATGTCTGCCCGTCCCGATGTATTGATGGCTACCGGACGTTCGGACTATCCGAACCAGATCAACAACGTGATCGGATTCCCTTATATTTTCCGGGGCGCTCTGGATACACAGGCCAAAGCCATCAACGAAGAGATGAAGATCGCTGCCGTGCATGCGATCGCAGACCTGGCCAAACAGCCTGTACCTGATGTGGTGAATGAAGCGTACCGGGTGAATAGTCTCACCTTCGGAGCCGAGTATTTTATTCCGAAACCGGTAGATCCCCGCCTGATCACCGAAGTATCTATGGCAGTAGCGAAAGCTGCGATGCAAAGTGGAGTGGCCCGCAAGCGCATCGAAGACTGGGATGCTTACAAAGTGCGCCTGCGCGAACTGATGGGGTATGAGTCTAAACTGACCCGGCAACTCTACGAGATGGCACGCCGCGATCCGCAACGGGTGGTCTTTGCCGAGGGTATTCACCCCAATATGCTGAAAGCCGCTGTGGAAGCCAGGGCCGAAGGCATCTGTCATCCGATCCTGCTGGGTAATGACGAACGGATCGAAAAGCTCGCCAGAGAACTTGAACTGAGCCTGGAGGGGATTGAAATCGTGAACCTGCGCCACGACCGTGAAGCGGAACGGCGCGAACGCTACGCGCGTATCCTGTCGGAAAAACGTGCCCGTGAAGGAGCGACCTACGAAGAGGCCAACGACAAGATGTTCGAGCGCAACTACTTCGGAATGATGATGGTGGAAACAGGAGACGCGGATGCTTTCATCACAGGTCTCTATACCAAATACAGCAATACGATTAAGGTGGCGAAAGAGGTGATCGGTATCCGCCCCGAATACAAGAACTTCGGTACCATGCACATCCTCAACTCGAAAAAAGGAACTTATTTCCTGGCAGATACACTGATCAACCGTCACCCCGATACGGAAACACTGATCGACGTGGCAAAGCTGGCGGAACAGACCGTACGCTTCTTCAACCATACCCCGGTGATGGCTATGCTCTCCTACTCCAACTTCGGTTCGGATCAGGCAGGAAGTCCGGCACAGGTACATGAAGCAGTGGAGTATATGCAGCAGAACTATCCCGATCTGGCGATCGACGGAGAAATGCAGGTGAACTTTGCCATGAACCGCGAACTGCGTGACGCCAAATATCCGTTCACCCGCCTGAAAGGAAAAGACGTGAATACACTGGTTTTCCCCAACCTCAGTTCGGCCAACTCCGGCTATAAACTGATACAGGCGATGACAGATACGGAACTGATCGGCCCCATCCAGATGGGACTTAACAAACCGATCCACTTCACCGATATCGAAAGCTCGGTACGTGACATTGTCAATATTACAGCCGTAGCTACGATTGATGCAATTGTTTATAAAAAGAAAACAGGAAAATAAAGGGATTTACGATTGACGGATTTACGATATACGATTGAAGTTACTTTTGCTTTATGGGACAGGTTTTCTTTTTCAGACAGAAGAACAAAAGAACATATAAGAGTTTTGAGTGATAAGTGATAAGTTGTGACGTACTACTCATCATTCACTGCTGATAGATAGATGTCATTCTATAGATTTTATTTTCTTCATCTGTTCTTCTGTTCTTTTGTCTGATGAAAAAAGAAAATGCATAGCGTGAAGGTACATAGGAAAGGAGTTGTAATTTCAATCGTAAATCGTAAATCCGTAAATCGTAAATCTCTATTTACCCTAAATAAAACATGCAGTATGAAAAAGCCGTTATCTACCTCCCAGATTGTATGCCTCTCTCTGCTCTGGCTTGCACTTTGCTACATCGTATTGGTCAGCGTGGAACGGATAGACGGTCCGGTCATTGTCACGCTGATCATGTCCGCGCTGTTTGTCTTCCTTCCTGTTTATAAATCCCTCAGGAAAAAGAAATAATGTCTTTTTATTCGTTTTTACCGACTTAAACTTTCTTTTTTTATATTTTTCTCGCTTTTTATTTATAAAGTGTTTGCTTGCTTAATTTTTATGTTTACTTTTGCAACCGCAAACTTAAACTTGAATAGAAGTATAACACCAATAAAAGTAGAGAACATTATGAACGCAGCTAAGGTATTAGACGATCTGAAAAGAAGGTTTCCCAACGAACCGGAGTATCATCAGGCAGTAGAAGAGGTACTCTTCACCATCGAAGAAGAATATAACAAACATCCCGAATTTGATAAGACCAACCTCATCGAGCGTCTTTGTATTCCTGAAAGAGTATACCAGTTCCGTGTAACCTGGGTAGACGATAAAGGCAATGTGCAGACCAACATGGGTTACCGTGTACAGCACAACAACGCGATCGGCCCTTACAAAGGAGGGATCCGTTTTCACTCTTCTGTGAATCTTTCCATCCTGAAATTCCTCGCTTTCGAACAGACATTCAAAAACGCCCTGACTACTCTGCCTATGGGTGGTGGTAAAGGTGGTTCTGATTTCTCTCCGCGTGAAAAGTCAAACGCTGAAGTAATGCGTTTCGTACAATCATTCATGCTGGAACTGTGGCGCCACATTGGTCCTGACACCGACGTACCTGCGGGTGATATCGGTGTAGGTGGCCGTGAAGTAGGTTTCATGTTCGGTATGTATAAGAAATTGACTCACGAATTTACAGGTACCCTCACAGGTAAAGGTCGTGAGTTCGGTGGGTCTCTGATCCGTCCGGAAGCTACCGGTTACGGTAACATTTACTTCCTGATGGAAATGCTGAAAACAAAAGGTACAGACCTGCAAGGTAAAGTATGTCTGGTATCGGGTTCGGGAAATGTAGCTCAATACACGACTGAAAAAGTACTGGAACTGGGTGGAAAAGTAGTGACCATGTCAGACTCTGACGGTTATATCTACGATCCGGATGGTATCGACCGTGAGAAATTAGACTACATCATGGAACTGAAAAACTTCTACCGCGGTCGTATCCGTGAATACGCGGACAAATATGGTTGTAAGTATGTAGAAGGAGCTCGTCCCTGGAATGAAAAAGGTGACATCGCTCTGCCTTCAGCTACTCAGAACGAGATCAACGGTGACGATGCCCAGGCATTGGTAGCAAACGGTGTGATTGCCGTATCGGAAGGGGCCAACATGCCCTCTACTCCGGAAGCGATCAAAGTATTCCAGGACGCTAAGGTTCTATATGCTCCGGGTAAAGCCGCCAATGCGGGAGGTGTATCGGTATCCGGTCTGGAAATGACACAGAACTCGATCAAACTGAGCTGGAGCGAAGAAGAGGTAGACGAGAAGCTGAAGAGCATCATGAAGAATATTCACGAAGCATGTGTACAATATGGTACGGAAGCAGACGGATATATCAATTATGTAAAAGGTGCCAATATCGCCGGATTTATGAAGGTGGCGAAAGCCATGATGGCACAAGGTATATTGTAATAATCAGCCCGATATCTTTACTTGTCATAGTCAAAGGACTACCTGTTTGCTCAGGTAGTCCTTTTTGTTTCTACGGGTTCACGAGGCTATCTCAAAATAAAAAATTGTGGCAGCTTTACTTATAATCTGTAACTTAAGATCCAATAATCCCCTTATTTTAGCTCTATTCTATTAATAGAAAGGGAAAAATAAGGGGAGTTTCTTTAAAGAGGTTTCCATCTACCAGATTTTCATTTCTGAAATTCTATTTTGATACAGTCTCAGTTAACAAATGAGCATTCTTAAATGCAGGCAGCACTCGGCCCAATAGGATACAGAGTCCGGATTTATAGAATCTGATTCAACTGCTTATGGGATCTGAGATCCTGTCTGTACGAATCTATTCATACGAATCACAGAGAATTCCTTAATAATCATACTCCAGTGAGAACTCATCTATATACAACTCGCTGGAAGTACTTCCGACAAAGTAATCTCCATATTTGCTGGCTGTACAGACAATGACCAGATAGGTCGGTACCCGGTCGGTCGCCCGATAATCCAATACCAGTTCAAACTCCCGGTAGTCGGGAACATCCGCACCGGAACTGAATTCCGCGTACGCAATGATATTCGGATCGTTGATATCGAACAACTTTCTGTTGGCTGGCTTCGTACGTATACGTACCGGTTCGTCCCAGTCTCCAACAGCGACATAGATATGGCATGTATCGGGCCGTCCTTTAAAGTCCGCGAAATCTCCTGAAGCATAATCCATAGGACCTGTCTTGTATTTGTAGTAGCCCTTCAATTTGGTCGGACGGGCCGTAAAAGGCTTTCCGAAATCCAGAATACCGTTAGTACCATCCGTATCAATAAACTCTCCGACAAACAGGTTGCCGGCGGCAAACTTTCCGAATCCCAACGCCCCTACAAACTTAGACTCCAGATAAGCGGCCTGCCCCTCGTTCTTTCCACTCCAGATATCACTTGTCGGCACCGTATTGCTCTCTCCTACCGTTGTCGCACCTTTATTGCCACTGTCCCAGAAAGGAGTTTCATCCCGGGCATACGGATACCAGACATCTCCCACCTTGTGCCAGTTGTCAAACGTACCTCCCGGAAGCATCACTGCCTCTCCGGTAGTAAAGGCTATTTCTGTTCCGTAATCTTCCCCGGAATACGCACGGCATACATAATTGGTTTTTTCCTTCAGATGCGGCACACATGCTGAGAAGTTCCCACCACTATGGGTGACATAGGATGCATCTACCACAGTCCACCCTTCTTCTATCTCCTCACGGATCTCAAAACCGTTATCTGCTCCGTCCAACCCTTCTCCGTAGAGCCAGGCTACATTCACCCAGGCATCAGCCTGAGTAGTAGAAACGGTCACATCAGTCTGGAAGATATAAAGAGTCCATTCTTCCATAACGATAAAGTCACTGTAATTGACCACTACTTTTGCTTTGCAGTAATTACCCAGATACTCCCAATCGATAGGAGGTACTTCGGTACTCATATTGATGGTAGAGCCCGTAGGACCCAGTTTCAACCGTTCGATCGTAAGATCCTTCAGTAATATTTTGTCCGTCACACGTGCCACCGCATAGCATTCCTCCGGATAGAATTCCGGTTCGCCCACCTGTATATAGTCTCCGGCTATCTTAAATTCACGGTCAATCGTCTGCTGAGCTTTTATCGTCCACTCATATTCCTGATACAGCTGTAGAGTCACCTTTGGAGAATCGCTCAGATCCAGCAGCATACCCGCTTCTAACGGTCCGGTAGCCCCTTCCGTCATCTCGATCTCTCTGAGGTAAACCCTTTTCAGATATACGGTATCGGCAACGGTCACTGTCACCGTACGGGTTTCGTTGTTGATGATCGTATTCCCGATCTGCCCACGCACATTGAATTTCGTGATCTCTACCGGTATGGAAGGATAGCCCAGATCGTTCTCGATGCAACCGCAGAGGACCGTCATCAACCATCCGATTAAGAGTGACGGTATATGTATATGTGATCTTTTCATCGTGTTACAAACAAACGGTGATACCAATATTTATATTAAACAGATTGATCTTAAAGTCTGCTCCGCTCTTGTGTCTGGAACCACTCTCGCCCAGATTGTTGCGCTGTTTTTCATAACGTACCTTAAAGCCGGCGACCCCGAAAGACAGCTCCGCGCTGACGTTCTGCATAATGAAGACCGTGACTCCGGGATTGATGCCCAGATGACCTTCATGTATGGTAGTATCGGTGATCTTGTGCTCCGCGTCAAATTCACGGGAAAAACGGGACGTACCTGTATTGTAAGCCAGCGTGGTTTCATTGAATAACCCGAATCGTCTGCTTTTGTCTACTCCTACATAGGAACGATAGAAAAGGGCGAAAGAATACAGATCTTCCGTATAACGCATATCCCGCAGAGAGACATCTAAATCATCGATCTCTATAGAGACATTATCCAGCTGTCCTACCGTATGGCTGTATCCCATCTTCGCTCCGATCACCAGGTTGTCCTTTACGGCATACCCGATAAAAGGATTGACAGACATCATGCGCAGATGACAGTCGAAACCCTCGATCAGGGAGAAAAGCAGGCGGCTGTCGTCACTGTCAAAATCAATGTAGGAAGCCGTGAGCCCTCCGATCCATTTGCCCTGGGGAATGAACCGGTAGTTCATGATCCCGCGGTTGTGACGTCCCACACCTTTGGTATAGATCACATCCGAGGGATGGACCTCTTGCTGCAGTTCTTCATCCAACCATAAAAAGATAGTATCCCGGATAACGACCGTCTCACGGATCACTGAATCCTGTCCGGCCACATTGCGCAACGTATCCGCGATCACCTGAGCCGGAGTATGCAGTGTCACCAGCAGTCCGATCATACTAAGTATTATATATCTTCCAGCCATTTGTTACAGATAGAATGCGATCCCTAATGCTATAGAGAATATATTAATCCTGAAATTCGCGGAGTTCATCGTACGTTCTCCGATATATACCTGATCCGTGGTCTGACGTGTCTTACTGAAATTGAATCCCAATACTCCTACACTCACCTCTACCGCCGTATAGTTATTGATAAAAGCCACCATGCCCGGTGCTACTCCGATCTTCAGATCGGTGGAGGTAGCATACGTTCCGGTGATAGACTCACCGCTGCCACTGACCATTTTGGACTGGCTGCCTCCCATCTGCAACTGCGCATCGTTGTACAGACCAAACCGTTGACTGCTGCCCAGATTGATATAATTGCGCAACACGGCCATGCCCGAATAAGAATGTTTGAGTGTATAGAGATTATCTATATCGAAGTCATTGTCTTCATCCAGTGTAATGGTCACCCCATCCATCTTGAAGAGTGTACGACCGTAGGTAAATCGTCCTCCCAAAGCCAGGTTGTCCTTAAACGCATACAAAAGCATCGGACTGACTTTGAAGGTATACCCGTCCGAATTGAATCCGTCCAGTACAAGAAACTGGTAGTTCTTCTCCGTATGTTCCGAATAGGAAACCGAACTACCCACGATCCATTGCCCCTTAGGCACAAAGGTATTTAATTCTATATCACGTTTAAACTCCTGCGCCGGAGTATACAGGATGCCCGACAACAGGAGTAAAACAATTGTAAGTATTTTCTTCACTTTTTCAGTCAACCCATCATTCATAAACCAGTTCCAGATCATCCAGCCACATACAGCTCTCTGAGCTACCAGTAAAATAGTCGCCGTATTTACTTGCGGATGCCACAATGACAATAGCCGTAGGCTTCCGATCCCAGGTACGGTAATCCAACTCGATCTCAAAAGGGATCAGACCTTCACCCGTGGTAGACTCATATAAGGTCTTTTCGCCATAAGCGATAGTACCCGCCACATCCGCATCGAATAGCTGACGCTCAGAAGTCTTGGTTTTTATGATATAGGGCCAGTTCTCTCCTTTGTAGTCCTCACCTTCCCAGTCGCCCACAGCAATGTAGACAGATCCCTGGTCCGGATCTCCATTTCTGAGTTCATGATAATCGGTATTGCTTGCGTAATCCACAATACCGCAGTTGTATCTGATATACCCACGCATCTTTACCGGCCGGTCGCTGAAGGTGCGACCGAATCCCAAGATCCCATCTGTACCACTTGTATCCAGATATTTTCCGGCAAAGACATTCCCAGCGGCGAATTTTCCGAAAATACCTACTCCGACAAACTGAGACTGCATCTTGATCGAGCGGTTGCCGCTTGCGTAAATAGTTTCATCGTATACTGTCACATTCCCTCCCAAGGTAGCAGCTCCCTCATTGCCTGTATCCCAGAATCTTGCCTCATCTGCTGCATGTACCAGCAAAGGAGTAGCTCCGGACCATCTCTCAAAACTATTGTTCGGCAGTTGAGCCCCCTCAGTAGTGAATGTATAGATGGCATAGGCACTTTCACCTTCCGCCACCTGATATTCGTAAGTTGTAACCGGAGACAAGCCTGTCAGTTGTGCCAGGAAACTTGTACCGTTGATCTCCACCTCTGCTTCGGTCCACTGCGGGTCACCGCTTTTGCGATACCGGAAATAAACTCTTTCCTCAGGGGTATTCACGACCTGTCCGCGCAACGTAGCCCTGTTGGCAAACACTTCGTGCGGCAGTACCTGGTCGGCCACCACATTACTTCCCCCGACGGTAAGGATGAGATCCTCTGTCCGGTTTTTGCCATTCTCGTCCGTAGCAGAGAGAGTAATAGTTACCAAGCCGTTCTCGGCTGTAAATTTCCCGACCAGAGCAGCCCCGAACACAAGCTGCATATCTGACTTACCGTTTGCCTCTTTCAATTTGTAAGTAAGACCTTTCTCCGCCAGACTTCCACGTTCGCTATCTTTCAGGCTCATCATATCCATATAGGTAGGTAATGCCCACTCGGCAAAACGTTCACAACCCAGTATCACACTTTTCAGAGAAGAGCTGGTGGAAATGCCGACTTCCAGGTCTTTCGCTTCTGCCAGATCCAGGTAGTAAGGCATATCTTCCTCGAATATCCCATAGAAGAAGGGACGCTGATAGATCTCCACTTCATCTGTGATCTCTTCTAAAGGAGTGGTGACCACCTTTACTTTCAGATCCGCCCCTCCACTCACTGTGCCCTGGTCTGCATAGGAGAATTGGAATTCGTACAGGGTAGAGCCTTCTACTTCGATCCGTTCCGATCTGGTATAAGCCACCCCACTCAACGACGTACCCTCGAATGTATATTCCAATACGGGGTTACCTTCCGGTACAATAAAGTATCCCAGCGCATACTCTCCGTCCGGAGCAAAACTCAATTCCCCTTTCACCGAAGAGACCGTTACGCTGTATTCACTGAAAGCAGTCTGCAACGTGGCGTCGTCAAACTCTACGCCCACAACCGTATTGACGATCCGGCCTACTACTTCCAGCGGAGTATGTTCTCCGGCTGTTACAATAAACGTTTTTTCTTTTTTGTAGAAAACTTCATTATAGGAGATATCCACAGAGTCACCTGCTGTTATTCGCACCCGATAGTCTCCTCCACGCAGTGTGATCTCCTCAGGGATTTCATCCACACCTTTATAGTATTGTATCAGTCCGTTCTGACTGTACAGGCGGATCTCACATTCTTCTTTCAGACGGGCTTCGTCTTCCGCGCTTAACGCGCGGGTAGAAGCCACGTTTATCGTATTTTCGATATCCACTTTCATGCGAATAGTTCCTTCACCGTCTGTATAGAGTTCTTTACGATCACATGACCAGAGAAGCGTAAACAGACACAAAGAAAAAAACGATAGTTTAAGTATATACTTGTTCATCTGGTTTTCTTCATTTTAATAAGTAAATAAGGTGAGTAGCTGAGACTCCTCATTATCGGTATTATCTACTACAGTGATCTTAAACGTATGAGTTCCCGAATATATATTCAACAATCCCGTAAAACCGGTAATATCGAAATCCACAGTCACCGCATCTATCACCTGCGCACCATAGGGAAGTCCCAGGCTCGAAATTCCTTCTTCATACTGGCCCGGATAGGCCAGATCGAATTTCGTGGGCATAAATTCCGTAAGCACTTCGATAAACTTATTGTCCGAACTTCCGATCTCCACATGCAAGTGTCTGATACCTGCCTCTGCGGCGATCTTCACCAATACCGGATAAGGATTGGAAATGCTGGCATCCGCTGGAATGATGATAGTCTGATCGATATCAAACCCATCCCCGACAATGGAGATCTTATTGTCTCCCGGTTGTGGATCCGGTCCCGGATCCGTACCACCACCGTTCTCATCGCCCGGATCTGTGATGGTAGGCTCTTCTCCCGGATCAATCGTTATGTCTTTTTCTATGATCTCACACTCCACATCTATGGTGATGGAAATACCGGCAGATCCGTCATCATCGCCTTCACCGGGTCCGGTAGTTACCAACGAATACCGGACGATACGATGCTGACCGGCTTTCGCATCGGCAAACCCTTTGTGCAACGTAAGTTTTTCCCCATCTACCGTACCGTTGAATGTAGCCTCCAGCAGATTCGTCGGATTCACCGCTTTAAAATATCCCGCACGGGTATCTATATTTTCATATTTCAGGGAAGCATCGCTCAGGCTCACGGTAGTCACTACATCGTTGCCCAACAGGGCAGTGAGTGCTTCGTCATATTCTACCGTCACCATGATGCTTTGCAGGTAACATTCCAGATCCGTGATCTCTGTTACCTCATCTTCCCGGATCGCGAAATCCTGTTTTCCGAAATAAAAAGGATTTTCAAATTCGGCAGGCAATTCCTCGTGTGAATAGGCTGCCACGCTATAGTTCCCTACTTTCATGGAGTATACCTCCGGCATTTCGCTGTACTTCCAGGACACCAACTGTTTGTTATCGTTATCTACATCATAAATAATGATCGTATAGTTGTCTGTATTCACATCAGAAGCAGCACGGCTGATCTGGTTTACAGCTACATCCACCGCCAGTTTCAAGGAGGCCAGGCTGACAGTACCTTCCACCGTCTCTTCTCCGGGTTGCTCTTTTCCGCCAAAGTTTTCACGGTCGCATGCTCCGAACGTCAACAGGACAGCGCAAAAAGCAAAAAGTATATATATGGACTTTTTCATACAGTTCTTCATTTTAATATTCGAGTTTGATATCGTCTAAATAAAGTTTGTTTCCGGTGAACTCCTTGCTGGCATTCCCAGTGAACCCGCTACTGGGCATATCCATCTGGTCCAGAGAATTGAGACCAGAAGAGAATGCGATAGAAAGATGGGTTGCTTTTAGAGAAGCATACTGTTCATGGTAGACGATCTCTATGGTTTTCTGCTCATACGCACTATTGGAGCCCTCTTCCAGGAACTGTTCTCCGATAACGATATTCCCACTCATGACTTTGATATCCACACTGAATTTCTGACTTCCTACTCCCTGATAGTTATAATAAAACGACAGGGCGGCAGGCCGGGAAGTAAACTCATATCCATACTGAGGTTGATTGTCCGCCCCCATAGTGCCCAGGAAAAGCTCCGCGGCAGTGATATTCTCCAGTTTACCTGCCGGTGAAATGAGAGCAATGGGTAACGCGTTGTTATCACCCCAGCCGATTGTCACAAGTTCCGCCGCATAAGTCCCGAAATTAGAAGTCGTTCTTCTGGTTCCCGAATTGGACTGATACGCGTTTGTCTTTCTTCCCTGAGAAGTAATCGCGTTCAATGAACACCACCCGGGAATCGTTTCATCTTCCTCCGTATTCAGATACCAGCGTGTCCAGTTGGAAGTAACAGAGGTATTTCCGGACCACTCTTCCAGGTCCGAATTGGGTACCTGTCTGGCCTGTTCGGTAGTGATCGGATGAGTAGAAGAAGTATATATATAATTACCATTCTTCTCGTATCCGGCTCTCACCAGGTAGGTATTTTCTTTATCCGCATCCAAAGGCAAAGAAATGGTGATGACATCTCCTTCTCTCTGTTGTGCCGGTGTGATCCAGTTGCCTTCATCTTGCGGATCACAATACTCCACAACTACATGCTCATCCCGGAGATAGGCGGTCACCGCGTCATTCTCACCCACGATAGTCAATATAGCTTTACCTGCCCAGACATCTCCCGCGGTCAACGCTTTCACCTCAAACTGAGGATCTCCCGTCTGAGCCGGGATCTCATTGGAAGTTTTGCTTCTGTAAACAGCCCGAAGATCTATTTCAGCAAATACAGGAGAAGGAAGAGTGACCTCTACCTGATGGTTCAGCCCGTCCGATAAGATCACAGACACAGAAGTAGCATCTGACCACACCCCATAAGATTGATATTGGAATTTCAGCAGGGAAGGATCGCCATCAAGGACCAGAGAGGCGGTTATTTTCTGACTTCCCAACGCCACGGTTTCCGTAGAAATAAGTTCCAGTTGATTGGAAGTACACAGGACTTTCAACGTCATCTCAGATTCACTCACTCTGGACAACTTATCTGTTGCCTGTAAGGTGAAAACCGCGGGACTGTTGTCCTGTGTCACCAACAGATTAGCGAGGACTTCTGTGAAATCGATCACAGCCATTTTTTCTACATTCTTCTCTACTCCCCGTAGTTGCAGGCCCAGCGACTTCAGCAACTCCAGGTCTGCCGCGGAAGCATGGATGAGTTCGATCTCTTCAGGCCAGCCCATTTCTTTCAGCACCTCCGATTGAGTAGTCAGTTGTATTTTGGATATTCCGGCAAGCGCCTGAAGCAATACGGAAGTTTTCCCTCCTGCCACGTAGCCGCCCTCCACAATAGTCTGTGTCTCCCCGGACTCAAAACCAGTAGCTATAAAATAAGGCGCAGGAGCACTCAGTACTTCATCCGAAATATCGACCTCCACAGGTACACGCTCCGTGGCATCGTCAAAGGATACCTGCAACGAAGTACTTCCCAGATTCACATTCATTTTTAAGATATAGTGTTCGCGACCTTTGGCATCTTCCACCACAGCTGCTTCGATGGTGGTAAACTCACCACCTTCACGCTTTACTCTGGCGTATACCACAAAGTTACCGGGTTGCAGGTAGGCAGCTCTTTCCTCATCTCCGGCAAACTCGATCTCTGTGCCGCTGGCAGACTCCACCAGGGTCGAATATTCACTGAAATATTCCTTATAGGCATCTGTATACTCTACGGTGACTTTCACATTGGCCAGCGAACAAACAACCTCTACCTGAGTGGTCTCGTCTTTTGTGACCGTAAAGTCTTTCGTCCCCTCAAAGTAAGGAGCATCAAAACCTTCCTGAGTCAGACTACCGTACGAAGCTTTCAGCGTATAGCTTCCTGAGGCGATGACATATTCATCCGGGAACTGATTCAGGCTTTCCCAATAGCCAATCTCTTCTTCACCTTTCAAAATAGTTATGTCAAACTCTGAAACATCCAGGTCGAGAACTTCTGCGCCTGAACGGGTCTGCATACTTTGTACTTCTGTGTTTGCTGTCACTCTCAACCGCATCTTCCCCGTTGTAGAACCGTGATTGTCCTGTACACATGAAGTCAGCGAACCAATCACAACGATCAGTAAGCCTAATCCTATTTTTCTATTCATCAAATAATAGATTTTTTTAATGAAAATTCATGAACCTTTTTAAACCCAAATAAAGAAAAATTACGGCAAAGATAATAATTTTATTAATTATAGACAGCAAACAGACCTGGAACAAAAGGTTTTTATTTTTTTCAGGTCAGCTTTAAAGATATTTTCCAGGCCATTCTGAGCATACCTTTGAATAAAGTGGTTTCTCTGATTTTCCTATTCACATAGCATCAAAGCCTCTTTTCCGAGCAGCGAACACCCCAGAGTTATTCTTCCATTCATTCTCAATCGCGGATATGATTTTCTATTTTTCAATTTACGGTTTCATGACCACACCCAATTTCTTTTTTCCATCCATTTTGACGATAAGGGGAGACTCAAAAGAGACATGACGCAAAAATTCCGTTTCCTCTACTGCTGGCTGCGCATCCAGAAACGCCTGATCATACACTCCATCCTGCATAAACGCGTTGATCGTGAAATAGCCCACGCCAAAAGAGGTCAGGTTCTGGAAAAAGTGTGTTCCCTGGCTCGGATCTATCCGATAATTGGTGAGCCCGGCCTCTACGATCACCCGCGCTCCGGAGATGTGAGGCCATTTGACGGGTATCCCCAACCAGGGATCACTGCTCCCCCACCGTCCGGGGCCCACCAGCACATACTTCCTGCCGGCATCCAGGAAACGACGGTTGATCTTCTCGATCTCCCAGGCAATCTTCTGATTGTTGGAGGCACTGTAGCCATCGGTCTTCACATACACTACATCATAGATATCCTCCATGATCCCGTGTCCCAGAGAATTCTCCGAACGGAGTATCACCGCTTCATCCGGGATCAGGGTCAAATCCTCGTCCAGCATCTCTTTGCTGTCTACAATGGGACGTATCTGCAACAGATAGAACGTACCTGTCTTGTCATGGTCCCGGCTCAGGTTAACGGCAAACTCGATCTCTACCGGACGGCGCATCTCCTGTTCACTGTATTTCAAGACCAACTGCAGGATACGTGCCAGCGGGAATACATCGTGCTGCAGGATATTGGCAAACGTGATCACCTTGCGTCCTCCCGGATAGAGTCCGTCCCGGATGATCTGGTCATACGGATCGTATGTAGAGGCTATGTATTGCAGAGACCCATCCTGTTCTGCTTCTTTGACGTGCAGTTTCAACAAGTTGAACCCATCGTCTATGGAGAATTCATGGCCCGCGTTTTTCAGGTCCAGTGCATAGAACCGGGTCTGCGTCTCTTTGAGGGCGATCTCCATCTCACTGGTTTGCAGTACCTGGTGCGGATGATACGGAGAGAACCTCAGCGTCATCCCTCCGTCTACGATGTATTTTCCCAGGCCGAGAGCCAGATTCACGGTTCCCTCCTCTGCTTTTTCGTCTCCCAATGGATAATAATTGAGCGACCGGGCTACTCCGGACATCGAAGGGTAGTAACGATCTCCATACTGATTGCCTACCACTTCCTGCAGGATCACTGCCATCTTTTCCCGGTCAATCACATTGGAGGTAGCCTGCATATAGGCTTTACTGTCCCGGAAATAGACAGATGCGTATACCCCTTTGATCGCATCCGAGAGCATCCGCAGCATCTCGTATTTATCATCTAAGAAAGGGATCATATAGGTATTGTATATCCCCGCAAAAGGCTGATAATGCGAATCTTCCAGCAGGCTCGACGAACGAATGGCAATGGGTGACTTCACGACATCGAAGAAAGTAAAGAAATCTTCTACCAGCCGGTCGGGCAGTTTCGCTTTCAGGAAATATTTCAGGATAGCTTCGTCGTCCATATCCGAAAGAGCGATCTGATACAGGTTGTTCGTTTCCATAAACTCGTCGAAGACATCCGTACAGAGCACCACCGTTTTAGGAATGGCCACACGGGCATTCTCAAACTCTTCAAACTCCGGATGGCGTTTCACCATATTATCGATAAAAGCCAGTCCGCGTCCTTTACCACCGAGTGATCCGTCTCCGATACGGGCAAAGTTGGAGTAACGGTCAAACTGTTCCCTGCGGAAAATAGCCACCACTCCCTGATTCTTCATCTTACGGTATTTCACGATCGCCTCAAAGATGATCCTCCGGTGCGCATCCACATCCTGCAGGCTGTTCCAGGTAATCGGCTTGAGAAACTCCGCAATAGGGAACATGGCACGGGAATAGAGCCAGCGACTGATGTGGTTGTGACTGATGTGATAAAGGAATGATTCGGCAGGAATGGCGAAAAGTACATTCTGCAACTCTTTCAGATTCCTCACACGCGCGATCTCCTCCTGTGTATCGGGATTGCGGAACACAAAATCACCGAACCCGAAATTATTGGAGACAGACCGCCGCAGGTCCACATCCATCTTCTTGGAGTTCTTATCGATAAAACTGGCGGCATACCGCGCGGCATAGACGGCATTCTCCGACTCCGCAGACTGGATGATGATCGGCACAAAAGGATCTTCCTTACGGATACGGGCACAGAGCTTGATCCCGGCCATGGGGTCTTTCTCCCCTTCCCGGGGAAAACGCACATCGGTGATCACCCCCAATACATTGTTACTGTATTTGTCATAGATGGCAGTAGCTTCCTCATACGTACGCGCCAACACGATCTTGGGCCTTCCGCGCATACGCAGCGTACGTTGGTGGGCATTCAGCGCTTCCGTAGAAAATTCCTGGCTCTGTTTCAGTACGAACTTATAGAGGTTGGGAAGTACGGAAGAGTAGAACCGGATGCTGTCTTCGACCAGCAGGATCAGCTGTACACCGACCTCTTCCACATCATGCTCCAGATTCATCTTGTCTTCGATCAGCTTGATGATAGAGACCAGCAGATCTGTATTGCCCAACCAGCAGAAGACATAATCGAACGCGCTCAGATCTTCATCTGCGATGCGTTGGGAGATCCCGTGACTGAAAGGGGTCAGGATTACGATAGGGATCTGCCCGTAGAGACTTTTGATCCGGCGGCCGATATCAAAACTATCGTTATCTCCCGTTCCGGGCATACAGATCACCAGGTCGAAAGACATCTCTGCCAACAAAGAGAGGGCCTCTTTTTCGGTAGAGACCTGCGAAAAACGGGGTGGATATCTCAGGGACAAAGATGTATATTCATTGAATATCTTTTCATCGATACGCCCGTCGTCTTCCAGCATAAAAGCGTCATACGGATTGGCAATCAGCAAGATATTGAAGATGCGACGAGGCATCAGATTGGCAAATTGCGTATCTTTGAAATAAAGTTGGTTCAATTTCAGTTTGGTAAGCATATGGTTGTTTATTTACGATTGACTGATTTACGATGTACGATGGGTATCCCATGACTTTATATCCAGGTATACCATCCTCTGTGATGTGCTACCGGAGCATACGATCTCATTTCATTCTACACTTACTATGTACAAAGGATATCCCATCCATCGTACATCGCAACGTTCCTTGATGTGAATCATCCGTTAATGGTCATGACGAAGGAGTAAATCCATACATCGTAAATCAAACTGTTTGGTCTGACAAAATTCGCTTTTTTTATCGGGAAAAGCAAACCGGCCTCGGCTTTTATGGAAAGTGGAGAATTTTTGAGGTTTTTTCTTATTTTTGTATCTTATCAAATAAACAGGACACATAGAGTTATGAAAAAAACTTTTTTATTACTAACAGGAGGATGCTTGATGTTTGGATACAATGCACCTAAAAAGATCACCTATCCGGAAACAGCCCAAGTAGACACAGTAGATATCTATTTCGGGACTGAGGTGCCGGATCCCTATCGCTGGCTCGAGAACGACACGTCAGCAGCCACTGCTGCCTGGGTAGAAGCACAGAATGAAGTGACCAGTGCTTATCTGGAAGGCATCCCTTTCCGGGAACAATTGCTGGAGCGGCTGACGGAACTGACCAATTATGAGAAAATCGGTACACCCTCCAAGAAACACGGAAAATACTATTTCTATCGCAACGACGGACTGCAGAATCAGAGTGTTTTGTATGTACAGGACGCGCTGGACAGTGAAGCGCGTGTATTCCTGGATCCGAACCAACTCTCGGACGATGGTACTGTGGCGTTGAGCGGTCTCTCTCTCTCCAACGATGGCAAATATGCGGCATATTCTATTTCACGCAGTGGATCGGACTGGCGGGAGATCTTCGTCATGGATGCGGAGACCGGCGAACTACTGGACGACCACATCCTCTGGGCCAAATTCTCCGGTGCGCAATGGGAGGGAAACGGATTCTATTACAGTGCCTACGATGCTCCGGAAGCAGGTAAAGAGTATTCCCATGTGAATGAGAATCACAAAATATTTTATCATACATTGGGGGAACCTCAATCCAGAGACCGCCTGATCTACCACAATCCCAATCATCCGAAACGGTTCTATACGGCAAGTGTGACGGAAGATGAACGCATTCTTTTTATCTACGAATCCGGTGAGGGCCGCGGGAACGCGTTGTATATGAAGGACCTGCGCAAACCGAATGCTCCGGTGGTGCCACTGGCTACTGATTTCGAATACCAATACTATCCGGTAGAGACGGTCGGAGACAATCTCTATTTCTATACCAACTATCAGGCTCCTAAAGGGAAGGTGATGGTTACGGACATCAACCATCCTACACTGGAAAACTGGAAAGAGGTGATCCCGGAAAAGGGATCTGTGCTTTCCAGTGTCAACATCATTGACAATAAATTACTTACTACTTATGAAAAAGATGCCGCGCACCATGCGTATGTGTATGACCTGGAAGGAAATCTCACTCAGGAGATCCCCCTTCCCTCTCTTGGCTCAGTAGGCTTCAGTGGCAACAAAGATGACAAAGAGTGTTTCTTCGGATTTACTTCGTTCACCATCCCGGGAGTAACGTATACGTATGACATGGACAGCAATACCTACCAACTGTTCCGTGCTCCGGAAGTGAAATTCAATCCGGATGAATTTACTACCGAACAGATCTTTTTCGACAGTAAAGACGGTACGAAAGTCCCGATGTTCCTTACGTATAAGAAGGGCCTGAAAAGAGACGGTAAAAATCCGGTCTACCTCTATGGATACGGCGGATTCAACATCAGCCTGAATCCCGGGTTCTCTACTGCCCGCATCCCCTTTTTAGAGAACGGTGGCATCTATGTACAGGTGAATCTGCGCGGAGGAGGTGAATACGGCGAAGAATGGCACATAGCAGGAACCAAGATGCAGAAACAAAATGTATTTGACGACTTTATTTCTGCGGCGGAATATCTGATAGCGAACCACTACACTTCACCGGAAAAAATAGCGATCGTAGGCGGATCGAACGGTGGGCTATTGGTAGGAGCCTGCATGGCACAACGTCCCGAACTGTTCGGGGTAGCCATTCCACAGGTAGGGGTCATGGATATGCTCCGCTATCACAAATTCACCATTGGCTGGAACTGGGCCAGTGACTACGGAACCAGTGAAGAGAGTCCGGAAATGTTTGAGTACCTGAGAAGTTATTCTCCCCTCCATACGCTGAAACCGGGAACGACTTATCCGGCTACCCTGGTGACTACAGCCGATCATGACGACCGTGTAGTGCCGGCTCACTCTTTCAAATTCGCGGCAACCCTGCAGGAATGCAACGATGGTACAAACCCGACGCTGATCCGTATCGAGACCAAAGCAGGACACGGCGCGGGAAAGCCCATTGCGAAAGTTCTGGAAGAACAGGCAGATATTTATTCGTTTATCATGTACAATCTGGGCATGAAACCTACATTCTGAGAACCATCCGGATAGGATCATTTCTGTTGCAGAAAAGATCATCCTCCGGCATATGGGATGTATAAAGGAGATGCCTCTTGTTATTAAAAGGTGTCTCCCTTTTTTATCTCTTCACCGGATCTCCATTCATAGATCCAGGCTTCCTCACAGAGATAAGTGAGTCATAAACTACACATAGGATATACGTTGGATAAGTTCATCTCTGTGATCTACCGTGCTTATCTGCCGGAAGCAATTTTCTGCCCATCACAAATCCTATCATTTTATCACTCATTAAACAAATTTACCGGTAAAAAATTAGGATGTCTCATATAATTCTCTAATTTTGCACTATACATATTGACATTTTATCATAAACAACCCAATAAATGATATACCATGAATATTGAAAAACTGATGGCTTCTCTGGAAGCGAAACACCCCGGTGAAAAAGAATATCTGCAGGCAGTGAAAGAGGTATTGCTCTCTATCGAAGAGGTATATAACCAGCATCCGGAATTCGGGAAAGCAAAGATCATCGAAAGATTAGTAGAGCCGGACAGGATATTTACTTTCCGCGTTACATGGGTCGATGATAAAGGAGAAGTACAAACCAACCTCGGCTACCGGGTACAATTCAATAATGCGATCGGTCCTTACAAAGGGGGTATCCGTTTCCACGCCTCCGTCAACCTTTCCATCCTCAAATTCCTGGCTTTCGAACAGATCTTTAAAAATGCACTCACTACCCTCCCGATGGGGGGAGGCAAAGGAGGATCGGACTTCTCGGTACGGGGCAAAAGTGCGAACGAGATCATGCGCTTCTGTCAGGCATTTATGCTGGAACTCTGGCGACACCTGGGACCGGATATGGATGTTCCGGCAGGCGACATTGGGGTGAGTGGCAGAGAAGTGGGATATATGTTTGGTATGTACAAGAAGCTCACCCGTGAATTCACCGGTACGTTCACAGGCAAAGGGTTGGAATACGGTGGCTCTCTGATCCGTCCGGAAGCAACAGGTTTCGGAGGGCTCTATTTCGTGAACCAGATGCTGCAAACGCAAGGGATAGATATAAAAGGAAAAACAGTTGCCATCTCCGGATTTGGCAATGTAGCCTGGGGTGCTGCTCTGAAAGCGACGGAGCTGGGTGCAAAGGTGATCACACTTTCCGGTCCCGACGGATATGTATACGATCCGGAAGGGATCCGTGGGGAAAAGATCGACTATATGCTGGAACTCCGGGCCAGCGGGAACGATGAGGTGGCCCCCTATGCCGATGAATTCCCTTCCGCCACCTTCGTCGCCGGCAAACGTCCCTGGGAAGTAAAAGCGGATATTGCCCTGCCGTGTGCCACCCAGAATGAGCTGAACGGCGAGGATGCGATGGAACTGATCCGCAATGGCGTGATCTGCGTAGGCGAGATTTCCAATATGGGATGTACTCCCGAAGCCATTGACACATTCCTGGAACACAAGATCATGTATGCCCCCGGCAAGGCAGCCAATGCGGGAGGGGTAGCTACCTCCGGTCTGGAAATGTCTCAGAACGCGATGCACCTGAGCTGGAGCGCCGCCGAAGTAGATGAGAAGTTAAAAGGGATCATGCAGGCGATCCACGATCAATGTGTAAAATATGGAACAGAAGCGGATGGATACATCAATTACCTGAAAGGAGCAAATATCGCAGGCTTTATGAAAGTAGCGAAAGCCATGCTGGGGCAGGGTATCCTATAAGATCTGTTTCCTCTATTGTAAAGAAAATAAGATAAGTAGCTGTTCATTATCCATTGTATATGGCATACTCCGTACCCTGTAGAGACGCACGGCGTGCGTCTCAGCACACCGAATGGGAAGGCATATACGATACGGAATGCTTTTTTTCGGACTTGCACCGCGGAGACGCACAGCATGTACTGGTGTCCGGAATAAATCGTACACACTGGCGATCATATATTTTATTTCAATTATTTATATCCGTTTTTTTACCCGGAGCATTTCAAACGGTTCCATTTCCTCTATACTATTATACTATCCAACTATCACTCATCCACTCTGAAAGCCCTCCGGGCTTTCATGTGCATAACTCTCTCTGAAAGCCTGAAGTAACTTTACGGTACATAACTCTCTTTGAAAGCCTGAAGGGCTTTAATGTGAACCAGCGGTCGACGAAGTCAATAACCCCCAGTGAAGCGTAGCATAGCGGAGCGACTGGGGGTATCGATCCGTCCTGTGACTTCAACCCCGAAGTGGGTTGAATGATTCTATCCTGAATAAAACGAAGTAAAATCGTGCTCCTACTATGTAGAATGGAGTTTTTTTATATTCAACCCACTTCGGGGTTGAAGAGATGGGTATACGTCACTACCCCCAGTCGCTTCGTTACGGGCAAAGCCCTTACTGCGCTTCACTGGGGGTTATTAGCTTCGCTGACCGTTGGTTGACTTCGTCGACCGTTGGTTCATAGTAAAGCCCTCCGGGCTTTCAGAGGGAATCGGGGTAAATCCAAGGAAATCAGAGAAAATCGGAGTCTATGAGTGTCCTATGGATAGATCTGTAATTCAAATTAACCCCTCCGGGTTTTCAGAGGAAACCGAAGTAAAGGAGTGTCATTGGGATAGTTCCGGAAACCTTAACCTGTTTTTCCGGACCCCATGCACACCGTGCGTCTCTACAGGTAATCCCCTTCTCTGTAGACCAGGTAAGAGAAATTCCTGTTGCAGATACGTTTACAGATAAAGATAAATAGGATACTGCCTATCAACAAACTGATACAATAGTATATATACAGTGAATCAGCAATACTTACGTAAGATCCCTGTATATATAAACCACATATCATTGCCTCAGTGTCATCATACAGATGGCAGGGAAATTCGGATAGCATACGAAGAAGGCTGTATGTTGTCTGTTTTTTTATCCTCCTGGCCGTATCTGTTTTGTTCAGGAAATAAGAGGGTTCTCTTTTTTCGGACAGATCGGATAGATAGGTCCTGTCCGCATTTCACTTGATAGGATTCTCCCTGGCTGCTCAGATCCACCTGATCATACCTTATTCCAATAACTAAAAAAAGAAATCGGATAAAAAGCGAAGGAACGATCAGGAGAGGAACGATTAAACACAACCGGAAGAAAACAGGCAGAATTCTCAATCAAAATACATAACTTTGCCTCATTCATTCAAATATATTAGAAAATGCTTCAATCCGAATTAAAATTCCGTCGCGACAAGATACGGGTCTATATGGCTCAGCAAGGCATCGACGCGGCATTGATCACCTGTAACGTAAACTTACTTTATACTGCCGGATGTATCTACAGCGGCTATCTGTATCTGCCCCTACATTCGCCGGCGCATCTTTTTGTCAAACGTCCCCATAACATGCAGGGAGAATTTGTACACTCCATCCGCAAACCGGAACAGATCCCGGAGTTGTTGAAGGAAACCGGATTGCCTGTGCCACAGAAGCTGATGCTGGAAGGAGACGAACTGCCCTACACCGAATACAACCGCCTCGCTGTCCTTTTCCCGGAAGCAACCGTTGTCAATGGCACGCCGCTGATCCGACAGGCCAGAAGCGTAAAAACCGCACTCGAGATTGAGATGTTCCGCCGGGCCGCGGCTGCTCACGCCAGGGCCTACGAACAGATCCCTTCCGTATACCGACCGGGAATGACCGATCGGGAATTCTCTATCGAGATCGAACGGCTGATGAGACTGGAAGGGTGCCTGGGTATCTTCCGGGTATTCGGTCAGAGCATGGAGATCTTTATGGGTAGTGTGTTGAGCGGAGACAACGCCGCCGTACCCTCTCCCTACGACTTTGCGCTGGGAGGAGAAGGATTGGATCCCTCCTTACCGGGTGGAATCAACGGAAAGCTGTTGCAGGAAGGACAGAGCGTCATGGTAGACATAGGCGGGAACTTCAACGGTTATATGTGTGACATGACGCGTGTTTTCTCCATCGGTAAACTCCCTGAAGAGGCCTACGCCGCCCATCAGGTCTGTCTGGAAATACAGGATAAAGTCACCTCACTGGCCCGTCCCGGTGCCGTATGCGAAGATCTCTACCAGGCAGCCATCGACCTGGTGAGTCAGGCCGGGTTTGCCGACAAATTCATGGGAATTTCCCAACAAGCCCGTTTCATAGGACGCGGTATTGGCTTGCAGATCAATGAAGCTCCCGTACTTGCCCCACGGATCAAACAGGAACTGGAACCCGGTATGGTATTTGCACTTGAACCCAAGATCGTGCTGCCAAAGATCGGAGCCGTAGGTATCGAAAACTCTTTTGCTGTAACGAAAGAGGGAGTAGAGAAACTGACCCATTGCCCGGAAGAGATCATTTCCCTGGGGTAAAGATCCATTTTCTTATATATATACAAAGGCTGTCTCCCCATCGGATGGAGATGGCCTTTTTCTTTCCTTCTCTTTGTGTATGGATGGATTTCCTGTGTTTGTCTTTTCATGGGCCTTTTTGCCGGATGTAGTTTATCGTACGTTTCAGCAGAAAACGGCCCTCTATCCAGTCAATATACGGTCTGGGGTATCCTTAAACGGCCCGCATTTTGCCAACTCTTTTTCACCGTCTGGCAAAGTTTTGCCACGCCTTTGGCAAGATGTTGCCATCCCCTTGGCAAAATCTTGCCAACCTACAGGCAAAAAATGGATAAAAATTGCCTCCTTATCTCCTAGATCTATGTAAAGACAACCTCTCTCCATTACTACCTGACATACACAGTGAGAGGTAGTAAGGCTGAACACTTCCATCGCCGAAATTGTTACTCCACAAAAGTTCAACGATATGGAAAATTATTCATCCCCCGGCTATGTAGCCGCCGATACACGTGTCATGTCCATTACAGACTGGCTCATTGTACTGATCATCACCAGTATCCCCCTGCTCAACCTGATCATGTTATGCGTGTGGGCGTTCAGCCACAATACGCCCGTCACCAAAGCCAACTTCGCAAAAGCAGCCCTGATCCTTATGGCCATCGTCTTTGTCATTTCACTTCTTTTCGGAGGAGCCATCATGGGTATGCTGGCCTCCATGTACGGATATGGATACTGACATTTCCCGGTCGTTCCTATAAAAACAGGACCGATATGTAATAAAGAACCTTTTTCAACGATGTACAGCAGTTCCTGTATATACATCGTTGAAAAAGGTACTTTTGTTATCTACCTGTCAGGTATCTTTTCTTCTACCGGCCACTATCCTACATATGTACACCGGGGAAGCAGACAAGACATTTCTTTCCTCTTCCGGAGCTACACCGAAGGAGAGGCCGGAGAAGGATCTTCTTTTACCTTCAGTCCCATTTTCTCCGCTTTCTCCAGCATATACCGATAGGCCGCCTCGTATTCGTTAGGAATAACCCCGTCGAGAATAGCGTCCTTAATAGCACTTTTCAGACTCCCTACCTCCTGGCAGGGTGTTAGCCCGAACACCCGCATGATCTCCTCTCCACTCACCGGGGGCTGGAAATTCCGGACACGATCTTTCTCTTCCAGATCACTGAGTTTCTGACGTACCAACTGGAAATTCTGCAGGAAACGCTTTTTACGTTCCATATTCTTAGAAGTGATATCCGCCTCACACAACATCATCAGGTCATCAATATCATCTCCGGCTTCAAAGAGCAGACGCCTGACAGCCGAATCGGTCACCACATCGTCCGCGATCACAATGGGACGCATGTGCAGCCCGACCAATTTCTGTACATACTTCATCTTCTCATTCATGGGAAGTTTCTTCTTCCTGAAAATTTCCTTCACCATTTTCTCCCCGATAAAATTATGGTTGTGGAAAGTCCATCCCATCCGGGGATCCCAGCGTTTGGTTACCGGCTTGGCAATATCGTGTAGCAAAGCCGCCCAGCGCAGCCAGAGGTTCGAGGTATGCCGGCTGACATTGTCAAGCACCTCCAGCGTATGAAAGAAATTATCTTTATGGGCCCGGCCATTGCGGGTCTCTACCCCCTGCAAGGCAGCCAGTTCGGGAAAGATGAGTTCGAGCAGCCCCGAACGTTCCAGGTCCACAAACCCTTTGGAAGGTACGGGCGAAAGGATGATCTTATTCAATTCCTCACTGATACGCTCTCCGGAGATGATGCCGATACGCTCCCGGTTGCGGCAAAGCGACTCGAACGTTTCATCATCTATGTAGAAATTGAGCTGTGTAGCAAAACGGATGCACCGCATCATCCGTAACGGATCGTCACTGAAGGTAATGTCCGGATCCAGAGGGGTACGTATCGTTTTCTCTTTCAGGTCTTCCACACCTCCGAAAGGATCGATCAACTCCCCGAACCGCCCTTCATTCAGGCACACGGCCAACGCATTGATCGTGAAGTCGCGCCGGTTCTGATCATCTGCCAGCGTTCCATCTTCTACGATCGGCTTGCGCGAGTCACGCTGGTACGACTCTTTACGGGCGCCCACAAACTCCACCTCATGCTCCCGGTATCTGACCTGCGCGGTACCGAAATTCTTATATACGGCTATATGGGCACCTTTGCCCAGACGCTGTACAAGGCGACGCGCGATCTCAATCCCACTACCCACTACCACTACATCTATGTCTTTGGTAGGTCTTTCCAACAAGACATCACGTACATACCCTCCTACCACGTAGCATTCATAGCCCAGTTCATCCGCAGTAGCTGAGATCTCATGAAATATAGGGTTGTTCAAACGGTGTTTCCACTCTTCTCTGGTCAGCTCAATCATGCTCTCCTTTTAACTTTTAGGGTGCAAAGGTACAAAAAAGTGATATTATTTGTATTTTTGCTATCCGGAAACAGTCTTTTCCACAAAGACACTTCAAAACAATAACAAATGAAAAGAGTACTTTTATGGACGGGATGTATGATTTTTCTCTGCTCCTGCGGAAATCAAACAGAGAAACAGGCAGGCGAAAAGCTGAAACTTGCCGAGGAAGCTTATGCACGTGAAGATTTCGATGAGGCCCTGCGTCAGTTAGACAGTATCAAGATACTCTATCCCAGAGCGTTCGATACCCGCAAAGCGGGCAACGAACTGGAAATGCAGGTGAAGCTGAAAGATCTGGGACAGCGAATAGCTGCTATGGACATGCAACTGGAAGAGAAACAGCACACCCTCGAAGAGATGCGGGGAAAATACGTCCTGGAAAAAGACGAAGCATACCAACAGACCGGCAACTACCTCTGGCCCACCCAGGTGCTCGAGAAAAACCTGCATCGCTGCTACCTCAGATTCCAGGTCAACGAACGGGGTGCCATGAGCATGACCTCCTTGTATTGCGGCAAAGGGAACATTCATCATCACTCCATTAAAGTGAGCGCTCCGGACGATACGTTTGCCCAGACTCCTCCGGCACGCGACAGTTACCAGACGACTGACCTGGATGAGAAGATCGAAAAAGCCGACTTCAAACTGGGAGAAGACGGTGGTGTGATGGAATTTATCTACGCCAACCGGGATAAAAATATCCGGATAGAATACATCGGAGACCGTAGTTTCCGCACCAACATGCTACCTGCAGACCGGAAAGCGCTGGCAGGTATCTATGAATTGCATCAATTGCTTGCTTCGATGGAAACCCTGAAAAAAGAGAAAGAAGAGGCTGAGCTGGAAGTGAAGTTTATCAACGAACGTATCCGGAGAAAGGCAGAGGAAAGTACAACCGAATAAACATTTTCCAACGGCAACCCTCGCAGGCAGCGATCTGCCCTACTTCACCCGACGGTTGAGTTGATTGTTGGCTTTGGAAGGCCGGGACTTTCCGACACGTTTTCCGGAAGGGTGTATTCGTCCCTGACTCCGGGAAGAAGGGCGCGAAGCAGATTGATTGTCCCGCCGCGGAGAAGAAGGTTTTTCAGACATACGCTCCAGGGGTTTCCATACCTGTAAATAAAGGATCCGGTTCTATCCGTAAAATCTTTTGCATGAGTCTATCTTTTTCTGATATTCAAAATGTGTGTATACT